>NZ_CP011883.2:2420437-2722991 GCF_000340435.2 Mycobacterium haemophilum DSM 44634
ACCGAGTGCAGAAAGGTTGCCACCAGCTTCTTGTGGCGTGTGCCGGCCCTACGAAAACCCGTCATGAAACCGGCGGTGCCGCGCAATCCCTGGTTGCCCAATAGGCTTCGGGACAGTTGCAGGGCGGGCGATACTGCTCGCGACCCGGTTAGCAGGAACTGCAGCATCATCGCTGGCAGCTCCCAGTAGGCCCGCAGCACGGCGATCCGCCACTCGCCGTTAGCCTCTCGGAGGTCGTAGCGCAAGAATGCGGGAATGTACATTGTCACGGCCGAAGACATCGCCACCTCGAGTTCGAGATCGCGTATGACGACCGGGCCGACGACGATATCCGCATCGCGATGGAATGTGATGTCGCGCGGGCCGATGAAGGTGTCGTAAAAGCGGCCGATCTGTGCGTGCCCTACATGCGGCTGCGAGCCCACTGGATCTTCGATTCGGCCGTCACTGGTGAATAGCCCAACCCAGCCGGCACGGTCGTGCGAGGCGGCCGCCTGAGGCGACCGTTCCACCGCGGCCAGCAGCTCGTGGCGGCTCGGTGTCGTCATCAGGAGCTCAAGACCACGGCGACGCCGGCTTTGCGCATCTCGTCGAGCGCCTCCATGGTCGACTGCGCCCTGGACCCCACCGACAGGTCTAGCAATACCCGCGTCGTAAAGCCCGCCCGGGCCGCGTCCTGGGCGGTTTTGCACACGCAGAAATCGGTGGCGACACCGACCACGTCAACCTCGTTGACCTCGTGCCGAAGCAACCAGTCGAGCAGCGGTGTCTTCGTCTCGTCAACGCCCTCGAAACCGCTGTACGCCCCGCTGTAAGCGCCTTTGCGGAAGACCGCCTCCACCGGGCTCGTGTCGAGATCAGGGTGAAAATCGGCGCCGGAGGTTCCCGCCACGCAGTGCGGCGGCCAGGATGACACATAGTCCGGTGTGTCGGAGAAATGTTCACCAGGGTTGATGTGGTAGTCCTTGGTGGCCACGACGTGCTGATAGCTGGGATGCTGGGCCAGGTAAGCGTTGATCGCGTGGGGTAGCGCATCCGCGCCGGCCACTGGCACTGAGCCACCCGTGCAGAAATCGTTCTGCATGTCGACAATGATCAACGCTCGCACTCAGTCCACCATATCCGCCGTCGCGGCACATTGCCGTCGCTGACTGTTGATCCGCAAAATTGTGCGGCCGCTGCGCCGAACGTGGCCGCGAGCTGGCCATTACCGCAGCCGAAAAGAGCGCGCCGCTGGCCGGCATTGCCGGCGCCTTCTGATTCCAGGACAGAAAAACACCGCCCAGGAGACCGCCACCACCACAAAGGCGCCGATCTGCACACCGCCCAGCCAACTGACCGGATAGATCACCCCGGTGATGTAGTGGGCGATGAATCCGTCCGGCGGCAGCGGCGCCATTGCGGCCCTCGCCCGAGCCCACCGTTCCAACCAAGTTAGCGGGCAGTCAACACGATTGGTGGCGATGCCGATCCCCCAGATCGCCGCCGGCACGTGCAGCCAGATCGTGCGCCGCCAGTGCACGGCGAGGAAACCGCCAATAACGACGTAACCGATGAAGACGACGTGCAACGCGACCACTAACGCGACCACAGTTTCGTACATCGGTGCGCTGCCTACGGGTTCTGTCGCGCCGAGCCGGCCAGGAAGGCGAGGAAGGTATCGACGATGGCAGCGACATCCTGGTCATGCTGGTCGATATCGACGCTAAGACCAAGTTCGTCGGCGCCAAGCGGTTCTAAGGTGTCAAATTGCGAGCGCAGTAGGGCGGCTGGCATGAAGTGGCCGGACCTAGCGGCTAGCCGGCGGCTGATGAGTTCCAGTGATCCGCGCAGATGCAAGAACTCAGTATGCGGCCAGTGCGCACGCAGCTGGTCGCGGTACGCGCGTTTGAGCGCCGAACAGCTCACCACTGCGCCGCCGCGATGGCTGGCCAGCCATTCGCCAACCCTCTCCAGCCAGGGGTGGCGATCGTCGTCATGGAGCGGTTCGCCGGCGGTCATCTTGGCGATGTTGGCCGGCGGGTGCAGGGTATCGGCGTCTAGGAAGGGCACCCGCATCCGTTGCGCGAGCACCACTCCGACCGTCGTCTTGCCTGATCCAGAGACGCCCATCACCACGATGGGTACGCGGGCCATGAGGGTCAGCGTGCCAGTGAGAAGCCGTCCCATGCCATCCGCCGGTGCGGGTGCGGATCGAACTCGACGCGGCACTTGCGGTCGAACACCATGACGGCACGGTCGGCGCGGGTGTAAGCGGGCCAGTCGTCGCCAGGGACCCCAGTGCGGCCAAAGCATCGCCAGCGTCGTTGCACCTCGTTGCTGACCCGCAGCGCATGGTGGCGATCGGCGGCCGCGGTGAGTAACGCGCCGAACCTGGTGCGATAGATATCGAATACGGCCAATAGCTCGGTGGCGTGGGTTGCTCCCAAACCGGCCCAGCGCAGCATCCGCGGGGCGTAGTCGTATCGGTACATATATGTGGGCGCATGGTTGCCGTGCGCCTCGGCGATCTGCCAGGCCGCCGAGCTGAAGGCGAAGTCGCCACCGAGCTGGATGCAGGCTGATCGCTGCGGGTAGTCCGGATAGGCGGCGGTAATACGTTCACGCGCAGCCGGTTCCGTGTCGGTCAGCAACTCTTCGATCATCGATTCATTCGTCGGCAACATTTTGAGGAACCTGGTGAATAACCGGCCCTCTTCAGCGTTGGTACCGACAATGAGCGGCACCCGATGCGCGCGACCGGTCCGCATCGCTTCGACTGGGTCCAGGGGCAGACAGTCGTCGCCGACGACGGGACCAATCGGGAAGGCGCCCAGCTTTTTTCGCATGCCCTGCTCGATCAGGCGATGCTGTGTTGCCACCAGCTGGGCTGGGGATGCCTGCATCAGCGCAGCGCCGGCATCCGGTGCGCGCACACCAAGTAGTTTGGCAAAGCGCGTCGCGAACTCGTCGGCAATCTCTTTCGACCGCACCATGCCCGACGCCGGGCTTTCCGAAATCGCTCGAGTGAACAGGCCTTCGGCGGCAGGCACCGCCAACAGCGTGGCAATTATGCACGCGCCCGCGCTTTCGCCGAAAATGGTGACACAACCTGGGTTGCCGCCGAACTCGGCGATATTGTCTTTCACCCAGTGCAACGCCAGCACCAGATCGCGCAGATACAAGTTGCTGTCGATGGTGATATCCGGCCCAGACAGCGATGACAGGTCCAAACATCCCAACGCGCCGAGCCGGTAGTTGACCGAAACGTACACGCAGCCGCGGCGCGCCAACGCGGCGCCGTCGTAGAGCGGGGTCGCCGAGCTGCCCAAGATGTACCCGCCGCCATGGATGAAGACCATGACCGGGAGTGGTTCCCCGCTGGCGACTTCGGGCGTGACAACGTTGAGCGTCAGGCAGTCCTCGCCCATCGGTTGGTACTTACCGATACCGAGCATGGTGTAGCGACGCTGCTGAGGCGCACAGTTGGCGAAGCCGTGGCAGTGCCGCACCCCCGACCAGGGCTGGGCGGGCCGCGGCGCCCGGAACCGCAGGTGCCCCAGCGGCGGCTGAGCATATGGGATGGATCGCCAGCGGTGCACGCCGTCGCGGGTGAACCCCTCGACGGTGCCGGCGCGGGTGCGTGCGCGGATGGTGCGCTCGTGCATAACCCGACGGTAGCCGACACCACGGACGTAGTGCGCGCGCAGCGGCTAAATCCGGCGTGCGGCGGCTAGGCCGCGTACTCCCGAAGCTGACCGGAGGTGCAAAGTAGCGGAGGGATTCGCCGGATGGCGGCGTTGTCGTCTTCCAGTTAGGGCTCGTGCGCAGGTGGCTGTCATGCTCGACTATGCCCGTGCCGGCGGCATCGTGGTCGTCAGCGCCATAGATTGGCTCGGTGGCTTCTAGTCAACGTCGCAACAGTTGATGGTCTGCTGAGGTTAGCAGCGCGGCGAATAGTTCGGCGAGGCTGCGGTCTTCGAGGGTGCGGCGGGGTCGGTTGTTGATCTCGTGTTCGACAGCGCGCAGATAGTCGGGTGAGTAGGTGTCAGGCTGGTTCCCCTGGGAAAGTACTGGCGCAGAAGACCTTTCGCGTTCTCGTTGCGGCCACGTTGTCACGGTGAGATGGACAACAGCTGCCACGGTGAGCGGGAGTCTCAAAAGTAGACCGGCACGCCGAAATCTACAGTGATGTCGGTATGTCGGGCCATTTCGAAGCCCTGATCCCAGGTGATCGATCGGATCAGGGTCGATGGCAACCTTCCCGTCTCGTGACGCTGACTCTCTGCGCACCGTGATGGCTATGACCGTGGACGGCCTACGGGTAGCCGGAACCGTGGACGCGGCAGGACAGAGCCGTGGGGCTAGTTTTGGTCATCATGAACCACTTACTCTTTCAGGATGTTCGACGATGGGTTGATGAATCGCGGCCTGGGCACTCGGCCACCATTGACAAAGTTGTATCAGCTCCGCTGTCTCTTGGCCAAGGTCGGTCGCGCATGACATACGGACCATCGCCGCGTCTATCGGCTCTGGTCTAGCCCCAGTTCCTTTCGCGTGGACCGCTTTAGCGATCTGCAACGCCTGGATAGCTGCGTCACGCTGACCGGTGGGCACCACGTATCGGTCGACAAACCGAGCTTCCTCCTCCAGGGAGATCTCACGAAAGTAGGGCCTTAGAAGCAGTATTGCATCGCGTATTTCAATGATGGTCTGGTGCAGTTCCAAGACCGTCTTTTGGCGACTCGTCGAGGCGGGCTTCCATTCAAATACACTTTCAGGAACGACAGCCGTCAGGGTCTCTCGAAGTCCCTGAAGGGCATGCCAGGCGCGGCTGGTCCCGTCGAGGCCAGCGCGGGCACGCAGTGTCCCGACAGCAGGGACCGCGGCGAGCGCGTAGAGGACGAGTGACTGCCAGAAGCAATATCGGCTGTTTACTGCAATCAGGAAGCTGACGAAGTGACTGTTATGCACCCCACTTAGCTGCTCAAAGAACTTATAGCATAAGCTTCCGATGCAAATCATTACACCGAAACCGCCGACCATAACAGTACACCCGGCGATGAGCCGTTCTTGCCACTTCGCAGTGCGTCGCCATTCCGTGACGCTCATGATCATCATCTGAATGCCCAACACGTCGAGAACGATCGTCCACAAGAACCAGGCGAGCACGATGTCCCATCCATGGGCGAGCTCAAGGATCTGTCCGGCAGCGCGAGCGCGGGATGCGGCGATCAAGAAGGCTCCTGACAAGATGATCGCAGCTGATCGGTGATACCGTTGCCGGTGGCGAGTTTCCTGCGGCGGCAATCCTGACCACAGTGCAATGAAACCCATGAACTCTGCGCACGGTAACACGATCGCCACCCATGACAGCTCCTGTGCGGTGGTGACGGTCATTAAGTGATGACGGGCAAAGAATTCCTCAATAGTTTTCTCGCGCAACAGGTTGCAGACGAGAAAAAGCCCAATCGAATTGTTTAGATACACCTCGAATAGGCTGGTATTGAAGAAGGTGTACCGTACGACCAAGACCGCTAGCATGAATGCTAGCCCCGGCCAGACGAGGAATCCTGGTACGGCTGAGGTCATCTAGATCGGAAGAAGACGCTGCGCATCACTGACTTTTCGGCTCCCGCTTTTGCTGATGCGCACATCAAGGTGTGTGCAAAATTCTCTGCGTCGAGCTCTTGATCGTCCGCAAAGGATTTCCGGCCCAGGACATTTTGTATGGTGGTGAGATCGAGGTCGGGTAGCATTTTGCTGAATAGTTCGAGTTTAGGCGTCTTGTCGGTGCTGCCTTGGTGACTGCGGTGCCCTAACACCATGTGCCCGACCTCGTGGCAGACGATTTGATCGATGTGGTAGTCCGAGGTCCCAGCGTCGTAAAGGATGACGTCTTCGTCATCAAAGATCAACCACAATCCACAGGGGCCTTCGGTGAACGCCGAGGTATCGCTAGGCATCAACCGGATAGGCCGCCTTCTTTGACGGGCCAGATTGTCGATGAAGACGTTTCTATCCCATGGGACAGGAATGGGCAGCTCGCGCGCCAACGCGAGCATGTCAGCGTTCGATACAGCCATCTAGCCCCGACCATCCCCCAGGAGCGATTGGAGGCAACTGCTGCAGTTTGCGAACCTCGTCGACCATGGTCGCCAAGCTCGTTATCGCTTCCGGAGTCAGCCCCGATGCACGCATCGCCAAATCCCGTACCCCGCTGTCGCGAAGCGCTTGCAGCAGCCCGAGCTGGGCGTCGATCTTCGGGTCAGTATCGCGATCAATCAAGTACGAGGCTGGCACACCGAAGAAGTCCGCGATCGCACGCAGATGTTGCACCGTCGGGTTGGTCTTTGCCCCGTTTCGCAGCTGCCACATGTAAGCCTGGCTGATCGACACTCCGGTTTTTCGCGTGATCGCCTCGGCCGCAGCTACATTCGACAACGGTGGCTCAGACGGCTTACGCATGATTTCGAATAGCTTGTTCAGTTTGCCGGCCAGGTCAGAACTAGTCGCAGCACCACCATCGGCCGCTGCGCCGCCTGGTGTGTCACCGGTACGCAATGCACTCCCATTTCGCCGACTTGCTGCCCATTGGATACTGATTGTTACCACGCAAACCGATCCGCGCCAAACCCATCGACGCCCCGCCGCTCAAGATTAGCAAGTCACCACAGGCGTATACGTCAGCGGATTTCGTGACCTACGTATTAATACTTACATAATCGGTGCGATCCGGTGAGGCGCTGGCCAACAGCAGTCTACGTACGTGCACACGTTGTAATTACGTATTTTTCAGTAAAATTCGCATGTCATCAATGACACTGATATAACCGTGGTGTTCTGGGTTGACACTCGTGGGTCTTTCGGACGCGCGCGACTGGTCCGGAATGAATCAAACAAATACAACCAGCGAATTGGAGCTCAATGATGCCCACACATCGTGTCACAGACGACGTGACTGCTTTCGTGGTTACGGCCAAGGTCACCCGCACACCGTTTGGCATCGATGACGACGTGTTCGCTGCCTGGGTCGGCAACGAAAGCGATGAGCCGGGAGGCGAACTTCCCGACCCCAGTGATGGCTGTGCCGGTTCGGCCTTGTCGGACTTGGTCTATGAGGCGCTCAGTGCTGGTGTGCTCGTCGGTGACCCCGCGATCGAACTCAACGTCCACGATAGCGGTGCCGGATACCTCGTGCGACTCAATAATGCCGCTGGCCGCCAGCAGTTGGTCGGCCTGACCAGAGGATGGCACGAACTGCACTGGCCACCAAAAGATCTCACCCCTAGTGAACACGCACGCTACTACCTGCAGCAAGTCTGCGATGTCGCCAACGCGCTACTCAACGACTCGCTAGATCCGCTTCGACTTCCCGCATGATGACATCATGCCTGGGTCTAAATCATCGGAGTCGCCAGACGTCTCGTTGCAAACTGCGAGCACGGCGGCCCCCTCGCCCGGGGGCACCGGCCAGCAACATTGGGCGAGGCTAGCCAAACATCGCTTACACCGGGAAGACCCAGTCGAATGGTTCCTTCTCGTTAGTTAGAGGCTGAGGTGTTGGCATTGTTGCCACCAGGGGTTCAGCGTGATGAGATCCCAACCGGGTGGGCCGTAGTGGGGTGCGCCGGTAAGAATCGTGTCACCAGCCGCGAACAAGCATTGGTGATGGGCGTGGTTTGCAGTGTAGCTTCCGCGCGTGACGAGGGACTTGGATCAGGACGGGCTGATCGACCGGTGGACGCTTGTCGGCGATGAGCTGGAGTTAGTTTCGGGCAAGCAGGGTGTAACCCGGTTGAAGCTTGCTCTGCTGCTGCGGTTTCTAAAAGTCCCAATCTGTTAACGAATTCCGGTACATGTCAGGCATGGTGAGCACACCAGCACACCCCGCCGACGGACTCGAACTCGGCTACGCCCGCGTCTCCACCAACAAGCAGAGTCTGGAACGTCACTCGACGCCCTCGCCAAGGCCGGACTACCCGAGGAACGGATCTACGTCGACAAGAGCACCGGCGCGACCGTCAACCCGGCCCGGCCTGACCAAACTGCTCGAGTACGCACGCCCCGGCGACACCATCGTGACCTACACCCTCGACCGGCTCGGCCGGAACCTTCGCGAAGTGCTGAATCTCGTCCACGACCTCAACGAGAAGAAGATCGGTATGCGTACGCTGGCCGACCGATAACTTCAGTTAGACATGTAAGTGAGGCTAAGCTGGGGCAATGACTTCACTTCGCCCCGTCACCTACGAGAACGTTCGTTGGAAACCACAGGGGAGGCGGTACGCGAGCGCGGCGCTGCCCAAGTACGGCACCTACCACCCCGCTGTGCCGGCTAACATTGCTGACCTGGTCCTGGACTTGCCACCGCCCGTGTTCGCAGACGCCGAGTCCGCAAGCCACGAGATCATACGTTTCGATGCCGAACTCGGAGGCGACATCGCACCGTTTGCCGCCGTATTGCTGCGGTCGGAATCTGCCGCAAGCTCGCAGATCGAGAACTTGACTGCATCAGCCCGCGCTATCGCCGAGGCCGAGCTGCCCGGTGGCAAGGCCAAGCGCAACGCTGAGATGATCGTCGCCAACACCGCTGCGATGCAAGCAGCGGTCGCCCTGTCCGACACCGTTGATGCCGACGCCATTCTGGCGATACACCGCGCGTTGACGGTCAACGAGCCACGCCATACGCCAGGAGAATTCCGCACCGAGCCAGTGTGGATCGGCGGCGGCTCCACCCCCATCGGCGCAACATTCGTCGGCCCGCGCCACGGAGTGGTCCCCGGCGCGATTGGCGACCTAATCGCCTTCGCACAGCGCACCGACGTTCCCACGCTGCCGCAGATCGCGGTGGGCCATGCACAGTTCGAGACCATTCACCCCTTCACCGACGGGAACGGGCGCACGGGACGCGCATTGGTACAAGCCATGCTGCGCAACAAAGGCCTGACCCGCCAGGTGACGGTGCCGGTCTCGGCCGGGCTGCTTGCCGACACAGGCGCTTACTTCGCCGCACTGACCACCTACCGCGATGGTGACGCCGGGCCGATTGTCGAGTGCTTCTCGCAGGCCAGCGTCCTGGCTATCGCGAACGGACGTCAACTGGTCGCCGACCTTCACGGTATTCGGGAGACCTGGAACGGCGTGATCACCGCGCGGTCCGACTCGGCGGTGTGGAAGGTCGCGGATTTGTTGACTCGCCGTCCGGTCGTGAACGCTGCGCTACTGGCGCAGGAGCTGGGCATCGAGTCCACCAACGCGCACCGCTACCTCAACCCGCTCACCGAGGCGGGAATCCTCGTTGAGACGACCAGTGGACCCCGCAACCGAGTGTGGCGTTCCCCTGAAGTGCTCGCCGCGCTCGACGCGTTCGCCGAGCGGGCCGGGCGGCGAGGCTGATCGCCGTTTTCGTGGGCGGGGTCAACTGAGCTGACCCACGCCCACCACTCGGCGGCACAGGTTTATGAGCGGTCGACGTGCCGGCTCTGGTCACTGACCGGAAGCGGCGAGATGTCTTCAGCAGCCATGTCGAGCACGCGGATCTCCCCCGCGCTGCCGTCGATCTCGACAAGCGCACCGGGCGGGAGACGGCGAGTGGCGCCCTGGACGTCAACCACACAGGGGAACCCGAACTCGCGGGCCACCACGGCGGCGTGTGACATTGGACCGCCGAGCTCGGTTACCACAGCCGCGGCGTAGCAGAAGGCCGCGGTGTAGCCGACATCGGTGACCTCGGCGACCAGAATCTCGCCGGGTTGCAGGTCGTCGATGGTCTCGGGCCGCACGATCCGCACCCGGCCGCGGACCCGTCCGCCGCAGACTCCGACACCGCGCAGCGTGTCCCCGACGCCCAACGAGCTCGACGACGTGGTCGATGGCTGCCAGCTGCCGCTGAATACTGTCGGCGGAACGATGGCTGCCAACCTGTGTTGTTCGGCTCGGCGTCGGCCAACCAGTCCCGCAACGTCCGCCGGCAGTCGGTCAAGTTCGTCGAGCTCGTCGACCAATAGGTAGAACACGTCATCGGCGGTGCCGAAAACACCGGCGTCGGTCAGCCGGCGCCCATACTCACGCAGCAGACCGCGCAGCACCCAGATGGCGCGCACCATTTTGTCGCGGCGGACTTCGCGGTCGCGGAGTTGGCGCGCGGCCAGCAACGCAACAGGTCTGGCCCGCAACGGAATCCGCGCATGCTGGGGCGGCGGCGCAGCAGGCGCGCTCAATGCCTTGGCCACCATGCGGACCAGCAATTCGGGATCGTCGGCGTAGCTGGTCGACAGCATCTCAACCTCGGCCGGACCTCGATGCCCGATCAGCGCCAGTTCGGCCAGTACCGCAGCATGAAACTCAGGAGCCTGGACAGCCAACACATCAAGGCGCTTGCCGAGTTCAGCCAGCAGGCGTGTTACGTTCGGGTCGCGCCGCGCCGCGCTGACCAGTCGTTGCACCGCCTCCACCGATCGCGCACTGACCAATTCCGGCCCAGCCTGTGGCGCGGCATCTCGCCCACACAGGCCCCGCAACAACACATTGAACGCAGCGCACAACATGAATGACCCCGAGGCCAACACCCAGCCGTGCACGACGTGATCACGTGCCAACAAGATCAAACTCAGTAACCGGCGATCGTCGAGTTGGGTGACATCAACGCCGGCAAGATGTTCCAGACGATCGACATCATCGATGTAGTCGCGGGTGTCTCGGGGTGAACCGGCGCTCAGGCCAATGAGGTTGCCGCCGAAGACCCCGATGTTGCGGAGGGTACGCAGCTGCTTTCGGACTCGGCTGGATTCAGAAGGCGGACGTTGCGCACCGAAGATCGGCAACGACGCCATGCTGGGCCCAAAGAATCCACTGTTGCTGATGATGGTTGCGGGTTTCGCGAATGGAACGGTTTCGGCCATGAAATGCCCCGACGTGATGCCCCCATACAGCCGGTGGGCGAACACCGCGACGGTGCGCATGGCGATTTCCCGCTGAATCACGCCACCGGGCCGCAATCGTTCGGCAATGCCCACGCCGCCGGCGCGCAGGCCACGCACGGTCACGGACGCCGACGACGGCGAGAACGGGCCGGGCAGGGCCTCGGACAAATTGGTGGCCAGGAAGGTTGGGAAACGCGGGTCGATTGGGGTGTCGAATTCGCCGTTATCTCCTTCTGGGCCAACAAATCTAGGCACCACCCCGTCTTCAGACGGCACGTCGACGGCAGGCAAGTCCTGGATATTGGCCAATCGCCAGGGCACTGACACCAGCCGCTCACCCAACGAAACCCGGCCGCGCACCGCCAATGCGAAGTCGTCGACACATTCATCGGCGTTCCAGGCCGGCACGAATCCCCACTCGTCGCGCAGCCGTGAAGTATCCATCAATGGTGCGCTCTGCAGGAGTTCTAGCTCGGCCAATAAGCTGAGGCGTCGCAGTACCGTCAACCGCGAGCCCAGCGGCACGATCGGCCGCCTGAGTGTGGCGGCGATCTGACGAAGCGTCGTCTCACCCGGTGCCGCGAGATTGACTGGGCCGCTATCGATCTCGGTGTCCATGATCGCGCGGATGAACAACCGAAGCGCATCGCCGGTGTGGATCACCTGCAGGGCGCGATCGGCGCCGATGTCGGGAATCATCGGCAAGGCCAGCACCCGACGCACCCAGTTGTCAACTCCTCGGCCGACGACTAGCGCCGAGCGGACCGCAACCCATTGCACGCCGGAGGCCGCCAGCATCTCCTCAACGCGGGCCTTGTGGAGGCCGTCGGTACTGGCCGATGTCATCGCATCGTCCTCGGTTGCCGGCGCCGTTGCCGCACCATAGACGTGCGCCGAGGAAGCGAAAACGATGCGTCTGGCTCCTGTCTTGGCCATCGCGTCCAGGACGTTGCGTGCACCCTCGATATTGACCTGGTCCTGTGGGCGGCGCGCCCAGGCGCAGTGCGCGACGACGTCCGCGCCGCTGACGGCACGCCCAACCGCGACCGCGTCCCGGATGTCCGCTGCGACGAAACCGGCTGCACTCGACCAGCTTTCGGGCCGGTGACGAGCAATCCCCACGACATCGTGGCCCTGGCTGAGCAGTCTGGCTGCCAGGCCGCGGCCGAGCACTCCGCTTGCCCCAGTGACCGCGATTCTCACTGTTGCTGCCTAATCGTCATCGTTCATGAAGGCCGCGTTGACCAGGTCATCGAGGTCCATGTCCGCGATGTCTTTTTCCGTGGTCTGCTCGCCGACCGGGACCTGCCCGTTGCCGTCGGCGTCATTGGCCAACCCGAGCAACAGGTCCAACACTCCCGCCTGTCGAAGACGCTTGACCGGAATGGACGCCACGACCCGCTGGATTTCGGCTTCCCCGGGCGCCGCGGCCGGGGTGCCGTGCTGCACGGCACCGACGAGTTCTCGGCGCATGTAGCCGGCCAGCGCGGCCGAGTTCGGGTAGTCGAAGATGAGCGTCGGTGACAGCGATAGACCGGTGGCGGCTTTGAGCCGGTTGCGCATTTCGACCGCGGTCAGCGAGTCAAAGCCCAACTCCTGGAACGCCTTGTCGGGGTCGATCGCCTCGGGGCTGGAGTTGCCCAGCACGGTGGCGATATGAGAACGCACCAGATCCAACAGAACCGCGTGTTGCTCGTCTTCGGACAGCCCTTCCAGGCGTTGCAGTAGAACCGATTTCGACTTCGCCGCAGCTAGCGAGTCGTCGACCTGTCGCCGAGTCGGCGCGTTGATCAAGTCGACGAACATCGGAGGCAGCGTGCCCCCATCGAACTTGGCCCGTAACGCGGCAAAGTCGATGTAGGCAGGCAGCAGGAATGGTTGGTCGACAATCATCGCGGTATCCATCAATTCCAGCGCCTGATCCGAGGACATCGCGACAATTCCGTCCCGACCGAAGCGGGCCCGGTCGGCGACACCCAGTCCCCCGGTCATCGCGCTGGCCTGATCCCACAGACCCCACCCCAGCGACATCGCCGGCAGCCCATGGGCCCGCCGATGCACAGCCAGCCCATCAAGGAACGAGTTAGCCGCCGCGTAGTTGCCCTGACCCGACGAACCCACCAACCCGGCCATCGACGAAAACATGACAAACGCCGACACATCCAAGTCGCGGGTCAACTCATGCAGGTTCCAGGCCGCATCCACCTTGGCCCGCAACACCACATCCACCCGCTCCGGCGTCAACGACGAAATCACCGCATCGTCAAGCACCCCGGCCGCATGGATCACCGCCGACAACGGCCGCTGCACTCCGATATCGGCAATCACCTTGGCCAATGCCGCCCGATCCGCGGCATCACACGCCACCACCTGCACCTCGGCACCGGACGCGCTCAGCTCAGCCACCAGTTCCGCGGCGCCCGGGGCGTCCGGACCGCGCCGACTCACCACCACCAGATGACGTGCCCCATGACGCGCCACCACGTGGCGAGCCAGCGCCGAACCCGCCATCCCGGTCCCGCCGGTGATCAACACGGTGCCCGCCGTCCACGCATCCGGCATCGTCATCACGACCTTGCCGACGTGGCGCGCTTGACTCAAATACCGTAACGCGGCGGGCGCACGTCGCACGTCAAACGTTGTCGCCGGCAACGGCCGCAGCACCTCGTCGTCAAATAGCGCGGCCAATTCGGCGAGCATCTGCGCAATGCGCTCTGGCCCGGCTTCGAAGAGGTCGAAAGCACGGTAGCGCACACCGGTGTGCTGTTGGGCGACCACTGCTGGATCACGGATATCGGTCTTACCCATCTCCAAAAACACCCCACCGGGGGCAACCAGACGCAACGATGCGTCCACGAAATCACCGGCCAACGAGTCCAACACCACATCCATGCCGCGCCCGCCGGTAACCTCCCGGAACTTGTCCTCGAACTCAAGGCTTCGCGAATCAGAAATGTGATCCTCGTCAAAGCCCATGGCCCGCAAGGTGTCCCACTTACCTCGGCTAGCGGTCGCGAACACCTCCAACCCCAAATGCCGAGCCAACTGCACCGCCGCCATCCCCACCCCACCAGTGGCGGCATGCACCAACAACCGCTGCCCTGACTTCATGGCGGCCAAGTCCATCAGCGCGTAATAAGCGGTGGCGAAAACCACCGAAGTGGTCGCCGCGGCGGTGAATGACCATCCCGTCGGCATCTTGACCAGCAGCCGCTGGTCGGTAATCGCGATCGTTCCGGTGCCCTCGGGGAACAGGCCCATCACCCGGTCGCCGACCGCGAAACGCCCATCGTTAGAGGCGGTTTCGGAGCCAGTTTCCGGGCCAGTTTGCAAGACGACGCCCGACGCCTCGACACCCATGACCGCATTCTCGTCGGGATACAGACCCAACGCGATCATGACGTCGCGGAAGTTGGCGGCGATGGCCGACAAAGCAACCCGGACTTGCCCGGGCTGCAGCGGCGCATCAGCGTCGGGAATCCGCTCCAGCCGCAGATTCTCTAGGGTGCCCGAACTGCTCATACCCAACCGCCAGGGGCCGTCCCCGGGCGGCACCAAGACACCATTAACTGTGCGGCTGCCATGCACTCTGGCGGTATGCACCGTTTTACCGCGCAGCAGCACTTGCGGTTCGCCGGCTGCCAAGGCCGCAGCTACCGCCTCAGCAGCTAGATCTCCCAGGGGGATATCAGTGTCGACAAGCACAATCCGGCCGGGATGCTCGGTCTGCGCCGACCGCACCAACCCCCACACCGCCGCGCCCGCTAAGTCGGTGACGTCCTCCCCCGGCAACGCGACGGCGCCCCGGGTCACCACCACCAACGTCGCCACCCCGTCGGAGGCCAACCATGACTGCAATACTCCGAGCACGGACCGGGTAGCGGCGTATACCTCCGCCACGACATCACTGGCGACTGGCACCGACTCGAACAGTAGTGCCGTCGGCGTAGCTTCGCTGGCGTCTGCCTCCCCCAAAGCCATGGCGCCCCAAGCACACACCGACACCGGTGTTGGCGTGGTTGCGGGCTGCGGCGACCAGACCACCTCAAAGAGCCGGTCTGGACCCGAGTTCGACACCGCGGCCAGTAACTGCTGATCGGTCACCGGCCGGGCCACCATCGAAGCTACCGAGAGCACTGGCAAGCCCAGTCCGTCCGCCAACTCGATCGACGCTGCCGACGGACCCACCGGAACGATTCGTGCTCGTACTGCCGCCGCGCCCGCGGCATGCAACGACACTTGCTGCCAGGAGAACGGCACCAGCACCGAACCCTCGGCAAGCTCGGCACTATCGGATGCCAGCATTACCGCGTGCAGTGCTGCGTCCAGCAGCACCGGGTGAATCCCGAAGCCGGCCACTGATACCCCAGCATCGGCGGGCAACGTCACCTCGGCGAACACTTCATCGCCGCGCCGCCACATCGCGGTTAAGCCTCGGAAGGCAGGACCATAGCCGTAGCCACGCTCGGCCAGACGCTGGTATCCGTCGCCGAGGTCCAGCGGGACCGCTCCCACCGGCGGCCACACCGACAAATCCGCAGTCGGCGCGGGCGACCCGGCTCGCAGTACGCCTTCGGCATGCAAACGCCAGGCCGATCCAGTATCGGCACGCGAAAACACCGACACGGCACGGGTACCCGAGTCATCCGCGCCGCCGACCACCACCTGCACCGCCACCGACCCTGAGTCCGGCAGGACCAGCGGGGCCGCCAGATTCAGCTCGTCGACGACACCGCAGCCCACTTCGTCACCGGCGCGAATCGCCAACTCGACAAATCCCGCCCCGGGGAACAGCACCACGCCGCCAACGGCATGGTCGGCCAACCACCCCTGCACGCGGGGCGATAACCGACCGGTCAGCACCACGCCGCCTGAGGCGGGCAGCTCCACCACCGCGCCCAGCAACGCATGTTCGCTGGCTTCCAGTCCCAAACCGGCGGCGTCAGCCGTTGCGCCGTCGCCGGCAAGCCAAAAACGCCGCCGCTCAAAGGCATACGTGGGCAATTCTACGAAGTTGGCCTGGCCCAGCACCGCGCGCCAATTCACGTCCATGCCCGAGACGAACCCTTGCGCGACGGCGTTGATCAGCGTTGCCGGCTCGGGGCGGTCCTTGCGCAGTGCAGACATCGTGATCACCCGTGCATCGGACAGCAACTCTTCGATCGATGCGGTCAGGCCGCTACTAGGCCCCACTTCGAGGAAGCGATTTCCGCCTGCCGAGTGCACGAATCGGATACTGTCGGCGAATCGCACCGCTTCTCGAACGTGCCGTTTCCAATATGCCGCTGACGCGAAGTCGTCGCCGGCTAGCTGCCCAGTCACATTCGACACGATGGGGATGGTGGGCCGCCCGATCGCGAGCCCGGCAGCGACCGCTCCGAATTCGTCGATCATCGGGTCCATCAACGGGGAATGGAACGCGTGGGAGACGGCCAGTTGGTGCAGTCGGTGGCCAGTGGCGCGGAGTTCGTCCGCCACCGCGGCCACAGCATCCTGGGCGCCCGAAATCACCACCGAGGCTGGCCCGTTGACCGCCGCGATACCCACTTCGGCGCTCAGCAGCGGCCGCACCTGCTCTTCGGCGGCCTGCACGGCGATCATCGCCCCGCCTACCGGCAGATCCTGCATGAACCGGCCGCGGGCGGCCACTAGCACCGCGGCGTTCTCCAGTGAGAGCACACCTGCCACGTGCGCGGCGGACAACTCACCCACCGAATGACCCATCACGAAATCGGGACGCACACCCCAGGATTCCAGCAACCGGAACAAGGCCACTTCCACAGCGAACAACGCCGGCTGCGCGAATTCAGTTGTGTTCAAAAGATTTTTGTCATGGCCCCACATGACTTCGCGCAGTGGCCGCAGCAGGTGCCGGTCCAGTTCGCCCACCACGGTGTTAAACGCCTCGGCGAACACCGGGTATCCAGCGTGCAATCCCATTCCCATGCCCAGCAATTGGGAGCCTTGGCCGGGGAAGACGAATACCGTCTTGCCCCCGGGTGTTGCCGTACCCCGTACGACCGACCCGACTTCATCAGTGGCCAACTTGTCTAACCCGGCCAGCAACCGGTCTCGATCAGCCGCCACCACGACGGCACGATGCTCAAAGGCCGATCGACCCGCCAACGACCACCCCACATCGGCAACATCAAGCTCACCATGAGCCCGCACATACTCGGCCAACCGAGCCGCCTGAGCACCCAACGCCGCCGCCGATTTCGCCGACACCACCCACGGCACCACCGGCACTTGAGGACGCTCCATAACGCGCTCGCACTCGACGGGTGCAGCCTCGATGATCACATGCGCATTGGTGCCACTAATCCCAAACGACGACACCCCGGCCCGGCGGATGTGGCCATTCGCCGGCCAGGGTTGCGTTTCGGTCAATAACGCCACCGACCCCGCCGACCAATCCACATGCGGACTCGGCACATCGACATGCAACGTCGCCGGCAACACCTCATGGCGCATCGCCTGCACCATCTTGATCACACCAGCCACCCCCGCAGCAGCCTGCGTGTGACCCATATTCGACTTAATCGACCCCAACCACAAAGGCTCACCCGAACCGCGGCCTTGCCCATAGGTCGCCAACAACGCCTGAGCCTCAATCGGATCACCCAACGTGGTGCCAGTCCCGTGGCCCTCCACCACGTCCACATCCGCCGCGCTCAGACCCGCATTGGCCAACGCCGCACGCACCACCCGCTGCTGCGACGGACCATTCGGCGCCGTCAACCCATTCGACGCACCATCCTGATTAACCGCGCTGCCCCGCACCACCGCCAACACCGGATGCCCCAACCGCTGCGCATCCGACAAACGCTCCACCACCAACATGCCGCCGCCCTCGGAGAACCCGGTGCCGTCGGCTGCCCCGGCGAATGCCTTGCAGCGTCCGTCCGGCGACAAGCCGCGCCAGCGGCTGAATTCCACGAAGATGTCGGGTGTGGCATTGATGGTGACGCCGCCGGCCAGCGCCAAATCGCACTCACCCGAGCGCAACGACTGCACCGCCATATGCAACGCCACCAACGACGACGAACACGCCGTATCCACCGACACCGCCGGGCCCTCCAACCCCAGCACATACGACACCCGCCCGGAGGCCACGCTCGATAGCTGACCGGTCAACCGGAAGCCTTCCACTGGCTCTGCGGCAAACATGCCGTAGCCCTGGGTCATCACCCCGGCGAACACCCCGGTGGCACTGCCCCGCAACCCCGCAGGATCAATCCCCGCCCGCTCCAACGCTTCCCACGAGAGCTCCAGAAACATGCGTTGCTGGGGGTCCATCGCCAGCGCCTCACTGGGCCCGACCCCGAAGAAAGCAGGGTCGAAGTCCGCCACACCGTCTACGAACCCGCCGGTGCGGGTGTAGCAAGCGCCCGGAACATCGGGATCCGAGTTGAATAACTCGGCCAGGCTCCAGCCGCGATCAGCCGGAAATTCGGTGAGCACATCACGTCCCTCGACCAACATGTCCCAAAGGTCGTCAGGAGAGTTCACCCCCCCGGGATAGCGGCACGACATACCAACGATCGCGATCGGATCGTCGGTGGCGGCGCGAACCGCGGGTGTGTGCTTGATTTCTTGTGGGATGCCGGCAAGTTCGGCGCGCATGTACTTGGCCAGTCCACTGGGGGTTGGGTAGTCGAAGATAAGGGTGGGTGAAAGCGATAGACCAGTGGCGGCTTTGAGCCGGTTGCGCATTTCGACCGCGGTCAGCGAATCGAAGCCCAACTCCTGGAATGCCTTGTCCGGATCGATGGCTTCGGGCGTGGTGTTACCTAACACGGTGGCGATGTGGGATCGCACCAGGTCCACCAGGACGGCGTGCTGTTCGGCTTCGGGCAGCCCGTGCAGGCGGTGCGCCAAAGCCGATTTCGATTTCGCGGCGGCCAGCGAATCGTCGACCTGCCGCCGGGTCGGTACATTGAGCAGATCGCTGAAAATTGGCGGCACCGCATCGGCGTGGGCCCGCAGTGCGGTGAGATCGATACGGACGGGCGCGACGAATGGCTTGTCGACAATTATTGCCGTATCGAATAGTTCGAGCGCTTCTTCCGTAGACAAGGCCAGGATACCGTCGCGGCCCAGCCGCGCTCGGTCGGCGGCGTCCATGCCGCCCGTCATGGCGCTGGCCTGATCCCACAACCCCCACCCGAGCGAGATCGCCGGCAACCCGTGGGCGCGCCGATGCGCGGCCAACCCATCGAGGAAGGTGTTGGCCGCCGCGTAATTGGCCTGGCCTGGGGAACCCACCAACCCGGCCATCGACGAGAACATGACAAACGCCGACACATCCAGATCGCGGGTTAACTGGTGCAGGTTCCAGGCCGCCTCCACCTTGGCCTGCAACACGCCATCTAGCCGTTCGGGAGTCAACGACGTCACCATCGCGTCATCGAGTACCCCGGCGGCATGAATCACCGCCGACAACGGATGCTGCACTGCGATATCGGCAATCACGTTCGCCAACGCTTCCCGGTCCGCCGCATCGCAGGCCACCACCTGCACCTGCGCACCAGCCGCGCCCAACTCGGCCACCAGCTCCGCGGCACCCGGGGCGTCCGTACCGCGCCGACTCACCAACAGCAGATGACGCACCCCGTGACGCGCCACCACGTGGCGAGCCAGCGCCGAACCCGCCATCCCAGTACCGCCGGTGACCAACACCGTGCCCGCCGCCCATGCGTCCGGCATCATCATCACGACCTTGCCGACATGACGTGCCTGGCTCAAATAGCGCAACGCGGCGGGCGCCCGCCGCACATCAAATGTCGTTACTGGCAATGGCCGCAACACTCCAGCGTCAAACAGCTCCGCGAGTTCAGCCATGTACTGCTGCATCCGGGGTCGGAGCTCGAATAGGTCGAAGGCGCGGTAACGCACGCCGGGGTATTCCTCGGCGATGACACCGGGATCGCGGATATCGGTCTTGCCCATCTCTAAAAACGCCCCACCGGGGGCAACCAGACGCAACGATGCGTCCACGAAATCACCGGCCAGCGAGTCCAGCACCACATCCATGCCGCGCCCGCCGGTAACCTCGCGGAACTTGTCCTCGAACTCCAGGCTCCGCGAATCAGAGATGTGATCGTCGTCAAAGCCCATGGCCCGCAAGGTGTCCCACTTACCTCGGCTGGCGGTGGCGAAAACCTCCAACCCGCGATGCCGTGCCAACTGCACCGCCGCCATCCCCACCCCACCGGTGGCGGCATGCACCAACACCCGCTGTCCCGGCTTGTCGTCGGCCAGGTGCACAAAGGCGTAATACGCAGTGGCGCAAACCACTGACATACCGGCGGCTTCTGCGTCCGACCAGTCAGCGGGCACTGGCAGTAGCAGCCGGACGTCGGCGGCGACTAGCGTACCGGTACCTTCCGGAAAGAGCCCCATCACCCGGTCACCGACGGCGAACTCGGTAACTCCCGGGCCGACTTCCACCACCACGCCGGCTGCTTCACTGCCGAGCAGCGCGTCATGGGGGAACATGCCGAGAGTGATCATGACGTCGCGGAAGTTCGCGCCAATCGCGCGGACGGCTACCCGAACCTGGCCTGGCCCCAACGGCGCGTCAGCGTTGGGAACCGGCTCCAGCTGCAGATTCTCAAAGGTGCCGGCACTACGGATACCTAACCGCCAGGGCCCGTCACCCGGCGGCACCAAGACGCCGTCAACCGCGCGGCTGCCATGCACCCGCGCGACATACACTTGTCCGCTCCGCAGCAGCACCTGCGGCTCGCCGGCCGCCAAGGCCAGGGCGACTGCCGCATCGTCGAGTGGCGCCTCGGAATCAACGAGTAGGAGCCGGCCGGGATGCTCAGACTGGGCCGATCGCACCAGCCCCCATACCGCGGCGCCGGCTAAATCGGCGACCTCCTCCCCCGCCAATCCCATTGCGCCGCGGGTAGCGACCACCAATACTCCAGAGTCACGCTCGGTCAACCACGACTGCACGGCTGCCAACGCCTGGCGCGTGCGCTCATGGGTGGCAGTCACCGGATCTTCGTCAGCTGCAACAGATTCGAACAGTTCGTACGACGGTGTCAGGTTTGAACCCGCCGATGTGGTTGGTGTCGCCGGTGACCAGACCACCTCAAACAGCCGGTCGGGGCCCGAGCCCGACACTGCGGCCCGCAATTGCTGTTCGCTCACCGGGCGGGCTGCCAGCGAAGCCACCGAGAGTACCGGCAGCCCTAACCCGTCGGCCAACTCGATTGACACCGCTGAAGTTCCGACCGGACCCGCCGGCGCAATCCGCGCCCGGACCGCCGACGCACCAGCGGCATGCAACGAAACACCCTGCCAGGAGAACGGCAATACCAGTTCCGCCGTCTGATTGGCCATGAGTACGGCATGCAGGGCCGCATCTAGTAATGCCGGGTGCACGCCGAACCCGCGGATACCGCCGGCGGCATCGGGCAGCTTCACTTCGGCGAACAGCTCGTCGCCGCGGGCCCACATCGCGGTCAGGCCGCGAAATGCCGGACCGTAGCCGTATCCACGAGCCGCCAACCGCTCATAGCCGTCCGTCGTGTCCACCGCGACCGCTCCCGCTGGTGGCCACACCGACATGTCCACGCTCGGTTCGACCGACCCCGAGCTCAACGCGCCCTCAGCGTGGCATACCCACCCGGAACCGGCGTCGGTCCGCGAAAAGATCGAAATACTGCGGTGACCTGATTCTCCCCCGCAAGCGGGAGGTGCCCCCACGGCAGGACCCACGACTACTTGCATCGCAACCGCGCCCAGCCCAGAATTCCCGGACGGCAACAGCAATGGCGCCTGGAACGTCAGCTCGTCGACCACCGAACAGCCGACTTCGTCGCCGGCGCGAATCGCCAGCTCCAGAAACGCCGCGGCCGGGAACATCGCCACACCGGATACGGCGTGGTCAGCCAACCAACCCTGCATACTGGGCGCCAATCGACCCGTCAGCACCACCCCACCCGAGGCCGGCAGCTCCACCACCGCGCCCAACAGCGGGTGCTCACTAGTGGCCAGCCCTAAGTCGGCAGCATCGGCTCCTACACCATCGCCAGAGAGCCAAAACCGCCGCCGCTCAAAGGCATACGTCGGCAACTCGACGAAGCCAGCCCCGTCCAACGCAGCACGCCAATCCACGCTCACGCCCGCAACGAACGCGGCCGCGGCCGACGTCAGGAACCGCTCCAGTCCGCCATCTTCACGACCCAACGTGGGAACAACGACAGGCTCGGTGTCCCCGCCGACGCAATCGTTGGCGGTGTCCTCGATTCCGGCGATCAGGACGGGATGTGGACTGGATTCGATGAATGTGCGGTAGCCGTGCTCACATGCGCTGCGCACCGCCTGGTCAAATTCTACGGTCTGCCGAATGTTGCAATACCAGTAGTCAGCGTCTAAATCCGCTGTGTCCAAACGACATCCAGTCACCGTCGAGAAGAAGGCGATACGCGAGGACCGTGACTCGATGCCGGCCAAAGCAACAGCGAGGTCACCGCGAATGGCCTCAACCTCAACCGAATGCGACGCGTAGTCCACGTCGATGCGGCGGGTGCGCAGATCCTGATCGGTACAGTGCTGGACTAATTCCGCTAGAGCGGCCACTTCACCCGACACCACAACCGCCGACGGGCCATTGACGGCGGCAATGCTGATCCGATTGCCAAAGGGCGCCAGCAACTCCCGTGCCTGCCGGGCCTCGCATGCAATGGCTACCATGCCGCCCGGATCGGCCAGCCCGGTCAGCAGTTTACTGCGTAGTGTGACCACCTTTGCGGCATCTCGCAAGGACAGCGCACCGGCGATGTACGCGGCGGCGATTTCACCCTGAGAATGGCCGATCACCGCATCTGGACGTACCCCGACCGATTTCCATAGTTCAGCCAGCGACACCATCACCGCGAACAGCACCGGCTGCACCACGTCCACCCGATCCAGACCCGGAGCGCCCGGCACGCCACGAAGGACGTCGGTCAGCGACCAGTCCACAAACTCCGAGAAGGCGTCCGCACAGGCTTCGACCTTTTGTGCGAATACCGGTGCGGTGTCGAGTAATTCGATGCCCATGCCGAGCCATTGAGAGCCTTGGCCGGGGAAGACGAACACCGTCTTGCCCCCAGGTGTAGCGGAACCCCGAATAGCCGACATGGGCTCATCAGCGGCCAACTCATCCAACCCGGCCAGCAACCGGTCCCGATCACCACCAACCACCACCGCCCGATGCTCAAACGTCGAACGACCCGCCAGCGTCCACCCCACATCGGCAACACCAAGCTCACCATGAGCCCGCACATGCGCCGCCAACCGAGCCGCCTGAGCACCCAACGCCGCCGCCGATTTCGCCGACACCACCCACGGCACCACCGGCACTTGAGGACGCTCCACAACGCGCTCGCACTCGACGGGTGCAGCCTCGATGATCACATGCGCATTAGTGCCACTAATCCCAAACGACGACACCCCGGCCCGGCGCACCTGACCGTTATCCTTCCAAGGCCGCGCCTCGGTCAACAACGCCACCGACCCCGCCGACCAATCCACATGCGGACTCGGCACATCGACATGCAACGTCGCCGGCAACACCTCATGGCGCATCGCCTGCACCATCTTGATCACACCAGCCACCCCCGCAGCAGCCTGCGTGTGACCCATATTCGACTTAATCGACCCCAACCACAAAGGCTCACCCGAACCGCGGCCTTGCCCATAAGTCGCCAACAACGCCTGAGCCTCAATCGGATCACCCAACGTCGTCCCAGTCCCGTGGCCCTCCACCACATCAACCTCGACCGCCGACAACCCCGCATGAGCCAACGCCGCACGCACCACCCGCTGCTGCGACGGACCATTCGGCGCCGTCAACCCATTCGACGCCCCATCCTGATTCACCGCGCTGCCCCGCACCACCGCCAACACCGGATGCCCCAACCGCCGCGCATCCGACAAACGCTCCACCACCAACATGGCGCCGCCCTCAGACCAGCCGACGCCGTCGGCCGCCCCGGCGTACGGCTTGCACCGGCCATCCGGCGCCAGCCCGCGGTGCCGGCTGAATTCCACAAAGACCGTCGGTGTGGCGTTGACGGTCGCGCCGCCGGCCAGCGCCAAATCGCACTCACCCGAACGCAGCGACTGCACCGCCATATGCAACGCCACCAACGACGACGAACACGCCGTATCCACCGACACCGCCGGGCCCTCCAACCCCAGCACATACGACACCCGACCCGACGCCACGCTGGAGGTCATGCCGGTCAACCGGTAGCCTTCGATCTCCTCGGCGAGCATCCCGTAGCCCTGGACAATGAGCCCGGCGAACACCCCGGTGGCACTGCCCCGCAACCCCGCAGGATCAATCCCCGCCCGCTCCAACGCTTCCCACGAGAGCTCCAGCAGCATCCGGTGCTGGGGGTCCATCGCCAGCGCCTCACTGGGCGCGATGCCAAAGAACCCGGGGTCGAAGTCGGCAACCCCGTCCACGAAACCGCCGGTACGCGCGTACGACTTGTGCCGTACGTCGGGGTCCGGGTCGAATAACCCGTCCAGATCCCAGCCGCGATCGGTCGGAAACTCTGACATCACATCCCGGCCCTCGGCGACCATCTGCCACAGGGCCTCCGGGGAATCCACCCCACCGGGAAATCGGCACGACATGCCCACGATCGCGATCGGCTCATTCGACCGCTCCAGCAACGCCCGGTTGGTGCGCTTTAGGCGTTCAACCTGGACCAGCGCTTTGCGCAACGCTTCAGTCGCATGCTGGAGTTGATCAACCATTACTATCCTCGCCTAACATTGGTCGTCTCTGAACGCCGGATGCGCGCTCGCCGAGTCACAGAAGGTGCTGAAGGTGCTGCACGAAGCGACCTCATTGTTGCTTCGACCCGCGTTGTTTCTTCGACCGATATCGCTGGTGAGTATGGCCAACTCCGGCAGGATTTCAAAACGTCGGATACTCCCAGTTTCCATGCATCGAACTGCCGCGGCGCCTACGCCGGCGCGAAACGGTGCGGCCAGACACCCTAGACACCTACTCGTCGCCACCCGTCGGCAGCCCTGGCAGCCTGGATCAGCGCCGCACACAGTTCGCGCAGTTCGATCGCGCCGGCTCCTTCATCGAGTGCTGTGGCAACATCCTCCGCTGCGCATCGCACCTGATACACGCGATCCGACAGGTCGGCCGCATCATCGGCCGACAGCACAACCGCGTCCGCTGGCACAGCCCCGGCCTCACCGCGGTTTATCAAGGCCCGTTGCTCGTATGCGCGTTGCCGGCAAGACTGCCGACAGTACTGGCGGCGCCGACCCATCCCGACATCGGTCACATCTCGACCACACCAGCGGCATGGTTGGGGCCGGGAACGACGCGTCACGCCTGCCGACTTTAGTCCGCTAGCCCGTTAGCGTCCGCGACCCCGGTATCATTGATGGTCACGTCGCGTGCCCTGCGTGCCAGCCCGGGAACTACCCGGGCCGTCGTAACGTTTGGCAAGCGAAGAGAATCACCCGCACAGGAGCCAAGAGCTCACCGCACTAAAGGAGTACGCCGATGGCTGATCGAGTCCTGAGAGGCAGTCGCCTCGGCGCCGTGAGCTACGAGACCGATCGCAACCATGACCTCGCGCCACGTCAGATAGCGCGGTACCGCACCGACAACGGCGAGGAGTTCGAGGTTCCCTTCGCTGACGACGCTGATATCCCCGGCACCTGGCTGTGCCGCAACGGCATGGAAGGCACGCTGATCGAGGGTGACCTACCCGAGCCCAAGAAGGTCAAGCCGCCGCGCACGCACTGGGACATGCTGCTGGAGCGGCGCACGGTCGAAGAACTTGAAGAGCTGCTCAAGGAGCGCCTCGATCTGATCCGGTCGCGCCGCCGCGGCTGACCGGGCTCGCGCCGACTAGCTGCGGTTACGCGTGCGCGCCGTTCGAGCGCGCTGGAGCCGCCCATCGATGCCCCATCGAGTGACTTTGACCAGCGCCTCGCGAATATTGGATCCGCTCATCTTGGACACACCAAGCTCACGCTCGGTGAAGGTAATCGGCACTTCGATGACGACGAACCCGTTGCTCACGGTGCGCCAAGTCAGATCAATCTGGAAGCAGTAGCCCTTGGAGTCCACACCGTCAAGGTCGATTGCCTCGAGCACTTCGCGGCGGTAGGCGCGATAGCCGGCGGTGATGTCATGGACGTCGATGCCGAGCGCCAACCGCGAATAGGTGTTGGCCGTCTTGGACAAAGCCAGGCGCCGCCACGGCCAATTGCGCACCGTCCCCCCATCGACATAGCGCGAACCGATAGCAAGGTCGGCTCCAGCGTCGACGGCGTCGAGCAGACGGTGCAGCTGTTCGGGCGCGTGACTTCCGTCCGCGTCCATCTCCACCAGCACCGAGTAGTCCCGACTCATACCCCAGGCAAACCCTGCCAGGTATGCCGCACCCAGGCCATCCTTGGCGGTGCGGTGCATCACGTGCGTACCACCCGGATCGGCCTGCGCCAGCTCGTCGGCGAGTTTGCCGGTGCCATCAGGACTGCCGTCGTCCACGATGAGCACGTGTATCCCTGGGCATGCGTCCTTCAACCGCGCATGGATCACCGGCAGGTTCTCCCGCTCGTTGAAAGTGGGGATGATCACCAGGACGCGCTGACTGGGACGATTACCCGATGTCTGGCGCGCAGGCTGGCCGGTGGTCATTTAGCTCCTCTGTGTCGCCCGAAATAACGCGGCTGTCGGCCGCCCCTGTGGAGCGGAGTGTAGTCACCAGTGTCAACGCCGCCCTCAGATTCGCCTGGCGCACCCGCGTCTGCAGGACGCGGGAACCATCCATTGTGCCGCATGGCGATCAGCACGACCGCTCCGGCCGCTCCGACGAGGATCCACTGCAAGGTCAGACCCCAACGAGTTGCTGGCGTCAGCCTCGTCTTAAGGCGCACCTGCATGTCCAGGTAGGCGGGCGCAAAGAAGTCTGTGCGGACCAGTTCGCTGCCATCCGGCGCAATCACCGAGCTGATCCCGGTGGTGCCGGCAACCACCACATATCGGTCGTGCTCCACGGCTCGGACTTTGGCGAAGGCCAGCTGTTGCTCACTCATCGTTTTGTTGAAGGTGGCGTTGTTGGTGGGCACCGCCAGCAACTGAGCGCCATTGAGGACCGCTTTTCGCGCGGCGCGGTCGAAGATCACTTCCCAGCAGGTAGCCACCCCGATAGGTACCCCCGCAATACGCACGACACCACTGCTTTGGCGGGGCACGATGTGGCTAGCCCGGTCGGCATACCCGGAAAGATGCTTAAAAAGCCACGGCATCGGCAAATACTCGCCGAACGGCTGCACGATTTCCTTGTCATGGCGGTCGGCCGGTCCGGTGCCCGGATTCCAGACGATCACGGTATTGGTGTATTCGGGGGCTCGTTGCATGCGGCCTGGGACATCAAGCACGGTGCCGACCAGGATCGGCGCGCCGATCGCCGCGGCAGTTGCCGCGATCTCTTGCCCGGCATCGCCATTGACCAACGGATCGATATCCGAGGCGTCCTCGGGCCAGATCACGAATTGAGGTTGCGGGACGATCCCGGCACGCACATCCTCGGCCAGTCGCAGCGTCTCGCGGACGTGGTTGTCCAGCACGGCTCGGCGTTGCGCGTTGAAGTCAAGACCGAGCCGCGGCACGTTGCCCTGTACCGCCGCGACCGTGATCACGGGTTCGCCGCCCGATCCCGCACCCGCATGCCGCACCTGGGGCCAAACGACGACGGCGGCCAGCAACACCAGGCATATGCAGACACCCGGTAGCACCACCGCCGGAGGCGGACCGCTTCTACCCGACTGGCCGCTGCTTGGCCACCACTTCACAATTTCCAATGCGATCGCGGTCGCGCTGCATCCCACCAGCACAGTCGCCATCGAGAGCAGCGGAGCGCCACCGAGTTGGGCCAATGGCAGCAACGGGCCGTCGGCTTGGCCGAAGGCCACCGACCCCCAGGGAAACCCACCGAACGGAACGACCGACTTCAACCACTCCTGCGCCGCCCACACCACCGCAAACCAGATCGGCCAACCGGGCAGCGGGCCCACCACGACAGCGAGCAGGCCGAAGAGACCGGGAAAAAGCGCGGCCGCGGTCGCCAGCACCAACCAGGGCATGGCACCCACGAGACTGCTGATCCACGGCAACAACGGCAGATAGAACGCCAACCCGAACAGAAATCCATAGCCCAGACCGCCCACCGGTGTCGTGTTTGGGTGCGTTAAGACCCAAGCCAGCAGTGCGAAGGCGACGACGGCGCCCCACCACCAGTTCAGCGACGGGAAGCTGGCGCAAAGCAGCAAACCGGCCACCACGGCGACCGCCAGCCGTGGCAGACGCGGCAGCAACGCAACACCCATCGGCGCCAGCGCGTGGCGCGCCATGGCGCTCAGCTGAACGACCCGGCCGGGAATGGCAGCCGCGTCGAAGGCTTCGGTCACCGGGTCGTCATCGACTGGGTCGATCTCGATGGTCTCATCAGCCATAGATCACAGCACCCCGGTGCACGGTCTGGCGGCAACGCGGCACGGCGTCGGTCGGGCCCAGCCGCGGTAATGCAGCCACCCGCGAACGCGGGTCAGTGGACCAGCGCTGGACGGCGTCGCGCGGCGCACTGACGTCAAGGGCCCCGGCGTCCCACACGGCGTAGGAGGCCGGCGCGCCAGGCACCAGGGTGCCGATCTTGCCGTCGCGGGCACCACCGGCTCGCCAGCCGCCGCGGGTCGCGGCAGCGAACGCCGCCCGCGCCGAGACCGCGCTTCCGGGAGTGTGGTGATTGACCGCTGCCCGCACGCTGACCCACGGATCAAGACTTGTCACCGGGGCGTCGGAACCTAGCGCGAGGGGCACGCCTTGGGATGCTAACAGCGCCAGCGGGTTGAGTTCGCTGCCTCGCTGCACACCAAGGCGACGGGCGTACATGCCGCTGCCGCCGCCCCAGAGCGCATCAAAATTCGGTTGCACGCTGGCGATGACGCCCCATGCGCCCAGTTTTGCGGCCTGATCCGCGGTCACCATCTCGATGTGCTCCAGTCGGTGCCCACACCGGGCCACCGCAAGCACCCCGAGATCCGCGACGACCCTTTCGAAGGCGGTGACCACCGCCGAGACCGCCGCATCGCCGATCACATGGAACCCCGCCGTCACCTGCGCCTCGGTACAAGCTCGCAGATGCGCTTCGATGGCGTCGGGCTCGAGGTAACAGGTGCCCGTCCGATCCGGCGCGTCCGTGTACGGCTGGTGTAGCCAGGCGGTACGCGATCCCAGCGCCCCGTCGACGAACAGGTCACCGGCCAAACCGCGAGCCCCGGTCTCGTGCACCAGCGCGCGAGCAGCTGCCGGTGTGGTCACCGGCTCACCCCAGTAACCGATCACTTCGACGCCATGATCGAGGACGCGAACCTGTCGCCAGTCGTCGAGCCCGCCAATGTTGGGGCCGGCGCATTCGTGCACCGCGACGATGCCCGCTGCGGCGGCCGCCGCCAGCGCCGCGGTCCGTGCTTCGGCTAGCTGCGGGGCGGTTAGCAGGTCACGGGCGGCGGCGCGCGCCAGGTGATGAGCGTCGCCGGTCAGCGGCTGCTGAGCCGCGAAACCGGCCGCGGCCGCCAACTCTGGGACCAGCCGCCGCAGCCCAGTCGAGGCGAGCGCGGAGTGCACGTCCACGCGTGCTAGGTAGGCGGGCAGCTCACCGAGCACCGCATCCAGATCGCTGGTGCTCGGCGCGGTGTGGTCGGGCCACGCCGATTCGTCCCACCCGTGCCCCCACACCGGCTGGTTCGGGTGGGCGACCGCGTAATCGGCAACCATCTGAATGCAGTGCGCGCGCGAGACGGCCGAGCGCAGATCCAGTCCGCTGAGTATCAGACCGGTCGCGCTCAGGTGAATATGGCTGTCCACGAATCCCGGCGCCACGAATCCACCATCGAGATCCTCCACGTCGGCGTCCGGAAACTGGCTGCGGCCGACGTCGTCGCTGCCTAGCCAGGCGACCACGTCGCCACGCACCGCCATCGCAGTGGCATCTGGGTGGCTGGGGCTGTACACACGGCCGTTCACCAGCAGCCTGGTCTGAGTCACACCGTAAAACTACGTGGGGTCCACGGTTGGATGTTGCGGCAAGATCGGCGCCTCGACGTCGGCCACGTCAACGACCTCACCTTCGATGAAATCGCTGCCATCACCGGTAGCCGTCATGTCGGTGACCAGTGGCACCCGTCGCTGGAAGCCACGCACGGCAAGCGCGGTCAATCCGGGACGAGCAACCGCTCGAATCGGCGGTATCAGCAGCAGCAACCCCAACGCCGTGGTGACCAATCCGGGAACCAGCACCAGAACCGTGGCCGCAGTGACCACCGCGCCGTCGCTGACTGCGGTGCGCGGTTCGGCGAGGCCCGACCGCAGCTGCACGAGCCGGGCACTGACCTGCCACCCACCAACCGGACCCAACAGGCCCCATCCGAGCGCGACAGCAGCCAACAGCACCCACAGGGTCCAGCCAAACCCGATCGTCGACACCAACGCAAGAATCGCCGCCAGCTCGACGACGGCGTAAATGAGGAACAGCCGCCGCACCATGTGATGCCAACGTGCGCGGGCTATGGCCGAGTTCCGTGGAGGCGCACCTGAGCGCTGCACTTAGATGACGTTATGACCACGATTGAGATCGACGCCCCCGACGGACCGATTGAGGCGCTACTAAGCGTCCCCCCGGGCCCCGGGCCATGGCCGGGCGTCGTTGTGATTCACGACGCGATCGGCTATGAGCCGGACAAGGAGTCGACCAACGACCACATCGCCACGGCGGGCTACCTGGCGCTCACGCCGAATTTGTACTCACGCGGTGGCCGCGCCCGCTGCATCATCCGAGTCATGCGTGAGCTACTGACCAAGCGAGGCCGCGCTCTTGACGACATTCTGGCTGCCCGCAATCACTTGCTGGCCATGCCGGAATGCTCCGGGCGTGTCGGCATCGCGGGCTTCTGCATGGGCGGTCAGTTCGCACTCGTTATGTCGCCCAAAGGTTTTGGCGCCTCTGCGCCGTTCTACGGCACTCCATTGCCGCGCAACCTCAGCGAGACGCTGGACGGAGCATGCCCGATTGTGGCGAGCTTCGGCGGCCGCGACCCGCTGGGTATTGGCGCGCCCAAGCGATTGCGTCAAGTGACCCAGACTCAGCACATCGCCGCCGACATCAAGGTCTACCCCGGCGCCGGGCACAGTTTCGCGAACAAGATTCCCGGCCAGCCACTACTGCGTATCGCGGGTTTCGGCTACAACCAGGCCGCCACCGAGGATGCGTGGAGCCGCGTCTTCGCGTTCTTCGGCAAGCACCTGCGCACCGAGTGAGACGCCCAGCGGGCCGCCGTCCCGGTTAAGCGCGCAGCTTCTGCGACAGCATGTTCGCGAAGGTGTGAGTGTCACCTGGCCAGCGCGCCGACAGGTAGTTGCCGTCGTCGACGACGAACGCCGGCCGCGAATCGGTCACCGAATCGCGCACCATGCCGGAGGTCTTGAGCAACCAATGCGGCGTTCCGCGGATGACGTCACAGAAATCCGTTGGGCTTTTGAGGGCGCGGGTAACCTCCGACTGCACCGACATGTACCCGCGCGGCTGGCCGGGCTCCTCGACGTAGGTGCGGTAGTAGTTGGGATCCCAGCAGCGTGTGACCCGGGTCAGCTGCCAGGCGGTGCGCTCCAGCGCCCACGTCAGCGCTGTGGTCCGGCGTCCGTACAACACCGAGCGGCCCGTCGCGGGATCAATGCTGCGGGCGGCCAGCAGCACACCATGACAGATCGCGGCCACCATCACCCCACCGGCAAAGGCGTCCACGACCAGCCGCTGCAGTACGCCGCTGTCGATGTAGCTGCGCATCCCGCGGGCGCGATGGCCACCGGGCAGCAACAACGCATCGATGCCGTCGACGGTGGCCTGGGTCCAGCGGACGGGATGCTGAAACTCAACCGCTCGCAGCATGTCCTGATATGCACGGCGGCCGTCCTTATTCGCCCGCAACGCCAACCCGATGACTGGGACGGCGCCCAACACCGGCAGCGCCGACCAGACGTCCAAGCCCCGGCCGGTGACCATGATGTCGTCAGCCACCCCGGCCGTGCCGCTTTCGGTAGCAAAAACCACCCGGTGCCCATTGTCGCGTAAAACCCGCCAGCTGACGGCGACCTCGGTCGGGTCGAAGTCACGATCTGGAATCGGGATCAATACGGTGCTCATCGGTGCTGCCGACTTGTCGGGGTCAACGTCCAGACACTCGGAGTTCAAGACCGATATTGTTTTGCATACCGCCACGCAGCTTGCTGACGAAGGTAAACAGCCGGCCCTGGATGCCGTACCGCTTGCCGATTGCGTCGTAGACGCTGCCCGTCTGTGACTTATCGAGGATTGTGGCGGTGCCCTCGACGGCCTCGCTCGTCGCGCGACCACGCATCGTGCAGGTGGCCAGCGTAATCCGGGGGGTATTGCGGATTCGCTTAACCTTCCACGCCTTTTCCTCGGAGATGACCAGCAGCCGATCGCCGCGCTCCTTATCCAAGGCGGCCCAGATGGGGGTCGGCTTGGGTCGGCCGTCCTTGGTGAATGTGGTCAGCAGGAGGTACTGCGCCTTGGCTAGGTCGGCAAATGTGGGCGTCATGGTCCCAAAACTACCGGTAGCTAACCTTCCAGGTCGCCCTCGGTTTCCAACAGCACCTGGCGCAACCGGTCGAGGGTGTTCGGTTGCGGATCGGCCCACATACGACGGCCGACTGCCTCCAGCAGACGTTCGGCCATACCGTGCAACGCCCACGGGTTGGACTCCGCCATGAACTTCCGGTTCTCCGGGTCCAGCACGTAGCGCTGGGCGAGTTGTTCATACATCCAGTCGGCCATTACTCCGGCAGTGGCGTCATAACCGAACAGGTAATCGACTGTCGCCGCCATCTCGAATGCCCCCTTGTAGCCGTGCCGGCGCATCGCGGCCATCCAACGGGGATTGACCACCCGGGCGCGAAATACCCGCGCCGTCTCCTCCGAGAGTGTGCGGGTGCGGATCGCGTCGGGCCTGGTGTTGTCCCCGATATAGGCGGCCGGCGCTTGGCCCGTTAGCGCCCGCACCGTGGCGATCATCCCCCCGTGGTATTGGAAGTAGTCGTCGGAGTCGGCGATGTCGTGTTCGCGGGTATCGGTGTTCTTGGCGGCTACCGCGATGCGGCGGTACTGGCGATTCATATCGTCGATCGCTTCGCGGCCGTCAAGGCCGCGCCCATACGCGAAGCCACCCCAGGTGGTGTACACCTGGGCGAGGTCGGCGTCATCCCGCCAATTGCGACTGTCGATCAGCTGCAGTAGACCGGCTCCGTATGTTCCCGGTTTTGATCCGAAAATCCTTGTCGTGGACCGACGTTGGTCACCGTGCCGAGCCAGGTCAAGCTGGGCGTGCGCGCGCACGTAGTTGTCGTCAGCGGGCTCGTCGAGGTCGGCGACTAACCGCACCGCGTCGTCGAGCATCATCACAACATGAGGGAACGCATCCCGGAAGAATCCAGAGATCCGCACCGTTACATCGATGCGCGGGCGACCCAATTCGGTCAGCGGAATTGGCGTCAGCCCGACAACCCGTCGCGACGCCTCATCCCAGACCGGCTGCACGCCCAGCAGCGCAAGCACTTCGGCGATGTCATCACCGGCGGTGCGCATCGCCGAGGTGCCCCATACCGAGAGCCCGACCGACTGCGGCCATTGCCCGTGGTCTTCCCGGTAGCGGGCGACCAGCGAGTCCGCCAGTGCCACACCGGCTTCCCACGCCAGCCGGGACGGGACCGCCTTGGGGTCGACGGAATAAAAGTTGCGCCCAGTCGGCAGCACGTTAACCAGGCCGCGCAGCGGTGATCCCGACGGTCCGGCCGGGATAAACCGACCGTCCAAAGCCCTTAATATCTGCTCAATTTCGAAGGCAGTGCCCGCGAGTCGGGGCACCACTTCGGTGGCCGCGAACCGCAGCACCCTTGTCACCTCGGGATTGTCGGTGATCCGCACGGCAGCGTCGGGATCCCAGCCGGCGGCTTGCAGCGCCGCGACCAGTTCCCGGGCTTTCGATTCCGCCTGGTCGACCGCTGCGCGTTCGTCGGTACCATCTTCCGATAGGCCGAGCGCCTGGCGTAGGCCGGGGAGAACGTGCTCACCACCGAACAGCTGGCGAGCCCGCAGGATAGCCAGCACCAGATCGAGTTCGGTTTCCCCCGTTGGCTTTTGGCCAAGAATATGCAATCCATCGCGGATCTGGACGTCCTTGATTTCGCACAGCCAGCCGTCGACGTGCAGCAGCATGTCGTCAAATGAGTCCTCCGCGGGCCGCTCAGCCAGCCCTAGATCGTGGTCCATCTTGGCGGCCCGAATGAGCGTCCAGATCTGCTGGCGGATGGCCGGCAGCTTGCCGGGATCCAGCGCGGCGACAGTGGCATGCTCATCGAGCAGCTGCTCCAAACGTGCGATGTCGCCGTAAGTTTCGGCGCGCGCCATCGGCGGGATCAAATGGTCGACGAGTACCGCGTGGGCTCGCCGCTTGGCCTGGGTTCCCTCGCCCGGGTCGTTGACCAAAAAGGGATAGATCAGCGGGAGGTTGCCCAGCGCAGCATCGGATCCGCAGGACGCCGACATGCCCAGCGTCTTTCCCGGCAGCCATTCCAGGTTGCCATGTTTACCCAGATGTACCACCGCGTCGGCGTTAAAGCCCGCGTCCAGCCAGTGGTAAGCGGCAAGGTAGTGGTGGCTGGGCGGCAGGTCGGGGTCATGGTAGATGGCAACCGGGTTGTGCCCAAAACCGCGAGGCGGCTGGACCATCAGCACCAGGTTGCCCGCTTGCATTGCCGCGATAACGATCTCACCGTCAGGATCGCTTGAGCGGTCTACGAACAGTTCCCCCGGCGGCGGGCCCCAGTGGTCCTGCACGGCCTCGACCAGCTCCGCGGGGAGAGTCGCAAACCAGTCACGATAGTCCTTGGCGGACACCCGAATCGGGTTGCCGGCTAGTTGCCCATCGGTGAGCCAGTCCGGGTCTTGCCCGCCGCGTTCGATCAGTGCATGCATCAGAGCGTCACCGTCGGCGGCCTCGACACCGGGCAGGTCACCGACCTGGTATCCGCGTTCACGCATCGCCCGCACCAATGCGACCGCACTAGCCGGAGTGTCCAGCCCAACTGCGTTGCCGATGCGGGCATGCTTGGTCGGGTACGCCGAGAACACCAGTGCCACCCGTTTGTCGGCGGCGGCGATGTGCCGCAGCTGCGCGTGCCGTACCGCCAGCCCGGCGACCCGCGCGCAGCGTTCCGGGTCGGCGACATAGGAAATCAACCCATCGCCATCAATCTCCTTGAACGAGAACGGAACTGTGATGATGCGGCCGTCAAACTCGGGTACCGCCACCTGGCTGGCAACGTCGAGTGGGCTAAGACCGTCGTCGTTTTGACACCACTGATCCCGCGGGCTGGTCAAGCACAAACCCTGCAAGATTGGGATGTCCAGAGCCGCCAGGTGTTCAACGTTCCAGCTGTCATCATGACCACCTGCTGCCGCCGTAGCGGGCGTCAGCCCCCCGGCAGCGAGCACCGTGACCACCATGGCGTCGACGTCGCCAAGCCGCCCCAGCAGTTCGGGTTCGGCGGTGCGTAGCGAGGCGCAGTAGACGGGTAGCGGCTGCCCGCCGGCATCCTCGATCGCACGGCATAGCGCCTCGACATATGCGGTGTTTCCGGCCAGGTGTTGCGCGCGGTAGTAGAGCACCGCAATCGTCGGGCCTTCGGTGCTCCGAGGCTTTGGCCGGGCCAGCACACCCCAGGTCGGGGTCACCACCGGCGGCGTGAACCCAAAGCCGGTCATCAGCACGGTGTCCGACAGGAACGCGTGCAGCTCACGAAGGTTGTCCGTACCGCCGTGAGCCAGGTAGATGTGTGCCTGCACGGCGATGCCGGCTGAAACCGTGCAGAGGTCGGTTAGCTCAGCGTCGGCCGCCTGCTCACCGCTGACCAGCACGGTCGGGATCCCGCTGGCGATCACTGTGTCGATGCCGCTTTGCCAAGCACGGTAGCCGCCGAGAATCCGGACTACTGCGATCGACGCATCGGCCAGCAGGTCGGGCAGCTCGTTTTCGAATAACCGCGACGGGTTGGCCCAGCGATAGTTTTTGCCGCTGGAACGAGCGCTGATCAGATCGCTGTCCGACGTCGACAACAACACGATGGTCGGCTCAGCCACCCACCATTCGTACCGTATCGGCCGCCTCACGAACGAACTTGCCCGACCGGCGGCGCGACACCAGCCAACCGATGCCGAGGACGGCGAACCAGACCGGTGTCAGGAGCATGGCGTGCAGTGTGTCCTGCTTCTGGGCGAACGCCCACACTAGGAATCCGAAGAATGCCAGCACCGCATAGCACATGGCGATCCCGCCCGGCATCTTAAAAGTCGACGTCTGGTGCAGGTGCGGCCGGCGCTTGCGGTACACCAAGTAGCTGATCAGGATGATCGACCAGACGAATATGAAGCACAGCGAGGAAATCGTGGTGACGACGGTGAACGGCTCGATGATCGAGCCGCCTACGGCGACCATCACTACCCCGGACAGCAGGAACACCCCCGAGAGCAGCAACGCACGCGACGGTACCCGCCGTGCCGTGAGCTTGCCGAACCAACGCGGTGCGTCACCTCCCTGGGCCAGGCCATAAACCATGCGTGTGGTGGAATAGATTCCGGAATTAATCGAGGACCCCGCCGACGTCAGCACAACGATGTTGATCACCGACGCCGCGGTCGCCAGGCCAGCAAGACCGAACATGGCAACGAACGGGCTACGCTCGGCGCTGATTTCGTGCCACGGCGTCACTGCCATAACGACCGTCAATGCTGCCACATAGAACAGCATCAGCCGAATGGGAATCGAGTTGATCGCCTTCGGAAGATTGCGCTGCGGATTCTTGGTTTCCGCCGCGGTAGTGCCAACCAACTCGATCCCAACGAACCCGAAAGTCGCAATCTGGAATCCGGCGGCGAAACCCATTGAACCAGTTGGGAAGAAGCCGCCGTGGTTGTGCAAGTTCGCCAGACCCGCAGTGGCTCCTCCAGGTGCGGTGAAGTGGCTGAAGATCATCACCAGTCCAACAACGACGAGCGAAATGATCGCGATGATCTTGATCAATGCAAACCAGAATTCGGCTTCCCCAAATGCCTTGACCGTAGGCAAGTTCAGCGTGATCAACAGCACCACTGCCACCAGGGCGGTTATCCACAGCGGCAAGCCATGCCACCAGTAGCTCACGTATCCAGCGATGGCAATGACCTCGGCGGTAGCCGTGACAATCCAGCAGAACCAGTAAGTCCAGCCGGTAAAAAAGCCCGCCCACGGTCCTAGCAGGTCGGCGGCGAAGTCGGCGAATGACTTGTACTGCAGGTTAGACAACAACAACTCGCCCATCGCACGCATTACGAAGTACAGCATGAATCCGATAATCAAGTAGACGAAAATTACCGATGGACCCGTGAGCGAGATGGCCTTGCCTGACCCCATGAAGAGGCCAGTACCGATGGTGCCGCCAATCGCGATCAGCTGGATGTGACGGTTGGACAACTGCCGCGACAGCTGTCGACTCCCCTGGGGCGTAGCGGGTTGAGCCAGGCCCGGTTCGATTGTCAGTGGCGCATCACCCATGCAGCGGAGCGTAGCCAGCACATGTTGGTTCACTCAAAATTGGCCGCATCGGGCGTGTCCAAAATTTCGGGCTTACGCACCACCATCGGCCGGCATCCCTTGACTGTCATTAGGGTTATCCACAGTTGGATGTTTGCCCACAGCCACAGGCTTTTGACGCCGTCGGTTCCGGCCTGGCGCCGGCACAAAAGACTATTATTCGAAGGTATGTTCGATGAGTTGCCGCCGGAAGGCGCGGCGCTGACGAGTGCCGATGATGCGACGGTGGTCACAGCAATCGCTGGGTGGGCCCGGGCGGAGGCTGCCGCGTCCTCGCGCCGGCTAGCGGCAATCGCCGAGCTAGTCCGCCGCCGCGCTGATGGCCCCACCGACTGGGCCCAGTGGTCATGCGATAATTGGGATGCGGTAGCCGCTGAAGTCGCTGCAGCGCAAGGGATTAGCCACGGTATGGCGTCGAGTCAGATGTATCTGGGTGTGGCATTGCGTGATCGACTGCCGCGGGTGGCAGCACTGTTCGCTGACGGCACAATCAGCGCGCGCTTGGCGGCGACGATCGTGTGGCACACCGATCTCATCAAAGACCCGGACACGCTGCGATTGGTCGATATGACGCTCGCCGGGGACGCGACACAGTTCGGACCGCTGTCGGTCAATAAGACCGCCCAGGCCATCGACGCAGTGGTGAACCGCTACGACCCGGGCGCACTGCGACGCGCGCGCGTCGCCGCGCGCAGTCGCGACGTGGTCATCGATCTGGCCAAGGATGACTGCGGCACCTCCGCGCTGTGGGGCCGGCTATACGCGACGGACGCCGCCGTACTAAACCGGCGGCTATTGCAGATGGCCCACGACGTGTGCGATGACGATCCACGCACGATCGCCCAGCGCCGCGCCGACGCGTTGGGCGCGCTGGCCGCGGGCGCCACCCGACTTAGCTGCGGCTGTCACCATGCGGACTGCCCCGCCAGCGCTGATGGCAACAACCGGGCAGCCGGCGTGGTCATCCACGTTGTCGCCGAAGCCTCGGCGCTTGGTGGCCAATCCGACCCGCACATGTCCGGCGAGACCGCGCCACCAACCATCAGCTCAAACACCACGCTGCGCGAGGCGTTAGCCCCAGACCCCGAACCCGAGCCACCAGCGCAGCCGCGGCCAACCGCGGTGATCACCAGTGGCGGTGCGGTACCCGCGCCGCTGCTGGCCGAGCTGATCCACAATGGTGCGCTGCTCCGACCGGTGCGCCACCCAGGCAGTGACGTCGCACCGGAGTCGGGCTACCGGCCGTCGGCGGCGCTAGACGCGTTCGTGCGGTGCCGCGACCTGACTTGCCGATTCCCCAATTGCGACCGGCCAGCCGACTTCTGCGATGTCGACCATACGGTTCCCTATCCGCGCGGTCGGACGCATCCCTCAAATCTCAAATGCCTCTGCAGAAAGCACCACCTGCTCAAAACCTTCTGGACCGCATGGCGCGACATACAGCTACCCGACGGGACGGTCATTTGGACCTCACCGACCGGACACATGTACATCACCCGTCCGGGCAGTCGGCTGCTCTTTCCTAGTCTGTGCCTGCCCACAGGCGAATTACCCACCGCCGCAACCGAAGACCGATCCCCCAACGCTCGCGGGGTAATGATGCCCAAACGGCGCCGCACTCGGGAACAAGACCGCAGCTGCCGCATCAACGCCGAACGTGCACTCAACGCCGTTGACGTCGCCGAACGAAACCAACGACCACCCTTCTAGACGCACGTCGTACCGTGAACCGGTGACCAGAGCCCGTGACGCTGATGCTTGCCCCGGCGCGCTGCAGGTGCACCAGGCCGCTGACGGCTTGATGGTGCGGGTCCGGCTGCCCGGCGGGATGCTGACCGCGGCGCAGTTGGCCGCGCTGGCCCAGGCGTCGATGCAAGTGGGCTCCGGAACACTGGAGCTGACCGCCCGCGGCAACATTCAGCTGCGCGGGATTACCGACGCGGCCTCGGTTGCCGACACGGTGACTCAAGCCGGGCTGATGCCGTCGGCAACCCATGAACGGGTCCGCAACATCGTCGCGTCGCCGCTATCCGGCCGGGTCGGCGGGAACGTCGACGTGCAAGCCTGGGTGGGTGAACTCGACGCGGCGATCTGCGCCGAGCCCAGGCTTGCGGAGTTAGGCGGGCGGTTCTGGTTCAGTCTCGACGACGGCCGCACCGACGTGTCCGGGTTGGGTGCAGATGTCGGTGTGCACATCTTCGAGGACGGCGCAGGACTGCTGCTGGCCGGACGAGACACCGGTGTTCGACTGGCCGCTGGCGACATCGTCAATGCGCTGGTTAGCGTTGCAATGCGGTTCGTCGAGGTACGCGGAAGAGCGTGGCGGATTTGCGAATTAGCCGATGTCACTGCGCTGTGGCCAGGGATGAAGCTGGGTCCTGCCATACCGGCCGTCACCCGGCCGCCGATGGGTTGGATCGAGCAAGACGGCGGCGGCATCGCGCTGGGCGCCGCGGTGCCGCTAGGGGTGCTGCCCGCACGAGTCGCGGCGTACCTCGCTGCAGTCGACGCCCCGTTGGTGATCACACCCTGGCGCTCGGTGCTGGTGTGCGACCTCAGCGAAGAGGTGGCGGACGCCGCGCTGCGAGTGCTGGCTCCGTTGGGCTTGGTGTTCGACGAAAACTCCCCCTGGCTCAACGTCAGCGCCTGCACCGGCAGCCCTGGATGCGCGCATGCGGCCGCTGATGTGCGGGCCGACGCGGCACTGTCGCGGGACGCGCCGGCGGCCGGCCACCGTCACTTCGTCGGCTGCGAACGCGCCTGCGGCAGCCCGCAGACCGGTGAGGTGCTGCTCGCTACTGGCGATGGGTATCGACTGCTACGGCCGTAGGGTGAGCACGTGCTCGACTACCTGCGCGACGCGGCCGAAATCTATCGCCAATCGTTCGCGGCCATCCGCGCCGAAGCCGACCTAACCCGGTTCCCAGCTGACGTCGCGCACGTCGTGGTCCGGCTGATCCACACCTGCGGGCAGGTGGACCTCGTCGAACATGTTGCCTTTACCGACGACGTGGTAGCTCGGGCCAGTGCCGCCCTGCACAGCGGCGCCCCGGTCCTGTGCGATTCGTCGATGGTGGCCGCCGGGATCACCACCGCACGGCTACCCGCCAACAATCAGATCGTGTCGCTGGTCGCCGATCCGCGCGCGGCTGAGCTGGCCGCCCGCCGGCACACCACTCGCTCGGCAGCTGGTGTGGAGTTGTGGGCCGATCGGCTGGCCGGCGCGGTACTCGCTATCGGCAACGCGCCCACCGCGCTGTTCCGGCTGCTCGAATTGATCGATGACGGGATTCCGGCGCCGGTTGCGGTGCTGGGCGGACCAGTCGGATTCGTCGGCTCAGCGCAAGCCAAGCAGGAGCTCATCGACCGCCCGCGCGGGATGTCCTATCTGGTGGTGCGGGGCCGCCGCGGCGGCAGCGCCATGGCGGCCGCCGCCGTCAACGCGATCGCGACCAACCGCGAATGACGACTCGCGGCACGCTCTGGGGCGTCGGCTTGGGACCCGGCGACCCGGAGTTGGTAACCGTCAAGGCCGCCCGGGTGATCGGCGAGGCCGATGTGGTGGCCTATCACAGCGCCCGGCACGGCCGCAGCATCGCACGTGCGATCGCCGAACCCTATCTACGGCCCGGCCAGATCGAGGAGCACCTGATCTATCCGGTGACCACCGAAGCGACCGACCATCCCGGCGGCTATGCCGGTGCGCTGGAGGACTTCTACACCGATGCCACCCGACGGATTGCGGCGCATCTAGACGCCGGTCGCGGTGTCGCTCTGCTAGCCGAGGGCGACCCGTTGTTCTACAGCTCATACATGCATCTGCACGCCCGGCTCACACATCAGTTCAACGCCGTCATCGTGCCGGGGGTGACGTCGGTGAGCGCCGCCTCGGCGGCCATCGCGACACCGCTGGTAGCCGGCGACGAGGTTCTCACGGTGCTGCCGGGAACGTTGCCGGTGGCCGAGCTGACCCGCCGGCTCATTGACGCCGACGCGGCCGTGGTGCTCAAACTAGGACGTTCGTATCATGCTGTGCGGGAAGCGCTTTCGGCGTCCGGCCAGCTTGACGATACGTTCTATGTGGAGCGGGCCAGCACCCCTGGACAGCGCGTCCTACCCGCCGCTGACGTCGACGAGACCAGCGTGCCTTACTTCTCGCTGGCCATGCTGCCGGGCGGCCGGATGCAGCGGCGCTCTTCGCTCGTTGGCACCGGCACCGTCGCGGTGGTGGGTCTGGGGCCCGGCGGCAGTGCTTGGATGACGCCGCAGAGTCGACGCGAGCTAGCCGCCGCGACTGATCTGATCGGTTATGGCCGCTACCTAGACCGCGTCCCAGTCCGGGACGGTCAGCGGCGTCATCCCAGCGACAACACCGACGAACCCGCTCGTGCGCGACTCGCGTGCACGCTGGCCGAGCAAGGCCACGCGGTGGCGGTGGTGTCGTCGGGCGATCCGGGAGTGTTCGCGATGGCCACCGCCGTTCTGGAAGAGGCAAAACAGTGGCCGGGAGTGCGGATCCGGGTGATTCCGGCGATGACCGCCGCTCAGGCCGTCGCCAGCCGGGTCGGCGCTCCGCTGGGGCATGACTATGCGGTGATCTCGTTGTCCGATCGGCTCAAGCCATGGCAGGTGGTCGCCGAGCGCCTCGCCGCTGCGGCCGCCGCCGACTTGGTGCTGGCCATCTACAACCCGGCCTCGAAGACGCGGACCTGGCAGGTCGGTGCGATGCGGGAGGTGCTGCTGGCCCATCGCGAACCCGGCACACCGGTGGTGATCGGCCGCAACGTGTCCGGCCCTGTGCCGGGCATGGGCGAGGATGTCCGCGTGGTGCGGCTGGCCGATCTACACCCTGCCGACATCGACATGAGCTGCCTATTAATCGTCGGATCTTCGCAAACCCAGTGGTACTTAACCGATTCCGGCGACCGAGTATTCACCCCTCGACACTATCCCGGTTAGTGGCCCACCAGCGGTCTACGACAACTGGTCGTAGACTGACTGAGCTCGCGCATTTAAGGTGGATCCCTATGACCGCGTCTGGCGACGACGAGGCTGTTACCGACCTCGCCCTAGCAGCTGCACGCGGGAACAAACGTGCGCTGGAGGCGTTGATCAAAGCCACCCAACAAGATGTGTGGCGGTTTGTCGCCTACTTGTCGGATGTGGGCAATGCCGACGATTTGACCCAGGAGACATTCCTGCGGGCAATCGGCGCCATCGAGCGGTTTTCCGGACGCTCCAGCGCCCGAACCTGGCTGCTGGCCATTGCGCGTCGGGTGGTCGCCGATCACATCCGCCGCGCCCAATCACGGCCCCGCACCACCTTCGGCGCCTATCCCGAACGCACGCTCAACGCCGACCACCACACCCGCGGATTTGAAGACCTCGTTGAAGTAACAACGATGATCGCCAACCTCACTAGCGAACAACGCGAAGCCCTGTTGCTCACCCAGGTTCTGGGGCTGCCCTACGCCGATGCCGCCGCGGTGTGCGGTTGCCCGGTGGGCACCATTCGATCCCGCGTCGCCCGCGCCCGCGACGCGTTGCTGGCCGACACCGAACACGACCATCTGACCGGCTAGCACAGTCGGGCTACCCAGTCAGCCACCTCCTGAACGGTGCCGACGTTCGTCACCCCGTCCGGTAGTGGCGGCCGCTGCACCATCACCACCGGGACATCCAGCGCGGCAGCGGCATCCAACTTCGCTCGGGTCATGTCACCGCCGCTATTTTTAGTGACCAGCGCGTCGATGCGGTGTTCACGCAGCAGCTCGAACTCCTCGTCGTAGCGATACGGCCCCCGGGACAGCAGCACCTGGTGATGACGCGGCAGCAACGCAGCGTCCGGCGCCATGACCGCCCGGATCAAAAACCACGCCCCGCTGTCAGTGAAAGCCTTCACGCCGGAGCGGCCAGTCGTGAGGAAAATTCTCGAATAGCGTTGCTCTGCAACTGTTTCTGCTGCTTCAACATCTGATACGACGACGACAGCATCACCCGGATCCCACGGCGGACGAACCAGCACCAGATGGGGCACTCGTAATTCGCGGCACACCTCGGCGGCATGCGCGGTGATGGTCGCCGCGAACGGGTGAGTCGCGTCGACGACGGCGTCAATCCCCTCGTCGCGCAGCCAAGTCCGTAAACCGTTGACGCCGCCGAACCCGCCGATGCGTACCGCGCCGACCGGCAGTGCCGGGTCCGGCACCCGGCCTGCCAGCGAGCTGATGATCTCGACCTTCGGGTGCAATGCCTTCGCCAGCGCGCGGCCTTCAGAAGTGCCACCCAGCAGCAACACCCGCATCAGTGGGCGCTGTTTCTGCGGCGCGCAGTCGAATACAGGTAGCTGTCGGTGAATCCTTCGGCGGCCAGTACGTCGCCGACGATGATGACGGCAGTCTTGGTGATCAGGGCCTCATGCATCTGGTCGGCGATAGCAGCCAGCGTGCCGCGCAGTACGGTCTGCTGCGGCCAGCTCGCGAAAGCGACGACAGCGGCGGGGGTTTCGGGCCGATAACCGCCGGCCAGCAGCTGCGGGATGATGGCGTCGATCTGCGCGGCAGCCAGGTGCAGGACCAAGGTAGCACCAGACCGAGCCAGGGTGGCCAAGTCTTCGCCCGGCGGCATGGGGGTCGACAAGGTCGCCACCCGAGTCAGCGTCACCGTCTGCGCCACTCCCGGGACGGTGAGCTCACGTTGCAGAGCGGCCGCCGCCGCGGCGAAAGCCGGTACACCAGGCACGATTTCGTAGCTGATGCCCCGTGCGTCGAGCCGGCGGCACTGTTCGGCCAGCGCGCTATACAGCGACGGGTCCCCCGAGTGCAGGCGCGCTACATCGTGGCCGGCAGCGTCAGCGTCGGCGAGTTCGGTGACGATCTGTTCGAGCGTCAATGGACCAGTGTCAACGACCTTCGCGCCGGGTGAACACTGCACCAGCAGATCGTCGGGCATGATCGAACCCGGGTAAAGGCACACCTGGCATCTTTCCAGGAGCCGTTGACCGCGGACGGTGATCAGATCGGCGGCCCCCGGCCCCGCGCCGATGAAATACACCGTCACTTTGTTACCGCCCACTGGGTGACCGGCAGCTGCGGGCGCCAACCCGTGAAGCCGCCTAGCGGCTCGCCACGATAATGCTGAAAGCGTCGCAGCTGGCCGCCAAACCGCGAATATGACTGCACCAGAACGGCTTCAGACTCCGCAGTGACAGCGTTGGCAACCAGACGTCCATTAGCGGGCAATTTGTCGAGGCAGGCGTCCAGGAGCCCGGGCTGGGTGAGGCCGCCGCCGAGGAAGATGACGGACGGTTCCGGGGCACCGTCAAACGCCTGTGGCGCCTCCCTCCGTACGGCGATTTCTACGCCAAAGGCCGCGGCGTTGAATGCGATGTTGCCGCGGCGCCGCTCATCGCGTTCAAAGGCCACCGCGGTGCAAGTCCGCCAACTTCGGCACCACTCGACCGCGATGCTGCCCGAACCCGCGCCGACGTCCCACAACCGCTCCCCAGGACGCGGCGCCAATGCCGCCAAAGTCACCGCCCGGATCCGGTGTTTGGTGATCTGGCCGTCGTGGACGAAGGCGTCGTCAGGCACCGATGAGGTGCGTTCATCGGGCACGTATCGGACCGCGATCACGTTGAGATCGTCGACATCCGGGGGCGCCGCGCTGGCCCACTCTCGCGCGCTGCCGTCACGGCGACGTTCGCCTGGGCCGCCGAGCTGTTCGAGCACACTGAACTCAGAGTCGCCGCGTCCGTATGCGTCAAGCACCTCTGCCAACGCCGTCGGCGTGGACCGGCCGCTGGACAACACGATCGCCTGGCCGCCGCGTCGTACCGCGATGCGCGGCGGCGCGGTGACCAGGCTGATCACCTCGGTGTCGTGGACGTTCCAACCCATCCGGGCACACGCCAGCGTCACGGCCGACACGTGCGGCAACACGGTGACCCGGTCAGGCCCATGGAGCCGAATCAGGGTGCCGCCGATGCCGTGCAACAGCGGGTCACCGCTAGCCAGCACGTGGATGTCTTTGGCCGAACCGTCGAGCAGGCTTTGCAGTGCGGGCAGCATTGGCGACGGCCACTCCCGGCGCGGTGCAACCACCGTGTCGTCGAGCAGGTCAAGTTGTCGCTTTGACCCATAAATAACTGTGGCACTTTGCAATTCGTAACGAGATGTCGCCGACAACCCGGCCATGCCGTCGGCGCCGATACCGACAACGACAATCATCGCGGCATCCGTCGCCACACACACTGCGGCAGCAGCCGCATCGCGACGACCATCGGCCGGAGTGCCCACGGGATCCAGACGGTGCGCCGCCCCTTGGCCAACGCCCGCGCGGTCGCGGTGGCCACCTGCTCCGGGGTGCTGGACAGCGGCGCCGGCGTCATGCCCGCCGTCATGCGCCCAATGACAAATCCTGGGCGCGCAATCAGCAATCGCACTCCGCTGCCGTGCAGCGCGTCGGCCAACCCGCTGGCGAAGCCATCCAGGCCGGCCTTGGCGCTGCCGTAGACATAGTTGGCGCGGCGCACCCGCACCCCGGCCACCGAGGAGAACACCACCAGCGACCCCCTGCCGGCCCGACGCATGGCTGCCGCCAAATGGGTAAGCAGGCTGACCTGCGCCACGTAGTCGGTGTGCACGATGGCGACCGCGTGCTGTGCGTCTGTCTCGGCGCGGGCCTGATCGCCGAGAATTCCGAAGGCCAACACCGCGGTACCGATGGGACCGTAATCGTCGACGATCGAGGCGACTAGCGGGCCGTGCGAGGCCAGATCGTCGGCATCGAACTCCCTGGTGTGCACGGCCGCGGCCCCGGCGGCACGCAGGGCGGCGGCGTGCTCGGCGAGTTGGTCGGCTTGACGCGCGGCCAGCACGATCGTCGCATCCGGTGCCAGGCGCCGCGCGAGCTCGATGCCGATCTCGCTGCGGCCGCCCAGAATTACTACTGGAGCGGCGCCCGTGTCATCCACGGCTGCGATTATTGCCTGCGCTAGCGTGAGGAGCGATGGCGAATACCACCACCCGGCTCACCGACGACGCGCTGGCGTTTCTCACCGAACGCCATCTGGCGATGCTGACCACGCTGCGGGCCGACAATTCGCCGCATGTAGTGGCGGTGGGTTTCACGTTCGATCCCAAGACGCACATCGCACGGGTCATCACTACCGGCGGCTCCCAGAAGGCGGTCAACGCCGACCGCGGTGGGATCGCTGTGCTCAGCCAGGTCGACGGCGCCCGATGGTTGTCGCTGGAGGGCCGGGCGTGTGTGAACAGCGAGCTCGACGCCGTCCGCGACGCCGAGCTGCGCTATGCGCAGCGCTACCGCACTCCGCGGGCCAACCCACAACGAGTGGTTATTGAAGTCCAGGTGGAGCGGGTGCTCGGATCGGCTGCTCTGCTCGACCGCGGCGGGGAATAACTTTCGGGCCCCTCCAAGCGTGCACCACTACGGTGCCCCGAGGACCACAGCAGTGTTGTGGCCACCAATGCCAAGCGAGGTTTTGAGCGTTATCCCCTCGTCGATGGGTGTGGCGCCATCGAGCAGGCGCGGATGTCCGGGCGCAACGCGCGGCGACGCCGGGATGACCCCGTATTCGTAGGCGAGTGCGGCAACAGCCAGTTCGACGGCACCCGTCGCGCCTTGGCAGTGCCCGGCGAGCGGTTTGACGGAGTACACCTCCGTTTGCTCGCCGAGAACGTTGTCGAGGATGGCAGCTTCGGTAACGTCGCATTGTTGGGTGCCAGACCCGTGGGCATTGAAGTAGCGAACCTGGCCAGCGTCGATCCCGGCATTGCTGAGTGCGTTGTGCACGCATGCGGTGAAGTGGGTGAGCGACGGGTCCAGCGATGTTACGTGGTAGGCGTCGTGAGACATGGCCCCGCCGAGCACGTTGGCGTATGGCTGGCCGTTACCGCGTGACAGCACGAATGCCACCGATGCTTCACCCCAGGAAAATCCCCGGCTGCCCTCTTGGAATGGTCGACACGCATCCAGCGGCTCGGTATCGGTGACGGTCACTCCTAATCGCACGAAGTGGTCCACAAACTCGGGAGTCCCGGATAGGCAGGTGGCGACGAACACCACGTCGTCCGCGATCCCGGAGTCCAGCCACATCTTCGCGGTAATCAGTCCGGCGTTTCCTGAAGCACACACGGCCGAGATGTTCATTGCCGGACCATGGAAGCCATACTCCTGCATCAGCAGAGAGACCGCGGTGGACGGTATCAGGTTTAGATAGCCACGGACTCGCCGGTGCCCACCATCGTCGCAATAGAAGCGACGCCAATCATCCATTTCGTGCATGAAATACGTGTACAGCACACCCACTTGCCGGCCCGGGCTCCATCCGCGGGAAGCCGCGTCGTTGATCGCTTCCCGGGCGGCAGCGCGCGTGGCCCGTGCCGAGCGGCTCGGCCCGTCGGCAGGATCGCCCTCGTCAGACACCAGAGCCAACCAGGCATCTTCGTCCCGGTACTGCCCATATCCCGGTACCAGCGTGGCGGCAGGTTTTCCGCTCAATAAACCCTCCCACAGGTGGCGCTTGCCCCATCCGTATCCGCTTACCGCGCCGATCCCGCTGATTGCCGTGGCTTGTTCGAGCATGTGTTCCCTTACCCTTTCATTTGTTTCATTCGAAGGGATACCCCCCATAAGGGTTGTACGGCACGTCCCGATAGCACTGTGACGGACGTGTACGATCTCGTAACTGAGCCTGCTTAGGCAGGGACTACTCGGTGATGTCACAGCATCGAGCGAACAGGGTGGCGGGGGCTTGGACGTAGCGCGCAAATCATGTCGGTGCGAGAATCCGCCCGCACATGCCTGATTTTCCGGATGAAGGTCATTGCTGTACAGGCCATCTTGTCGAACAGTGTTATCGACAACTGCTCGACCATTACCCCGAGATAGTCTGTGTCCACCAAGACGACCGGTGGGTATATATGAACCCGGCCGGGGTCACATTGCTAGGTGGGACGTCGGAAGCGCAGTTCCTCGGCCGCCCGGTCACCGAATTCGTGCACTCCGACTCAGTTCCGGCGATGTTGGCCCGCATTGGCTCTCTTCGCCACATTGGGGACACCACCAACTCCGCTGAGGCAACCATGCTGCGCTTGGATGGCGCTTCACTCTCCGTGCAATCGGTCTCCGTGCTCACAGTCTGGGAGGGTAAGCCGGCCCACCAGGTGATCCTTCGTGACCTGAGCGCCCATAAAGCGGCCGAGGAGACGCAACGATACCGGCAACTGATTGACCACTGCCCCGATTTGATCTGTGTGCACCAAGGCGGCCGATGGGTATATATGAACCCGGCCGGGGTCAGGTCGCTAGGTGGGACGTCGGAAGCGCAGTTCCTCGGCCGCCCGATCACCGAATTCGTGCATTCCGACTCGATTCCGGCGGTGTTGGACCGCATCGCGTCGTTGCGCCACATCGGGGACGCTTCCAGCCCGGCTGAGCTGGTGATGCTGCGCTTGGATGCTACTCCGCTTTGCGTGGAATCGGTCTCCGTACGCACCATGTGGGAGGGCAATCCGGCCTATCAGGTGATCCTTCGTGACCTGAGCGCCCAAAAAGCGGCCGATGCCACACTGCGCTTTCAGGCCGCTCTGGTCGACCATGTCAGCGACGCGGTGATAGCCACCACATTCGACGGCATCGTGACGAGCTGGAATCCCGCCGCAGAGGTCATCTATCGCCGGTCCGCGGCAGAAGCGCTGGGGCTGCCAGTCCGCGAGGCTGTCGGCGCGCCGCTTGACCCCCTTGCGGTCGTCGTTAACGGCGGTCTGTTGGATACCACCCACCACAGATCAGATGGAGCTGCCTTGGCCGTCCGGGTATCAGTGACCGCAATGGACAAGGGTTTTGTGCTGTTGTGCAGCGACCAAACAGCGCGGCGCCGAGCCGAACAGCACTTCCAAACCGTCGTGGCCTCCCTAGAGGAGGGGGTAATGATCGTGGGCAGCGACGGCCGCGTTGGTTCGGTGAACCCGGCGGCCCAGCGTGTGCTGGGCATCGACGATCGAGACCTTGTGGATAAGCATTTCACTTGTGCTGCAACGTTTCCCCGCTGCGAATCCGACGATCAAGCGATCGACTGCGGGCAGCGCGAGCTTTGCACCGTTATTCGGTTGCGTGAGCCTCAAACCGGCCACGTGTTCAGTTTTGATCGCCGCGCCGATGGCCAGCGGCGATGGCTGTCGGCGAACTCCAGACTGCTCAATCCGGAAGACCCCCATGATTCGGCGATGCTCATCTCGTTGACGGACATAACCGCCCAACACATGGCCCGCGAGCAGCTTGCCCACGACGCTACCCATGATGCGCTGACGGGGCTGCCCAACCGTGCGCACATCGTCGGCCGCATCGACGACCACCTCGGCTCAACCGGCACAGATACATTGGGCGCGGTGTTGTTCATCGACTTGGACAACTTCAAGCCCATTAATGACTCGCTAGGCCATCACGTCGGCGACCAGGTGCTGCAGGGAGCAGCTAAACGCCTAAGCGTCGCGTTACGTTCGTCAGATGTCGTGGGCCGGCTAGGTGGCGACGAGTTCGTCGCTTTAATCCTGGGCCGGATCACTGCTATTAAGCTCGACGAAGTCGCCAAAAGGATCCAGACGGCGTTGGCCGAGCCGATGCGTATCGCCGATGACGCGATCGCCTTACGCGCGAGCATCGGCATTGTGATGGTCGACGATGAGGACCACCGCGACGGAAGCCAAATTCTGTGCGACGCCGACATCGCGATGTACCAAGCGAAGGCCTCAGGTGGGGGTACCAGCTGCTACTTCACCGAAGCGTTCCGCCACAAGACCGCCTGATCCTACGGCCGTCGGCGGATCTCACTAGTCCTTGCCGAAAAGGATTGAGCGACCTAGCCGCGCCCGCAGCTGAATTGACCACCAACAACGCTGTGGCTAGCTTCACCAACAGGCACGATCTCGGAACCTTGACAGCTCGGAAAGGACAACGATGTTCGTCGATACCGGACTGTTGCATTCGGGAGCCAACGTGTCGCACCGCGCCAGTGACCACGCACACGTCGGGGCCGATCACCTCTCACGGGCACCACTGTTATCGGGGATGTTCGGCGACTTCGCGGTAGCTGAGGCGTTTCACGACGCCATTGGTGCGGCGTGCGCTCGACACGCGAGAAGCTTGCAGGCCCACCGGGAGACGCTTGCCACCATCGCCAGCAAGGCACAGATGGCAGCCGCCGAGTTCACCGACATGGATGACCGCAATGCCACAAGGCTGCAGGCGGTGCAATGCGGCTCGAACACATAAGCATCCCGCTGCTGATCGCCGAAGCCGGCGGCGATCCTTGGGCAATCAATAACAGTCTTCAATGTGGTCGCCCAGCCCAGATTTCCGATCTGGCCGAGGCGTTTCACCGTGCAGGGCGTTGCACCGCCGAGGCCAACACCGCATTCGCCGAAGCGCGTCGTCGCTTTGAGGCGTCGTGGAATAGAGAGACCGGCGATCACCCCATCAACGATGGGGACGAAGTGCAACGCGCCGCCCAGTCGCTCGGCGTTCAGAGCGCACAACTGCCCAAGGTCAGCGTCGACTTGGAGACAATCGCGGCTGCGTTGGCTGCCACGCAACGCATCTGTGGGCAAGTCATCTCGACTTTAGAAACACAGCTAAAGCAGATCGACAACGAACTTGGTGATGCACTGGATCTTGAGAGAGATGTACGCCTCACCGACGATGACAAATCTGCACTCGCCCAACTGATCTCTGCTATGGAGCATCAAGCCGTTGACGACACCAAGGCCACCCTGGGTCGCGTCCAGTCAATACGCGGCGGCTACTCGGACCAATTACAGAAACTGCTGACGACCCTACGCACCGACGGATGCGACCCAGCAACGATCCAGGGACTTGACTCGCCGGGAACCCCGACGAAGGCCGAACCTGAAGCCAAGCGAAGTCAGAACCAAATCGAGGCATTCACACGAGTTTTCGGTAGACGACCAAGTTCGACGTCGGACTGGAAAACAGCCGCTGCCCTCGATCCGCACAGCTACGACCCCAAAAACGGTGGTGTGCAGCCTAATATCGTCCTTGGTCGAATCAAGCCGGTACCCGGACAGGGCGTGGTGCGGACAAACCTTTTCATCCCGGGCCGCGCGGTATGGGACCCCCAGCTCGACTTCCCGCCAGTGCACGATAACCTCGGTGACAACCGAGGTTTCTCACCCACGGCTGATCCTGAGGCATCGAGGGTCGCAATATATGTCGATTACGAAAACGGCATCATCGTTGCCCGGCAAAACCCATCAATCGACGAGAACATCGGTCAGATTCGAGCCGGGACGCCCACTGTGTCTGCCGTGCAGCAAAGTAAAGGCTCCGTTCTGATCAAGTACAGCGCGGCCGACCCGTTCTCACCTGGCGGTGAAGGACTAGCCAAGGCGATCTCGTTTGATGTGAACGGCACCATCGCCATCGAACCGACTGCGGGAGGCCCACGCGTGGGTGGGACCGCGACGAATTTCCCAGCGCTCGAGATCTACAGCGAGCGGCCCGGTGCGCCAACGACAACGCTTGTACAGGCGTGGCCTCTCTTCAAAGACGACGCGTTAGGGCCCGCAGCGGGATTGTGGTGGCACAAACCCATCGGAGATCGGGCCGTTGAACTGCACTTCAATGACTTGTATCCGGCTCCGAGGATTCCGGCCCTGCCCGGTTCCGCGCATGCCCCCATGGCGGCCATAACCATCGCTCCGCCACTTGTTGCGAGTCCACCCGGCACCTATCCCCTGGGGCCCGTCGATCATCCGCCGCAAATAGGCCTGCATGATCCGGTTGTCAAGCTGCCGCTATTGCCGCCCAAATAAGTGACGTTAGCGAGGTTCACATGAAAGAGTCGATCGACTGGATACGAGCCGCCTTTACTGGAGCAATATCTGGAGGAATATTGTGGGCGGTCATGGCAAAGGTGATATCGGTTATCACGCACGAACATTTTCCAGCTCCATACTCCTTTACCTTCATTTCTTGGGTATCGCTATGCGTTCTCATCGTTGGCCTTGTCCTGTATTTCTGCTCGAGGACTTCCCTTTGGCGCAGCACAGCGATCGGAATTATTCTCGCACCGCTTACCGGATGGTCGATCTTGCTCTTCTGTCTCATAGCCATCGTTCTCCCTTCTCAGGCCCGCTGATATGACGTCGCCCAATCCCGAAGGCCCCTTCGACTATGCGCGCAAACGGCCGGTTCAGCTCCTGGCCGGCCTGTTTGTCGGCGTGTTATCGACGCTGCTCACGTTCGGCTACCTCTGGTTCTTCGCGCCCATCTGCCCCCTTATGCTTTGTGGAGTAACAATGGCATTCCAACGTGCAACTGCATTCTCGATGGGCGCCTACGCTGCATTCTTTGGCGTGTTTGTCTTTGTCGCACTGCTCAGTGTGCTGTATTGGGTGTAGGGCGCGAGTTGAGGCGGGCTGCCGCAGGCATACGGCTCCTCGAGCCAGTCTCTGCCCGACAGGGCTGAATTACCGCAATCGCCAATCGGCGATACCATCAGCCGATGTCGGATACGCCCTCGGCTGGAGTTAGTCCTGCGTCAGCTGTCGCTGGCGTGCCCTGTGCGCTGCCGCCGACACAACCGTGCTGGTCAGCCACCTTGCCAGCGAGGCCATAGTGAGCGGCGACGACGAGCTGAAAATCATCCTTGACCAGCTTGCGCAGCTGGCTGGGTTGCCACCGCCGCCAGTGATCATGCCTGATGCCCTAGCCACAGGGCGCTCAAACATCAGCCAGCTGCTGAGGGCGCTTGGCGGAGCAGCAAACGGCGGCGATCCCGCTGACAATGCCGACTCGCAGACCGGACATGCCGAACGCGGAGCAAAGATCGGCGACGCACTGACCAAATTCCCAGCCAATGAGGATCAATCAGCCGCGCAGTTGGCCGGCGTCGGCAATCAAAGCCAGATGGCCGAGATGCTGCAACAGATGCCGCAGATGGCCTCGGGCGTCGCCGGTGGAATCGCTGGTGCACTCGGTGGTGCACTGCAACCACTGAGCCAGATCCCGCAGCAGGTCGCCCAGGCGGGCCAACAGGCCATGCAGATGGGAATGGGTCTGCTGCAGCAAAGTGCCAGTGCCGCCACAGAAACCGGCATGGCGACACCCGGTGAACTGCTGGGCGCCGAAGGTGGGCTTGACAGTGGCGTGGGTGAGCTCGGCGAGGCTGGTGGTGGTAGCGGAGGTCTCAGCACCACCACACCGACCGCGATGCTCGGGCCGCTGCCGGCTCCGTCGGCTGGAACCGTCCCTGCCTCGTCGCCTACCGCGTCACCTGTGCCGCCGACCGCACCGGAACCGACGACAGGGCCAAGGGGCGGTATGGGTGCGATGCCGATGGTGCCGCCGGGTGCGATGCATGGTGCCGCGGGCACGGGAAGTGACGTCAAGCCCGACACCAAACGCATCGTCGCGCCGACAGTGAAGAACGGCGCCCCGGTGCAGGGCCGTATCACCACGCCGCCTCCTACAGCAGAGGTGATCAAACGCGTTGACGGCAAACCGATTACGACGAGACGCATCCTCCTGCCCGATCAGAAACGCGACGATGACGGAGCTGACTCAAGCCGTTAATTGCAGTCCTGACGTGAACGCAAAATCGTGGTGCATAAAGTTATGCTAGCCATCTTCCCGAGAACTCTGGTAAAGCGCCGGGAATCTGGCTAGCATATCAGGCCAGACACAATCATTGATATTATCAATAGAGACTGATATAAAATCAGCCAGATGCGCTTAATAGCTTTTTCGGTATAGCATGTCGATTACGGTGTTTATCGACATAATACCGACTAGGGATGCTGAAGCCACCACTCATAGAGGTCACACCGTCAATGACTGGAAGTCGCATACGATATCGACATGACGCAAGAATCATGAATAACTCCCGCTTTGCAAATCTAGATCATTCTCGCCAGAGCCTGCTAAGCGACTTCAGACAGCGCACCGAGGTTCAAACGATGGAGGGTGACTACCGCAATTGCGAGTGGGCGATACGATCAGCCCGTGTCGGATTTGCCCCTGCCCCCAACTGCGCCGTCTGCCTCGTCGCCCGCGATGTCACCCACGCCGCGACGACAATGGCCGATGTTCGCGGTCCTGACGGTCGCCCTGTTGGCGACGCTCAGCGTCGCCATCTTCGGCTGGTTTCAGCCTTTGCCCAACAACAAACCGCCCCCACCACCTACCTACACCGACCAACAAGTCGCCGACGCAAAGACTAAGGTATGTGCCACGTACGACAAGGTACATCACGCCGTCCTCGCCAACACAGGTCGAAGCGGAGGTAGCGACCCTACTGCAACTCTCGCTGTAGCTGCGAACGCGCGGATCGCACTGTACGACGGCGGCGAATATCTGGTGAAAACGTTGACGCAGGAGCCCGCCACCCCAGCTGACCTCGCGGCGGCAACGCGAGCGCTTGCGAGCGCATATCAAGAGCTCGCAATTGGCTACCTGGCTGAAGCAACCGATCCCGAAATTGAATCATCATTTCATGCCGTTGAGACTACTGGTTCGAAAGTCAGCAGGATGTGCAAGTGATATTCCCTCCCGGCGAATGGTCGCTTTTACTTGTCGGTGATCAATGGCCCGACGACCATGACTTGATCACACTATTGCACAGCAAGGCCAATCGTGGATTGATCGAGGCCGGCTTTTCCCATTTTGGGGACGTACTGCACGCCGCACACACCGGTCCGCTTACCGGGCAGCAGGGCCATACGGCCGATGATCTCCGCAGCACCTTCCGCCAGGGCGAGAATCAGGCCCGGCGGGTGGCCGAGAAGAACGGAATCAAGGCGAGCGCTTACGGTACCGCCTACGACAGCATGTTAAACCTCCAGCAGGATTTGAACGGTTTGGCCGAGGAGGGCAATAAAGAAATTAAAGAGATCCAAGGTTCGGAACAGCCCTTTGAAACCAAAGTGTCACAGATTGTCGCCGTGGTACATCAGCATCGAGCGCTGTCTAGTCTGGCCGCGGCAAAGTACGGCGGCAACGTGCTCGATGCGATGCAGAGGATCCTCGACGTCGAAGCAACGGGGCAGTCGGCCCGACAATTCGCCCTAACCCAAGGAATCGACCCAGGAGACATATTCCGACAACCAGATCGACAAGAGGAAATCGAGGATCAGGTACGAAGGGTGCTCGGCAGTCCCGATTCAGCGCAAGCTTTCCGGTCGGGGGGCAAAGCGCCTATAGGACTCCAGCCCGCGCCTGATCAGACTGCGCCCCCTCAAACGGCAGCAAGTGAACCGGCGGTTTTGCGTGCGGGCCAACTACCAACACCAGTCCAATCTGCAACTGCTGCAACGCCGGCCCCTCAAACGGGACCCGTGCTACCGCAAGCATATTTGCAGGGCGGCCAGGTGCTACCAGGCCCTAATTCTGCCCGAACTGTTCCCGTCCCGCCGCCGCCACCCGGATCGACGTTCTCTACCACCTCGCCGACGCGAGCCTCGGGGCTAGTTAACGCTGGCGCTGCTCCTCCTGGTACGCCGTCTCTAGCCAGCGCACCGGTCACGCCAACAAGCCCAACCCAAAGCTTCACCCCGACCGAACTGATGCACAGCTTCGACAAGGGCATGCAAGCCGGCGGGCCGCTCTCGACAACCGCCAACGCGATACCGCCGGCCCCGATGTCACCGACGCAGCCACAAACGCCGCTGCCGCTACCGACGACGCAGGCCACAGCAGCCCAAGTCCACACACCGGTCTTTGATACTCCGCCGCCAGCGCAGCATGTACCTGTCCCCGAGGCACCACCATCACCCGTGATGGCAGCGCCACCCACCCCAGCCGGTCCGACAGCTACACCCCCACCCGCGGGTCCGTTACCGGCTTACGCCTCCGATCTGAGACCTACGACCTCAGCGGCCACCACACCGGCTGCGACGCCGAGCCCACCAATGTCCGCGGCACCCGGTTCGGCGCCGGTGCATCCGTCGGCCGGGCAGGCCGGCACCGGTCAACCCGCGGTGGTGCGGCAAACCCCACCTCCCAAACCCACGCCAGCACCGTCGAGCCTGGGTGCCCAAACCGTCGCCGCCACCGCCACCGGGGCCGTGGCCGGGGCTGCCTCGGCCGACGCCACCGCGCGGGCACGTCTGCAGCGGCTAATCAACGCGGTGGCCCGCCAACAACCTCGGCTGGCCTGGGCAGCCGGAGACCGCGCCGATAACACCACCGTGCTGGTCACCGATCTAGCCAGCGGCTGGATCCCACCGGGCATCGACCTCCCGGCAGCTGTCACGCTGCTGCAGCCAGCGCGACGGCGCGGCAACCTGGAAGCACTGCTCGGCGAAGTCAGCGTCACCGCTGCCTACACGCCGATCCACCACGTTCCCGACGAGCACGAGCCGGTCCCCACATCGCCCCAGCCTCGGCGGGCACCCGACATCGACGAACTGGGCTGGCAGCTCGGCCAAGCCACCCAGTGGCGCGACGGACTACCCCGGCTGGCCCACACATTGGCTAAAGCCGCTTCCACCGGTACCGGAGTGCTGGACTCCGAAGTTGAACTCCTGCACCAGCATCTGGCCACCATCAGCGCCCGTGTTCTCGATTCCTATCCCGAGAACGTGGATGCCAACGAGGTCGGCAACTGGCAACTGCTGGCCGCCATCGACGCCCTAGTCGCCGGTGACAAGACCGCCGCCAATTACCATCTCGCTTGGTTCGAGGCCTGCGGCACCGCTACCGGGCACGCCCCGAACTGAGTCAGTTCTTTTGGCTAGCGAACGCATGCCGCCCTACATACCGTTAAGCTGTGACGCAAGAGCTAGGGAGAACCGAGGCTGCGTATCCAATATCGTCAATACGCCGGTTGGGGAAGCATGAGCGTTAACATCGCTAGCTTTTATCACGATCCACTCATATTTCTTGATGAGTTTCCAGTTGACCGCACTGGCGGCACGCTAAAGATCTTTCATGATCGCTTTGATCGGGAGGTCCTGCGAGAAACTCTGACTGGTGGACTGGAGGTATCCGCGTCCGTGGAAGGAGAATTCAAATTTGATTTCAGCGCAGTATCTGGTTGTGCGGTTACTACGAGCGATCTCGCAGACTTGGCCGTATCTGAAACGAAGGTCCGTCGCACTCTTTTTATGAACGCTTATCTCGCATTTTTTTATACACGCGCACTTATCGCCGAAGACCAAAGCTTCGAGCGAATGATAGTAACACCCGAGCTGATGATTACAAACGATGGTAGCGGAATGAGTCCCAGCACCGCGCGTATTGCCTTATCACGCTTCCCGCAGTTGTGCAGCCAATTGACGGATAGAGCGAATTCCATGAGAGTAGGACCCATCGGCGTAGGAGTAGCGCAACAAGCGGCGGCTGACCTATCGGCATTGATTCAAAATCACCCCAAGGATGACGATTGCGTCTTACTCGTGGATCTTTATCTTCGCGCAAGTAAAGCGTATCAAGACTACAATTACAGCCTCAGTGTGATCACCTATTGGACTATCATTGAGCGATTACTCAATGATTTGTGGACGAAAATGCTGCAAGAAGAATCTATCACCGGAAAGCGACGGAAACGGCTGGAGCCCGGGACCGCTTATACGGCAGCTGTTATGACCGAGGTGTTGGTGTTCAATGATTATATCCCTAGAGGAATTTGCGATGATATCGCTGACGTCAGAAAATGCCGAAATGATTGGGTGCATAAGTTAAAGGCGGTTAATAGGGAGAACGCAGTGCTAGCCAACTCCGTGTGCGAACAGATGTTGAAGCTGACGAAGAACCTGACTTTGAAAGCCCGTGGCGTGCAAGTCCTTCGTGGCATTTGAGGCAGTCCGCGCTAGGGGCAAAGATCTGAACGGGGCGCGCGTGACGGAGCAAGAACAACTCGAAGCAACTGAACCAGTTGAAGCCCTTGATATTTCGATGATCGCTGCCAGAATCCCTGCCACGGAAAAGTAGCGTGGGAGATGACCCCGCGATGATACTGGATGCTGTGCGCGGGATCCGGCCGCATACGAACGCGCACCGATCTCCATGGTGGTCACGCCGTGCATCGCAGGTACCGTTAGCTGACGCCGACTGGCACCACGATCAATTCGTGCGGCCGATTGTTAACCGAGAACGCACCATCCTCGGTCACGACGACGATGTCTTCGATTCGGGCGCCCCAACGACCCGGGAAATAGATGCCCGGCTCAACTGAAAAGGCCATGCCAGCAGCCAACGGCAGATCGTTGCCGGCAACGATATACGGCTCTTCATGGACCGACAGCCCGATACCGTGCCCAGTGCGGTGCACAAAATACTCCGCGAGTCCAACCTCGGCCAATACATCGCGAGCGGCCGCGTCGACCTGTTCGGCGGTCACACCTGGACGGACCGCCTCAAACGCCGCGCGCTGGGCCCGTTGCAGGACCGAATACTGTTGCACTACATCGTCGTTGGGCTCGCCGATGCTGTACGTCCGGGTCGAGTCGGAATGATATCCAGGCGCATAGGCACCCCCGATGTCAACCACGACGATGTCCCCGACCCGCAGTTCACGATCCGAGTATTCGTGATGCGGGTCGGCGCCGTGCGGGCCGGATCCAACAATTACGAACGCGACCTCCGAATGCCCCTCGGCGACAATCGCTTCGGCGATGTCGGCGGCTACCTCGGCCTCGGTTCGGCCCGGGACCAAAAACTCCGGCACCCGGGCATGCACCCGATCGATGGCCGCACCCGCTTTGCGTAGTGCGTCGACCTCGGCCGCCTCCTTGATCATCCGCAGCCCGCGCAGAATGTCAGTAGCCAGTACCGGCAGCACGTCGAGCACACAGGTCAGCGGCAACAGGTGCAGCGCCGGCATGGAATCGGTAACGGCGGTCGCCGCAGGCGCGCCGCCCAAGGCGTCGCTCACTAACTGATACGGGTCCTCGCCATCGACCCAATCCCGCACCGCCAGGCCAAGTTCCATCACCGCTGACGCGTGTAGCGAGGCCCGCTCTAGCCTCGGCACCACGACCGTAGGCTCGCCGGCAGCAGGCAGGACCAACGCGGTGAATCGCTCGAACGTCTGCGCCCGCGAACCGACTAGATAACGCAGGTCGTAGCCCGGGCTGATGACCAAACCGGTCAGCCCGGCCGCGGCGGTCGCGGCGGTGGCCGCAGCCAGCCGCCTGGCATACACCTCGGCGTCGAATCGGTGAGAATCCATGGCGCTGGCAGGATAGCCGGCATGCCCGCACCCTTGCTACTGCTCGACGGCGCCAGCATGTGGTTCCGCTCCTACTTCGGGGTGCCGTCATCCATCACCGCTCCCGACGGCCGGCCGGTCAACGCCGTGCGTGGATTCATCGACTCGATGGCGGTGGTGATCACCCAGCAGCGACCCAGCCGGCTGGTGGTCTGCCTCGACCTGGATTGGCGACCGCAATTCCGCGTCGCCCTCATCCCGTCGTATAAGGCCCACCGTGTAGCAGCAGAAATCAGTAGCCAGCCCGACATCGAAGAAGTGCCCGACGACCTGACACCGCAGGTGGACATGATCTTGGCGCTGCTGGAGGCGTTCGGGATCCCGACGGCGGGCGCACCGGGTTTCGAGGCTGACGACGTGCTGGGCACCCTGGCGGCTCGGGAACGCAGAGATCCGGTCGTGGTGGTCAGCGGCGACCGCGACTTGCTGCAGTTGGTAGCCGACGACCCCGTCTGCGTCCGAGTGCTATACCTCGGCCGCGGATTGTCCAAAGCCACCTTGTACGGGCCCGCCGAGGTGGCCGAACGGTTTTGTGTGCCGGCGGATCGCGCCGGCACCGCGTACGCCGAACTCGCACTCTTACGCGGCGATCCGTCTGACGGCTTGCCGGGTGTTCCCGGTGTCGGCGAGAAAACGGCCGCTACCCTGCTGGCTCGGCACGGCTCGCTGGCTCAAATCCTGGCCGCCGCCCATGACCAGGCATCGGGGATGGCCAAGGGATTGCGGACGAAACTGCTGACCGCGGCGTCCTACATCCAGGCCGCAGAACAAGTGGTACGGGTAGCCACTGACGCACCCGTCACGCTGTCCACGCCCACGGATGCGCTACCGCTGGTCGCCGCCAACCCGGCACGCACCGCCGAGCTGGCGACTCAACTGGGCGTCGGATCATCCATCGCACGGCTGCAGAAAGCACTCGACACGCTGCCCGCGTGACGAGAGTCAGCCTATTGCGGTCGGCCGACCTCGTAGGTGCCCTTGTCGTCCTGGAAAGTCACCGTCACCCGCTTCTGCGCGCCATCGATGCTGACGCTGCAGTCGAAGGTGCCGCCCTTCTTGACGGTAGGGTCGGCGCCGTTGTTGCACTTGACGTCTTTGACGTTCCTCGCACCGTAGCCGTTGGTCTCATCGGTAAGGATCTGCTGCACACCGGTCTGAGCCTTGTTGACGTCCAACTTGGTGGTGACCAACCACGCTGGCCACAAAAAGCCGGTGACCAAGATGGCAGCGAGGATCAGCACGCCAATCACGCCAGCGATGCCGCCGATCAGGGCAACAGAACCCTTCGTGCCCGGTTGTTCATAAGGCTGGAACTGCTGCGGGTACTGGCCAGGCGGGCCGTATTGACCTGGCTGGCCGTACTGGCCAGGTGGCGGCGGGTACTGGCCATACTGGCCGGGTTGTGCGTATTGACCGGGCGCACCGAACCCAGGCGGCTGGGCGCCGAAGTGCGCAGGCTGCCCATAGCCGGGCGCAGCCGGTGGATATTGATGCGGGTAGGCGGGCTCAGTCGGCTGCTGGTACTGGGGGTACTCGGGGGGCGTGTACGCCGGCGGATGCCAGGCCGCCTCCTGAGTGGGTGGCTGCTGTTGCCAGGGTGACGCCGCCTGGGTCGGCTGGTCCGAGGATTGGTTTTCCGCACCCTCGCCGGGCGGTTGCCACTGCGTACCCGGGTCCGATCCGTGCGGTTCGCTCATCGTTTCTCCTCAGTCCCTAGGGCCTTGTCTTGGTTCCTTGACACATCCGGGATGTACCGTAGCTCCGGCCCAGCCTACCCCGCGTCAACTGCGACGACGCCGCGCCGGACATCGTTGATTGCGCGCTTAGCTGTAGCCCGCAACTCAGGCTCGGGGGCGGCGTTGCGAAGTTGATCCAATAGGTCAAGCACCTGGCGGCACCAGCGCACAAAATCCCCCGCTGACAACGGTGAACCGTTGCCCGCCGCGTCGGCCGCGGCGAGCGCCGCCGCCAAATCACCGGTCCGAGCCCAGCGGTACATGACGCTGACAAACCCGTCGTCGGGTTCACGACTGGGCGCGATCCGGTGCCGTTGCTCATCGGCGCGCAAGGCCGCAGACAGCCTCGAAGTCTGCTGCAGCGCCTGGCGTAACCGTGGTGTGGGCGCCTCGGCGCCGACTGGGCCACCGGGGCCGTCACCGCCACGTGTTTCGTAGAGCACCGCCGAGACCACGGCCGCTAACTCCGCGGGCCGCAGGCCCGCCCACGCACCGGTCCGCAGGCATTCAGCGACCAACAGATCGCTTTCGCTGTAGATGCGGGCCAACAAACGACCGTCATCAGTGACTTGCGGATCAGCGGCCGGTCCGTGGATGAAGTCGCGTTCGGTAAGCAGCCCGACGATCCGATCAAAAGTCCGAGCCAACGAGTTGGTGGCTGCGGCCACCTTCCGCTGCAGCTGCGCGTTGTCACGTTCGATCCGCAAATAGCGCTCGGCCTGCCGTAACTGGTCCTCCACGCCGGGCGCGTTATGTGACCGATGACGACGCAGCTGCGCGCGCAACGACGCGAGCTCAGGATCGTGCAATGCACCATCCTGGTCACCGGCGCCGTCACGACGCGCGGCCGGAATCGTCAGTCCGGCAACGGCTGATCGCAACGCCGAGGCCAGATCACGACGAACCCGCGGCTGGCGGTGTTCGACCCGCTTGGGCAACGTCATCGACCCGACCGGCGCGGCCGCACCCGAATAGTCCGCCGAGGAAATCCGCCCCGCCCATCGGTGTTCGGTGAGCACCAACGGCCGCGGGTCGGAGCTGTCGCGGGCGGACTCTAGAACTACGGCCAGCCCACCACGCCTTCCATGCGTGATGGTGATGATGTCGCCGCGCCGCAACGACGCCAACGCATCGCTGGCCGCCTGTCGGCGCTGCAGCCGAGACGCGCGGGACTGCGCACGCTCCATCTCGGAGATCCGCGCCCGCAACCGGGCGTATTCGAGGATTGGCGCCTCTGCCCCGCCCAGCTCGGCGGCGATCTCACCAAGCAGCCGGGTGCCGCGCTCGATGCCTCGGACCAGGCCGACGACGGATCGATCGGCTTGGTACTGGGCAAACGACTGCTCCAGCAGCTCGTGCGCCTGCTCGGGACCCATCCGGTGCACCAAGTTGATCGTCATGTTGTACGACGGCGCAAACGAACTACGTAGCGGAAAAGTCCGGGTGGAGGCCAGGCCGGCCACCGCCGACGGTTCGCTGGTGTCTTCGCCGGGCTGCCAGATCACCACCGCATGACCCTCGACATCGATGCCGCGCCGGCCGGCGCGGCCGGTCAGCTGGGTGTACTCTCCCGGCGTCAGCGGCACGTGCTGTTCGCCGTTGAATTTCACCAGCCGCTCCAGCACCACCGTGCGCGCGGGCATATTGATGCCCAGCGCCAACGTCTCGGTGGCAAAAACCGCCTTCACCAGCCCCGCGGTGAACAACTCCTCGACGGTGTGTCGGAATGCCGGCAACATCCCGGCATGATGGGCCGCCAGGCCGCGCAGCAGCCCCTCCCGCCACTCGTAGTAGCCAAGCACCGCCAAGTCGGCGTCCGCGAGATCGCCGCACCGGTGGTCGATCACCTCCGCAATCTGGGCCCGCTCCTCCTCGCTGGTCAGCCGCAGCGGCGAGCGCAGGCACTGCTGAACTGCGGCGTCACAACCGGCCCGGGAGAACACAAACGTGATCGCCGGCAAGAGCCCTTCGGCGTCCAGGGTCGCGATCACCTCCGGGCGCGCGGGTGGCCGGTAGAAACGCGGCCTGGACGGACCTCCGCCACCGCGTCGCCGAGGCTGAAAGTCGGTCATCCGATCCGCCTCACGGCGATGCGCGATGTGACGCATCAGCTCCGGGTCAACGCGGGGGCCGCGAGAGTGGTCGACGTTGCTGTCGTAATCGAACAGGTCGAAGAGCCGCTTGCCCACCAAGACGTGTTGCCACAGTGGCACCGGCCGATGCTCGTCGACCACCACCGTCGTATCGCCGCGCACGGTCTGGATCCAGCCACCGAACTCTTCGGCGTTGCTCACCGTCGCCGACAGGCTGACCACTCGCACTTCGTCGGGCAGATGCAGGATCACTTCCTCCCATACCGGACCCCGCATCCGGTCGGCGAGAAAATGCACCTCATCCATCACCACGTGGGAAAGTCCTTGTAGCGCAGACGAATCAGCGTAAAGCATGTTGCGCAGCACTTCGGTGGTCATCACCACCACCGGCGCATCGCCGTTCACCGATTGGTCGCCGGTCAGCAGCCCGATCCGGTCTCGGCCGTAGCGCGCGGTGAGGTCGGTGTGCTTTTGGTTGCTTAGCGCCTTCAGCGGTGTGGTGTAGAAGCACTTGCCACCAGCCGCTAGCGCAAGGTGTACGGCGAATTCGCCGACCACGGTCTTGCCGGCGCCGGTCGGCGCGCAGACCAGCACACCGTGGCCGCGTTCGAGCGCTGCACACGCCCGCTGCTGAAAGTCGTCGAGCGAGAAGGACAGTTCCGCGGTGAACCGGGCCAGCTCGGCCAGGTCGGTCACGCTCATGTCACGTCGATCGGCGAAGGCGGCTCAATAATGGACGCTTCGTCGTCGGCGATTAACGCTTCACGCTTAGCTTTGCGCTTGTCATGCAACCGAGCTATCTGGATGGCCAGCTCAAGCAGCACGGTCAGCGCCGCCCCAAGCGCCGTCATCGAAAATGGGTCAGATCCAGGCGTGAATACCGCCGCAAATACAAACATCGCGAATATCAGACCGCGCCGCCACGACTTCAACCGCTGATAGGTCAGCAGGCCGGCAACGTTGAGCATGACGATCAGCAGCGGGAACTCAAAGCTGACCCCGAAAACCACCAGCAGATTCAACAGAAAGCCGAAATACCGGTCGCCGGAAAGCGCGGTCACTTGCACGTCGCTGCCGACCGTCAACAAGAAACCTAACGCTTTGGACAGCACCAAATAGGCCAGCACGGCACCGCCGGCAAACAGCACCGCGGCCGGGACCACGAACGCCACCGCGAAGCGGCGTTCCTTCATGTAGAGCCCTGGCGTGATGAACGCCCAGAGCTGGTAAAACCACACCGGGCAGGCCAGCACGATACCCGCGGTCATCCCGACCTTGAGTCGCAGCATGAATTGGTCGAACGGCGCTGTGGCCAACAGCCGGCACTGCCCGTCGGCGCTGATATCCGCTCGTGCCGATTGCGGCAGCGAACAGTACGGATGCCGTAACCACTCGCCGAGGCTCTCCAACCCGAAGAGGGAATGCGAGTACCAGATGAACCCGAAAATCGTGGTGACCACGATCGCGGCCAATGAGATCAGTAGCCGGGTCCGCAGCTCAGTCAGGTGGTCGACCAGCGACATCGTCGCGTCTGGATTGGTGCGACTGCGCCTGTGCTGCGGGTTGAGTCGTTTGAGTAGACCGCGGGCGCGCACGGTTTCAGGGCGTCGGCGGGCTAAGCCGGCCGCGCCTCGGTGTGCCCCTGCTCGGTCGACGACGGCGGGTCAAGGGCAGACGCTTCCGCCTTGTTCTCGGTCTGCATTTCACGTAGTTCGGACTTGAAGATGCGCATCGACTTACCCAACGAGCGCGCCGCATCGGGGAGCTTCTTGGCACCGAACAGCAGGACCACGACGACAGCGAGGATCGCCCAGTGCCACGGACTAAGACTGCCCACTTTGATTACCTCCAGACGTCCACTCGATGCTACCGCAGCAGAGCGCCTGCGCCGTGACCTGGTAGGACTGCAGAGCCGCTATCGCGGCATCCCGCACTCGGTGCGCGAGCGCCTCCGGTGCTTGTACCTGCACCGCCGACCCGAAGCCCAGCACCAGGCGCGTCATCCACTCGTCCGAGGCATACGTCATGACCGCCTGGAATGATCCGTCCGGCAACTCACGGACCTGCCGCATCGGGTAGTACTCGAATATCCACGACGCCGAACGCGCCACCCACAGCGTCGCCGAAGGCAGCGACGGGTCGCCGTCGAAGAGCGACGTGTCTGGCGGCGCCTGCCGCGCTGGTTCGGGTGGGGCGGCCGGCTCAGCCAGCTCGCGGGCCGCCACGATCCGGTCGAAGCGGAACAGCCGAACCCCTTCGGCTTCGCGCGACCAGGCCTCCAGGTAGCTGTGGTCACCCACCAGCAGGACCCGGATGGGGTCGACGATCCGGCTGGTCAGCGTGTCATGCGACGCAGAATAGTAGTCGATCGCCAATGCCCGTTTGTCCCGCACCGCCGCGCGCACTGCGGCCGCGGCGCGGCTCTCGACGGGCGCCGACCCGGTGGCGTCATGCCCGACGGCGCCGGCCGCGGCCTCGATCTTGGCGATCGCGCTGCGCGCCGCCTCCGGATCAACCACCCCCGGAATGTCGGCCAGTGCCCGAAGCGCCACCAGCAGGCCGGTGGCCTCCGGTGACGTCAGCTGCAGCGGCCGGTCAATGCCCGCCGAGAAGGTCACCTCGATGGTGTCACCAGAGAACTCGAAATCGATGAGGTCACCGGGACCGTAGCCAGGAAGGCCGCACATCCACAGCTGGTTAAGGTCCTGCTCTAGCTGCTTGGCAGACACCCCCAGGTCGGCGGCGGCCTCCGCGCGGGTGATCCGCGGGTTGGCCTGGAAGTACGGCACCATGTTGAGCAGCCGCACCAGGCGGGTGGACAGCTGCGTCATGCCCGATCCACCTGAGCGCGCAATCGGGCCAGCACATCGTCGCGCAGGGCCTCCGGCTCGAGCACCACGGCGTCGGCGCCGTGGCCGGCGATGTCACGGGCCAGCCGGTCGCTGGATCCCATGTCGAGTCCGATCACCTGGCCGTCGCGGCCGCCCAGTCGCCGAGCACCGATGGGTCTTCCGGCGTGTCGCAACGCGGTGGCCCGCCCGTCGGCGACCCACACCAGGGCGGTCGCGCCGGTCGGCGCCTCGGCGACAGTGTCGGACACAATCCTGCGCAGGTCGACGCCGTCAGGCACGGCAATAGCGCCGGGCGGCCCGATCGGCGTGACCTCCGGACCGATCCGGGAGAGCCGGAAGGTGCGGGTGGCGTTGCGATCGCGGTCGTAGCCAACGAGATACCAGCGACTGTTCTCGGTGACCACACCCCACGGTTCGACGGTGCGCGTGGTGTAGGGCTCCGCCCGCGACGGCCGGTGCGGAAACTGCACCACCTGCCGAGAACTGATGGCCGACAACAGGATTGACAGAACGTCCTCCGACCCTCGCAGACCCGGCACCCCAGCCGAAGAGGCGATGGCCACCGGTGCATCGAGGGGTTCAACGTCCACCCCGGCGGCCCGCAGCTTGAGCAATGCGCCTTGGGTCGCGGTGATCAGTTCGGGCGATTCCCACAGCTGAGTGGCGACGGCTACTGCGGCCGCTTCGTCCGGGGTCAGCTCGACCGGAGGGAGTGCGTACGCGTCGCGGTTGATGCGGTAACCCTCGGAGGGGTCTAGCACCGACACCTTGCCCACCTCGAGCGGGATGCCGAGGTCACGCAACTCGTTCTTGTCGCGCTCAAACATCCGGGAGAACGCCTCTGCGGTGGGACTGTCGGAGTAACCCGCCACGCTGGATCTGATCTTTTCAGCGGTAATGTAGCCGCGGGTCGACAGCAACGCGATAACCAGGTTGACCAGCCGTTCGACTTTCGAGGTCGCCATGTATAGCTACATGCTCGCGATCAGCCGCTTGACCCGCTCGTCGACCGCGCGGAAAGGGTCTTTGCACAGTACGGTGCGCTGCGCTTGGTCGTTGAGTTTGAGATGCACCCAGTCGACAGTGAAATCACGTCCCGCCGCCTGCGCGGCGCTGATGAACTCACCACGCAACCGGGCGCGGGTGGTTTGCGGCGGGGTGTCGACCGCCTCCGCAATGTCCTCGTCGGTGGTGACGCGCGCCGCCAGGCCCTTGCGCTGCAGCAGATCGAAGACACCGCGCCCGCGCTTGATGTCGTGATAGGCCAAGTCCAGCTGGGCGATCTTCGGATCGGCCAGCTCCATGTTGTAGCGGTCCTGGTAGCGCTGGAACAACTTGCGTTTGATCACCCAGTCGATCTCGGTATCCACCTTGGCGAAATCCTGGCTCTCAACGGCGTCGAGCTGACGGCCCCACAGATCAACGACCTGCTCGATCTGCACGTCGGGCTCTCGGGCCTGCAGATGCTCGACGGCCCGGGTGTAGTACTCCCGCTGGATGTCCAGCGCACTGGCCTGACGCCCGCCGGCCAGCCGCACCGGCCGGCGCCCAGTGGTGTCATGGCTGACCTCGCGGATGGCGCGGATGGGGTTATCCAGAGAAAAATCACGGAAGGCGACGCCTCCTTCGATCATTTCCAGCACCAGCGCGGCGGTGCCCACCTTGAGCATGGTGGTGGTCTCGCACATATTGGAGTCGCCGACGATGACGTGCAGCCGCCGGTACTTCTCGGCGTCGGCGTGCGGCTCGTCACGGGTGTTGATAATCGGTCGGCTACGGGTGGTCGCCGAGGAGACGCCCTCCCAGATGTGCTCGGCACGTTGGGACAGGCAGAAGGTCGCGGCTTTGGGGGTTTGCAGCACCTTGCCGGCCCCGCAGATCAGCTGGCGAGTGACCAGGAACGGCAACAGCACATCCGAGATCCGGGAGAACTCGCCGGCGCGCACAATCAGGTAGTTCTCATGACAGCCGTAGGAGTTGCCCGCCGAGTCGGTGTTGTTCTTGAACAGGTAAATGTCGCCGCCGATGCCCTCGTCGGCGAGCCGCTGCTCGGCGTCAACGAGCAGGTCTTCCAGCACCCATTCGCCGGCCCGGTCATGGGTGACCAGCTGCACCAGGCTGTCGCATTCGGCGGTGGCGTACTCGGGATGACTGCCCACGTCGAGATACAGGCGCGCACCGTTACGCAGGAACACATTGGAGCTGCGGCCCCAGGACACCACTCGGCGGAACAGGTAGCGGGCCACCTCATCCGGGGACAGCCGACGGTGACCGTGAAATGTGCAGGTGACACCGAACTCGGTTTCGATGCCCATGATTCGACGCTGCACGTATTTGAGGGTACTGGTTGTCTGAGCATCACGGTGAGCAAGCCACGCCCTAGGCATCCGGTTGCCGAAATGAGCCCGACTCGGCGACCTCGAGCAGTCGATACGCCTTCTGCACGGGAAGTCCTTCCGCGGCCATCGTCGCTATGGCCGCTTACTGCCTTTTAGGTCGTGCGGCTCCCGCAACAGCTCACGGGCCCTTTCGAGGATCGCCACTTCGGTCTTCAGCTCGCGGATGCCCTTATTGGCAGCGCTGAGCTCGGCGTGTTCGGCACGATTGAGGCCAGGCACTTGCCTGGTATCGATCAGCTTTTGTTGCGCCAGCCGTGGGGCGGCCGGCAGCCACCAAGTCGAGCGCTTTGCGGCGGAACTCTTCGGGGTAACGCTTGGGCACGGACACGGCTCGTTCGATGGACGTCGTGATACAAGCCTTTTTGTAGCCGCGTGATTGGGCCGCCCGTAAGGAATGCGTCATGAGCGACTTCGCATTGGCGAGCAATCATTAATATGTCAAATCTTTTGACATGCATCAATTGTCCACATTTTGTACACGAGACACCTAACACGCTATGGTGCACATCACGCACTTCCATGTTCCGCATTCGGTGTACGATTCTGTCACGTCACTAAGCGTTCTAGAGGGAGTACTATGACTCATCCAAAAGTAAAGGATGACATAGAAATAGACGCAGTCGTGGTTGCGGTGCGGGTAGATGGCTGGTCGTAAGCGGCATTCCGCGGAGGACATTGTGTGCATTTCGCACCTTCGGGTGGGAGAAATCGGGAAGATCTCACCACCGGCCGCCGGTGGGTGCACTTTGCACTCCTAGATTCCGTTATTCGGGAGGATTTAACCTGGTGCAAACGTTGCCGAAAGGTAAGCATTAGCGCAGTTCGCACCACTACCAAGCAGTCAATGAGATGGAACGCAAGTGACTAGGTCGCTTAATCTTTCTCTGTGCAGTAGCTCGGGTTCTTTAGAGTTTCGAGGAGGAGAAACCGCATGTCCTTTGTGAATGTAGACCCATATGGGATGTTGGCGGCAGCTGCAACACTGGAGTCCCTTGGTTCCCACATGGAGGTAAGCAATGCCGCGGTGGCCTCGGTGATCACCAAGATTCCTCCCCCGGCCGCCGACTACGCATCAAAGCAGTTATCGCTGTTCTTTAGTGGCCACGGGCAGCAGTACCAGGTGCAGGCCGCTCGGGGCACGGCCTTTCATCGAAAGTTGGTCCGGACCCTGGCGAATGGCTCGCTTGCGTATGAGGAAGTCGAGAGCCGCAACAACGAAAGTTTCTAACGTGTCGATGCCCGATTTCTCAGCGTTGCCGCCCGAGACCAACTCCACCCGGATGTATAGCGGCCCAGGTTCTGGCCCGATACTGGCCGCCGCCCGGAGATGGAACGCTCTGGCCAATGAGCTGGAAAAGACGACGCTGGGGTTGCGGTCAGCGCTCAGCACGTTGCTGGAGTCGTATAGGGGTGAGTCGTCGAAGGCATTGATAAAGCAGACCTTGCCATATGTGCAGTGGCTGACCACGACCGCCGACCACGCCGATAGGACCGCGACCCAGCTCACGGAAGCGGCGAAGGCCTACGACCATGCTAGAGCGGCGATGGTGCCGCCGCAGATGGTGCGCGCGAACCGCGTGCAGACCACGGTGTTGAAGGCATTCAACTGGTTCGGGCAATTGTCCACCAGGATCGCGGACAAGGATGACGAATACCAACAGATGTGGCGCCAAGACGCGGCGGCGATGACGACCTATTGGGAAGCCGTGCAAGAGGCGATGCGGTCGACGTTGCAGTTTGAGGATCCACCGGCGATGGCCGACGACTACGACGAGGCCTGGATGCTCAACAAAGTGTTCGACTATCACAACGAGAACGTGAAAGAGGACACCATCCATCTCGAGGTCGACGTGAACAAGGACAGGGGGCCCATCGAACTCGTGACCAAGGTAGACAAGGAGTGGGCCATCAAACTCGTCTACGATGGGGAGCCCTTGTTTTCATACAAGAACCATCCTAAGTTTTGATACGGGAAACGCCGGGCAGGCGGTAGCCTCCGGCACGGGTCACCTCGGCTCAGCGACACGAGACTTTCACGCCGATATCCGCCCGGCCTACCACTGCACTCTCATTCACGAAGCCAGTTAACGTCGCAGCGGGGTCCCAGGCACGCAGTGGCCAGGGGTGTCGACTCGGATTCAGTCCGACGATTCGCCGTCAGACTGCGGGCTTTCCTGGTCTGCCAGCAACGCTTGCAGGGCGGAGCCGGTGATCCGCCGAAACGCCCGCCGCGGCCGGTTGGCATCGAGAACGGCCACCTCTAAGCTGGCCACGCCAAGGGTGGGTTGATCGCTGCCCGCGGCGTCTGCGCTGCCGGCCCGCAATGCAGCGACCGCGATGCCCAGGGCGTCAGTCAGGCTGGCGTTCTCGGCATACGACTCTTTGAGCGCGTTGGCGATCGGCTCCGTAGTGCCGCCCATGACCACAAAATGCGGTTCGTCGTTGATCGATCCGTCGTAGGTGATCCGGTACAGCTCGGGAGGTTTCGTTTCGCCGTAGTGCGCGACCTCGGCGACGCACAACTCGACCTCGTACGGTTTGGCCTGCTCGGTGAAGATGGTGCCGAGCGTCTGCGCATAGACGTTGGCCAGCTGCCGGCCAGTGACGTCGCGACGGTCGTAGGCGTAGCCGCGGGTATCAGCGAACTGGATCCCGCCGCGGCGCAAATTGTCGAACTCGTTAAACTTGCCCGCGGCCGCAAAACCCACCCGATCATAGAGTTCACTGATCTTCTGCAGTGACCGGGACGGGTTCTCCGCGACGAACAGCACACCATCGGCATAGGCCAGCGCCACCACGCTGCGACCCCGCGCAATGCCTTTACGGGCCAGCTCGCTGCGCTCGCGCATCGCCTGTTCAGGCGAGATGAAATACGGAAAACTCACTTCTGACTCCCGCCGTCGGAGCCAAGAGTGTCTGCGCGCGAACGGCTTTCGATAATCTCGCGGGCAAGTTCGGCGATCCGGCTTTCCGGCACGTCAGCGGCGCCCTCCGCGCCGATAGTGACCGCCGTGGGGTAGATGCCGCGGACCAAATCCGGCCCGCCGGTAGCGGAATCGTCGTCGGCAGCGTCGTAGAGCGCCTCGATGGCTACCCGCAATGCGGAATCGGCATCGGAGATCTGCGAATACAACTTTTTGATCGATGACTTAGCGAAAATCGACCCCGACCCCACCGACTGGTAGCCCTCTTCCTCGACGTTCCAGCCGCCGGCAGCGTCGAAGGAGACGATGCGCCCCGCGCTCTGCGGGTCAGCTGCATGAATGTCGTAGCCCGCCAACAGCGGCAACGCCACCAGCCCCTGCATCGCGGCCGCTAGATTGCCGCGCACCATGATCGCCAGCCGGTTGACCTTGCCGGCAAACGTGAGCGGCACGCCTTCGAGCTTCTCGTAGTGCTCGAGCTCGACCGCGTAGAGGCGGGCGAACTCGACCGCGACGGCAGCGGTGCCGGCGATACCGGTGGCGGTGTAGTCATCGGTGATGTACACCTTGCGCACATCGCGCCCAGCGATCATGTTGCCTTGCGTGGAACGCCGATCGCCGGCGATGACGACACCGCCGGGGTATTTCAGCGCAACGATCGTCGTCCCATGCGGCAGCTGGGCACTGGCGCCACCGCCGGATTGCTCGCCGCCGAGGCTCGCCGGTAGCAATTCCGGCGCCTGCCGGCGCAGCAGGTCGGCGAACGAGGACTGATTTACGACTGAGATTCCGGGAAGTGCCGAGTTGGTGGACAGGCGATCAGGAAACGACCAGGTCACTGTCCGCCCTTTTGGACGTACGCCCGAACAAAGTCTTCCGCATTCTCCTCAAGGACGTCGTCAATCTCGTCGAGCAGGTCGTCGGTCTCCTCGGTCAGCTTCTCGCGACGCTCCTGGCCCGCGGCCGTGCTGCTGGCGAGCTCGTCGTCATCACCGCCGCCGCCACCACGCTTGGTCTGCTCTTGAGCCATCTGCCGCCTCCTGCTTCTGGTCTTTCTCTAACAGTACCGGTCACCACCGACTTTCCCGGTTTAAGCCGGACTACCGCACTCAGCTGGTCAGTTGCTCCACCAATTCCGCAGCGCTGTCCACCGAGTCCAACAGCGCTCCGACATGGGCTTTGCTGCCACGCAACGGCTCCAAGGTCGGGATCCGAACCAGCGAGTCACCGCCGAGGTCAAAGATCACCGAGTCCCAGCTGGCCGCGGCGATGTCGGCCCCGAACCGACGCAGGCATTCGCCGCGAAAATACGCGCGAGTGTCGGTCGGCGGGTTGTTCACCGCCCTGAGCACCTGGTGTTCGGTGACCAGACGTTTCATCGAGCCGCGGGCGACCAGCCGGTTGTACAGCCCCTTGTCCAGCCGGACGTCGGAATATTGCAGGTCGACGAGGTGCAGCCGCGGGGCCGACCAGTTCAGGTTCTCTCGCTGCCGAAAACCTTCCAGTAGCCGCAGCTTGGCCGGCCAGTCCAGCAGCTCAGCGCAGTCCATCGGGTCGCGCTCCAGCTGGTCAAGCACGTGCGCCCAGGTTTCCACGATGTCGGCGGCGCGGGGGTCGGGGTCGCGGCTGTCGACCAGCTTCGCTACTCGGTCGAGGTAAATCCGTTGCAGCGCAAGGCCGGTCAGTTCACGGCCGTCGACCAGCGCCACGGTGGCCCGCAGCGATGCATCGCGGCTTATCGCATGGACGGCGTGCACCGGCCGGGCCAGCGTGAGGTCGGTCAGGTCTATCCCGTGCGCCGGGCCTTCCTCGATCAGGTCCAGCACCAGCGCCGTGGTGCCCAACTTGAGGTAGGTCGACGTCTCGGCGAGGTTGGCGTCACCGATGATGACATGCAGCCGGCGGTACCTATCGGCGTCGGCGTGCGGTTCGTCGCGGGTGTTAATGATGCCGCGTTTCAGCGTGGTCTCCAGACCGACCTCGACCTCGATGTAGTCGGAGCGCTGGGACAGCTGAAAGCCCGGCTCGTCACCGGAGGGCCCGATGCCGACCCGCCCCGAGCCGGTGACTACCTGGCGAGACACCAGAAACGGCGTCAGCCCAGCGATGATGGCCGAAAACGGCGTCTGCCGCGACATTAGGTAGTTCTCGTGCGACCCGTAGGAGGCGCCCTTGCCGTCAACGTTGTTCTTGTACAACTGCAGTTTGGCGGCTCCCGGCACGCTGGCGACATGCCGGGCAGCGGCTTCCATCACCCGCTCTCCGGCCTTGTCCCAGATCACCGCGTCCAGCGGGTCGGTGCACTCGGGGGCCGAGTATTCCGGGTGCGCGTGGTCGACGTAGAGCCGCGCCCCGTTGGTCAAGATCATGTTGGCCGCACCTACTTCGTCGGCGTCGACCACCGGCGGCGGTCCCGCTGAGCGGCTCAGGTCGAAGCCTCGGGCGTCACGCAACGGCGATTCCACCTCGTAGTCCCAGCGGGTGCGTTTGGCACGCTGGATGCCGGCGGCGGCGGCGTAGGCCAGGACCGCTTGCGTCGAGGTGAGGATCGGGTTGGCGGTCGGGTCCGACGGCGACGAAATGCCGTACTCGACCTCCGTCCCGATAATCCGTTGCATGACTTGAAGCCTAGGCGACGCGTCGACAGCGACCGCGGGCACGCTACTCGGCGTGACGCCGGTTCCACCACCATCGGTCGATACGCCGGAGAAGCGCGAACGGCGCAGGATCCCGGAAGTCGATGTGCAGCCGATGGCTAGCGTGCGGAGCGGCGACGCCGATGATTTCGTGGGCCGCCAGATAACCGGAGGTGGCCGCCCTCTCCATGGTCGGAACAAACAAGTTCAAGTCCGGTGAATAGATCGCTTCACCGGCCAGAAAGAAGTTAGGCACTTCGGTGCGAATACCCGGAGATCGGCGGCGGGCGCCAGGCAGCGGAATCGCAAGCGGCGAGAGATTTACCAGGCGTTTACCCTGCCAGGGCGCCGAAGCAAGATGCGGAGGCAGCTCGTTCGCCAAGCTATCGTATTCGGCCGCACTCAGATGTTTCAGCTCATAATCGATCTGCCAGCCCAGGACGTGGGACCGATCGAGGCCGCACTGCGCCAGGCACTCGGTCAAAATCTCATCTGGCGTACATTCACTTACCGGCCGCTGGAAAACTGGACCGGGCTTATCCACGTCACTCCACGTTATCGACAGAACGTAGCGGGTTCCCTCCGGCAGGCTGACATCCTTCCAGAAGCCTTCTCCCTGCAGAACGGAGATCAGGGCCCACTCGCTCTCAAAATACGTGCCGACGACTCCCGGGCGGATAAACGAGGGCCACGTCGGGGGGATGTCGTGCAAAAAGCATTGAATGCCGTTCGACCACTCAAGCGCAATGGCATGCTGCTGCGCGAGATGCGGAAGATGTTGCTTGACGTGATCTGGTTTGGCCATCTCCCGCAGCGTCAGGTAGGGCAAGGCGAGAATGGCATAGTCGCAAGCGAACCGGCGGCCATCAGTTGATAGCAATGCGGTGATCCGACCGTCCTCGAACTCGAGATCCGAAACGCGCGTGTTGAACTGAATATCGACGCCGAGGTTTTGGAGCTGACGAATCCAGGGATCGACCATGCGCTCACTCGTCGGTCCATTCATCATCATGATGGAGTGCGCTTTGGCGCCGTTCAGTGCTGGTGGGTTACCGGTATAGTGAAACAGCCCCTTGAGAATAACGGGAGCAATCGCGGCCGCTTCCGCGTTCGGTCGGGCCGCGACGAAAATGCGCGGTAGGGCCGAGAAGTACATCTGCACGTCGGGAGACTTGCGGCTTAGGTGCAAATAGTCTGCATACGAGATATCTTCTAGCTCCGCGACGACTCGCTCTTTGCACATCCACAGCAGGCGCAGGTGAGCGTAGAGATAGCGGATGACGTCGGAAAGCGCCAGTCCCCGTTGGGTTAGACCAACGACCGCCAATACGCTCCGCGATGAAATCCGGCCAACTTGCACCAGCGGGTCGAAGGCTTTGCCGATGGCCCGCAGGAAGGTTGGCCGTCGGCGTTCCAGCGGAACGGGCGCGGCTGCTTTGCCCATCGAGCGGTCCTTGTATACGCGGACCGCCGTCACACCGACTAGGTTGTCGAGCACGGTCATGCCGTTCTCGGTGGGTATGCGCGAGAACAACCTCAGCAGGGTCTGGTAGCTATCCGTGTAGACGCGCAAGCTGTGCTCGGTCGGGTGACCGTCGGCAAGGCGGACACTCTTGGCTTTGCCCCCGGCTTCGGGTGCCGCTTCGCATAAAGTGACCCGCAGTCCGGCCTCGGCCAGCAGCATGGCGGCAGCCATACCCGCGATTCCAGCTCCGGCAATAACAACACGGGTTTCGGCGGGCATCGACTGTTTCATATTCATATAATCTCGAGTCCCGAATATACCGACTCCCGGCGCCGCTAGGGTGAGCGAGCATGAAGCTTTCGCTTTGCCACCTACGAGGCCACCGAGTATCGGCGCGTGATGCGGCGGAAAGCTGGTTTTTGGAACGCGGCTTGCCGGCGGTGCTGACCCGCCGGGGCCGCTGGCGACGACTGTGGTCGCGGTCGGCCCCCATGATGGCGGCCTACGGAACTCTGCAAGCCTGCACGGTGCCGATCTTCCTCATCACCGACGGCCATGACGTCGATATCCAGGGTGAGCCAACAACCGCCGAATGGGTAATTTTGGCGATTCTCGGGATCACTCCCCTGCTGATGGTGGCCGTCGGCTGGCTGGTGTCCAGGTGGCCATCACACAGCCGGCAACGCGCGGCCACGGCGACCAGCGCGGCGGCGGTGGCGATACTCGTGACGATCGTCAAAAGCGAACGGGTCGCTGACCTGCCGTCGTCGGTCGTCGTGGTGTCCGCAATACCGATCCTGACCGCCAGCGGCTTAGGGTCCGTCCTGGGATGGGCGATGCGTATGACGCTGTCGCACCTCGCGACAGTCGGCGCCCTGGCGGTCCGGGCCCTCCCCGTGGTGCTGCTGACCGCACTGGTGTTTTTCAACACCTACGTCTGGATTATGGCCGCGACAATCACCGGGGAGCGGCTATGGCTGGCGATCATGTTTCTGGCCGGCATCGCAAGCGCCTTCGTCGTCTCCGCCACCCTCGACCGGGTCAAACCGATGCTGAAGTCGACCGCGGCGCTGCCGAGGGACGCCGAAAGGCTGGCGGACACGCCCTTCGCGGCGATGCCTGACGCCTCGCCCAGCCCCCCGCTGACCAGAGCCGAACGCCTCAACGTCGTCTTTGTCATGGCCACGTCCCAACTGGTGCAGATCGGGGTGGTGGCGGTGGTGACCGCCACCATCTACCTCGGTCTCGGGCTGATCGTGCTGAGTCCAGCGCTGCTCAACGAATGGGCGCACACCGCTGTCAGCAGCGTGACACTGCTGGGCATGACGCTTCCGGCGCCGGGCTCTCTGATCCATATGTGCCTTTTCCTCGGCGCGTTGACGTTCATGTACATCAGCGCGCGTGCCGTCGGCGACACGGAATACCGCACGACATTCCTCGACCCGTTAATGGATGACTTACGCACCACCCTGATCGCGCGAAACCGGTATCGCGGCGAGCACCCCGATCGCTCGAACTTGTCCGGAAAGCGTTACGGCGAAGTGCTTCTCGTGACCCTAGGTGAGGCGGGGCCGCAGGCCACCGTCTACAACAGCTTCCCGCTCAACGACTGTCCTGCCGAGCTGTGGTCGGCGTTGGACGCTGCGGCCATCGCCGCCGAAAACGGTGCGGCCACGGCCCTGCTCAACGGTCCGCGCTATTGGCTGATGAACAGCATCGAAAAGGAGCCGCAAGGCCCACTGGTCACGAAGACCTTCGGCGGGATCGAGATGCTGCAGCAGGCCACGGTCTTGCTGTCCTCGATGAACCCCGCGCCGTACACCGTTAATCAGGTGAGCCGCAACACCGTCTTTGTTTTCCATGCCGGCGAGGAAATCTACGAACTGATCGATCCCGACGGACAGCGCTGGGTGATGCAGACGTGGAGCCAGGTCCGCGACCCTAACCTGTCAAGAGCCGACCTGCCCGGGCTGGGCGAACGGCTCACCCTGCCGGCAGGGTGGTCCTACCATCCCCGCGTGCTCACCAACGAGTTGCGTATCGACACCACGACCCGCGCGGCCCGCGTCCTGCAAGACGATCTCACCAACAGCTATTCGCTGGTGACCGCCTGACCCTACAGGTACTGGCCGAGGTTGGACTCAGTATCAATTGCCCGGCTGGCACTCGAGCTCTTGCCGGTAACCAAGGTGCGGATGTAGACGATCCGCTCGCCCTTCTTGCCCGAAATCCGCGCCCAGTCATCGGGGTTGGTGGTGTTGGGCAGATCCTCGTTCTCGGCGAACTCGTCAACGATCGAGTCGAGCAGGTGCTGAATCCGCAGCCCGGGTTGACCGGTCTCTAGCACCGACTTGATGGCGTTCTTCTTCGCCCGGTCGACGACGTTCTGGATCATCGCCCCGGAGTTGAAGTCCTTGAAGTACATGACTTCCTTGTCCCCGTTGGCGTAGGTGACTTCCAGGAACCGGTTGTCGTCGATCTCTGCGTACATCCGGTCGACAACCTTTTCGATCATGGCCTTGATGCACGCCGCACGGTCACCGTCGAACTCGGCGAGGTCGTCGGCGTGCACCGGCAGCGACTCGGTCAGGTACTTCGAGTAGATGTCTTGCGCCGCTTCGGCATCGGGCCGCTCAATCTTGATCTTCACGTCGAGACGCCCGGGCCGCAGGATTGCGGGGTCGATCATGTCCTCGCGGTTGGAGGCGCCGATCACGATGACGTTCTCGAGGCCTTCCACCCCGTCGATCTCGCTGAGCAGCTGCGGGACGACGGTGGTCTCGACGTCCGAGGAGACCCCGGTGCCGCGGGTCCGGAAAATCGAGTCCATCTCGTCGAAGAACACAATCACCGGCGTTCCTTCCGACGCCTTCTCTCGCGCGCGCTGGAAGATCAGCCGGATGTGCCGTTCGGTCTCGCCGACGAACTTGTTCAGCAGTTCGGGGCCTTTGATGTTCAGGAAGTACGACTTGGCCTCGCGGGCGTCGTCGCCGCGGACCTCGGCCATCTTCTTAGCCAGCGAGTTGGCCACCGCCTTGGCGATCAGCGTCTTGCCGCAGCCAGGCGGGCCATAGAGCAGCACCCCTTTGGGCGGGCGCAGCGCGTACTCCCGATACAACTCCTTGTGCAGGAACGGCAGCTCCACGGCATCACGGATCTGCTCGATCTGGCGGGTCAGACCGCCGATGTCCTGGTAACTAACATCGGGTACCTCTTCTAGCACCAGGTCTTCAACTTCGGCCTTGGGGATACGTTCGAAGGCATAGCCGGCCTTGGTGTCGACCAGCAGCGAGTCGCCCGGGCGCAGCTTGCGCGGCCGGCTATCGTCGTTGAGGGCCCCATCGTCAAGGGGAAAGCCGTCCGGCAAATCCTCGGCAACCAGTGGCTCAGCCAGCCAAACGATGCGCTCCTCGTCGGCGTGACCGACGACCAGCGCGCGGTGACCGTCCGCCAAGATCTCCCGCAAGGTGGATACCTCGCCGACCGCCTCGAAGGTGCCGGCCTCGACGACCGTCAGGGCCTCGTTGAGCCGGACGGTCTGGCCCTTCCGCAGCGACGCGACCTCAATGTTGGGCGAGCACGTCAGCCGCATCTTGCGACCCGACGTGAACACGTCGACCGTTTCGTCGTCGTGGGCAGCCAGTAGCACGCCGTAGCCGCTGGGCGGCTGTCCTAGCCGGTCGACTTCCTCACGCAGCGCCAACAGTTGTTGGCGGGCTTCTTTAAGAGTTTCCATTAATTTGGAATTGCGGGCCGCAAGCGAGTCGATTCGAGCTTCGAGCTGATGCACATCGCGGGCAGAGCGGGCACTCCCATGCGGTCCAACCGCATGCTCGAGTTGCTCGCGCAACACCGCTGCCTCGCGTCGTAGTTGTTCCAATTCGGCAGCATCGCCGCTGGACATGTCCGTTTCACGAGGGGTACTGAATGCTTCAGAACGCTCTGAGTCACCCATCTTGCGCTCCTTTCCCGCACCGAAATGGCACGGCGAATACTTCAACGCTACCGGCGATTGCGTCTTCGTGCGCGGAAGCGAAATGCCGCCAAAAGCCGTGCCGACGGTAGCGTTGGTAATCTCTGCGCTGAGTCGGCCGATCGAAAGGGCAGCCGTGACTACAAAGTACCTCGCCACACGCGTCGCGGCACACGCTGTCGTCGGGGCGTAGTCCAGCGTGTCGCGCTGGACGCACCGAACCCTTTTCATCGCCGTGAGCGCTACCGCAGCCGGGGCGGTCCTCGGGTTCGCGGGATGTTCACACAGCGACTCCGGCACATCGTCGTCGGCTGTCCCAACGACTGCGCCGGGCATTTCGAGTCCACTTGCTCCGCCAGCTGCTGCCCTGCCGGCTCCGGAAGCCCTCACCGATGTGCTTAACCGGCTCGCCGACCCCAACGTTTCGGGCATCGACAAGGTGCCCCTCATCGAAGGCGCAACCCCCGACAGCGCTGCCACCTTGGACAGGTTCAGCAACGCATTGCGGGACAACGGCTACCTGCCCATGACCTTCGCGGCGAACAACATCGCAAGGTCGGACAAGAACCCGTCCGATGTCCTGGCCACCATCAGCGTCAACACCGCCCAAGCGAACAACGGCGTGTTCTCCTTCCCGATGGAGTTCACGCCCTGCCCACCCCCGCAGGAGGGCTGGCAGTTATCCAAGCGAACCGCGGAAATGCTGCTGGAGTTCGGGAACTCATCGGGCCTGACTAGCCCGGCGCCTCCGCGTTGACCCGCGGGATGTGGATCGGCTGGCTGGAGTTCGATGTGCTGCTGGGCGACGTCCGTTCACTCAAACAAAAGCGGTCGCTAATCCGGCCGGTTGTCGCTGAGCTGCAGCGCAAGTTCGGCGTGTCGGCCGCCGAGACCGGTTCACACGACCTGTATCGACGAGCGGGCATCGGTGTGGCCGTGGTGTCCGGCGACCGCAGCCACGCCGTTGATGTGCTCGATGCCGCCGAACGCTGGGTAGCCGCACACCCCGAGTTCGACCTGCTGTCCGTGCGCCGCGGCCTGCACCGCAGCGAGGATTGGTCCAGCTAGCCGTCGCGCCCCGCACGTTTGCGACCCAGCGGCGCCGGCGCGACAGCGCCCGGCGCCAGCCGGCGCGACAACACCAGGAACGCGGTGTGCCCACGCATCGAATGCTGTGGCCGAACCGCCAAGCCGACCACGTTCCAGCCGCGCTGAAGCGTTTCCCACGCCCGTGGTTCGGTCCAACATTGCTGAGCCCGCAGAGCCTCCACGGCCCGCGACAGCTGGGTGACGGTGGCCACGTAGATCACCAATACACCGCCGGCGATCACCAGCCGCGACACCGCGTCCAGCACCTCCCACGGCGCCAGCATGTCTAACACCACCCGGTCGACGGAACCGTCGGGCAGCTCGGAGTCCGCGACATCGCCGACGATGAGCTGCCAGTTGTCCGGTAACTGGCCTTCGGCGCCGGAGACGCTAAAGAAGTTAGACACATTGCGACGGGCGTGCTCGGCGTGGTCGGCGCGCAGTTCGTAGGAGATCACCTGCCCCTGCGGTCCGACCGCGCGTAGCAGCGAGCACGTCAGCGCACCGGATCCGGCCCCGGCCTCCAGCACCCGGGCCCCGGGAAAAATGTCACCTTCGTGCACGATCTGAGCGGCATCCTTGGGGTAAATCACCTGTGGCCCGCGCGGCATCGACATCACGTAATCGATCAGCAACGGGCGCAAGACCAAGAAAAGGGCACCGTTGCTGGATTTCACTACGCTGCCTTGCTCTAAACCGATGACCGCATCGTGGGCGATCGAGCCGCGATGGGTGTGAAACTCGCTACCAGGGGTGAGCGACATCGTGTAGTGGCGGCCTTTGGCGTCGGTGAGCTGGACGCGCTCGCCAACGGTGAACGGGCCAGTTGCGGACACGCCATCTAGCGTGCCAGCCGACTCGCCATAGCCGGTGCTCGGGGTTGTCGGTGCCCCACCTTAGGCTGCGGTCATGACCGACCCGCCGGCGCTATCACCGTCGCGTGCCGCGGACTTCAAGCAGTGCCCGCTGCTGTACCGGTTCCGAGCGATCGACCGGTTGCCTGAGGCATCGTCGGCCGCACAGCTCCGCGGCTCAGTGGTGCACGCCGCGCTGGAGCAGCTTTACAGCCTGCCCGCGCCGCGACGCGGCGCGGACACTGCGCGATCGCTCGTGGAGCCCGCGTGGGAGCAGATGATCGCCGCGGAGCCACACCTGGCCGGCGAGCTGGATCCCGAGCAGCGGACCCAATTGCTGGACGAGGCCCGCGCGTTGCTCTCCGGCTATTACCGGCTCGAAGACCCCACCCGCTTCAACCCGCAAAGCTGCGAACAGCGTGTAGAGGTCGAACTGGCCGACGGCACCTTGCTGCGCGGCTTTATCGACCGGATCGACGTCGCCGCCACCGGCGAGCTACGGGTGGTGGACTACAAGACCGGCAAGGCCCCGTCGGCCGCGCGAGCACTGGCCGAGTTCAAGGCGATGTTCCAAATGAAGTTTTACGCGGTGGCGCTGCTGCGTTCACGCGGTGTGCTGCCCGCCCGGCTGCGGCTCATCTACCTGGCCGACGGCCAGCTGCTGGACTACGCGCCGGACCGTGACGAGCTGTTGCGCTTCGAAAAGACGTTGATGGCGATCTGGCGCGCGATCCAATCCGCTGGTGAAACGGGCGATTTCCGTCCCAATCCGTCGCGGCTATGCGAATGGTGTCCGCACCAGGATCGTTGTCCGGCTTTCGGGGGGACGCCGCCGCCCTACCCCGGATGGCCGTCTCTGGTGCCGATGCGGACCCCTACTCGAGTGGCGACATCTCCTGCAGCATCGTGGGAATGAGCTCGCTGACCGTGGGATGAATATGCATCGTGCGCGACAGCGTGGTGTAGGGCGCTTTGGCTGACATGACGTCCAGAATGGCGTGAATCGCTTCGTCGCCGCCGACTCCAAAGATGGCTGCTCCCAGGATCTGGTGGGTGTCGGCGTCGACCACCACCTTCATGAAGCCTTGCGTCTCACCTTTTTCCACCGCTCGGCCCACCCTAGTCATTGGCCGCTTGCCGACCAGCGCCTTGCGGCCCGATGCGCGGACCTGGTCGACGGTCATGCCGGCGCGCCCCAGCGGGGGGTCGATATACAGCGCATAGGTGGTGATGCGGTCACTCACTTTGCGAGGGGTCCCGAGCGAATCACTGTCGAGCAAGTTGGCGGCAACAATCTCGTAATCGTTGTACGAAGTGTGGGTGAAAGCGCCCTTGCCGTTGCAGTCGCCCAGCGCCCAAATATGGTCCACGTTGGTCTTGAGTTGGTCGTCGACCACGATGTAGCCGCGGGCGTCGGTATGCACACCAGCGGCATCAAGACCCAGGTCGTCGGTGTTGGGCCGCCGTCCCACGGCCACCAGTAGATGGCTGCCCTGAATCGGGGCGACGCCAGCGCTGGGTGTGAGCTCAAATCCTCCGGAATCACTGTCGCGCTTACCGATCCGCATGTCGTTAGCGCCGACGACAACGTGGATGCCTTCGGCTTCCAAGATCTCTTTGATGGCCGCAGAGACGTCCTCGTCTTCGCGGAAGGCCAGTCGTGGGCCCCTCTCGACAACGGTCACCCGGGCCCCGAAGCGGCGGTACATCTGCGCAAACTCCAACGCGATGTAACTGCCGCCGACGATCACGAGATGTTCTGGCAGCGTGTCGAGTTCGAGGATGGACACGTTGGTAAGGAATTCGACCTCGCGCAGCCCCGGGATGTCCGGCACCACCGCACGGCCACCGACGTTGAGGAAGACCCGGTCGGCGTGCAGCAGGGCTTCACCGTCCTGCAAGCCGACGCGCAGAGTATGCGGATCCTGGAAACGAGCGTGACCACGAAAGACAGTGCAGCCGTCCATGCTGGCTAGCCAAGTTTCGACACCCTCGCGGTCCTTACACATGATGTCGTCTTTGCGCGCCTTGACTTTCGCCATGTCCACACTGACTGGCCCGGTACCGATGCCGTATTCGGCTCCGCGGCGGGCCAATTGCGCGGCATGCGCGCTAGCTACCAGCGTCTTGGTTGGGATGCATCCGGTGTTGACGCAGGTGCCGCCGATGAGTTTGCGCTCCACAATCGCCACGCGCTGTCCGGCAGCCGTCAGCCGACCCGCCAGAGCCGGCCCAGCCTGGCCGGCGCCGACGATCACCGCATCGAAATGCTTACTCACAGAGAACCCGTGAGCGCGACGATTGCGAACCCGCCCAAGACCGCGACCGCATCCTCCAGCAGCGCGATCGGCAGGTCCTGTCCACCGCGGGCAGTCACCAGCCGACTACGCGCCTGATAACCGCCCAGGGTCCCGAGCACCGCGCCGACGAGGCCGGCACCAAGCGCGGTCCACAAATAGCCCCACGCGGTACCGATTACGGCGCCGGCAAACGCGCCCGTCATGATTCGGACAGCGAACGCCGGCGGCGCGGTGCGAGGCGGTGTCTTGGGAAGCTTGTCGTTGACCAGTTCTGCGACCGCAAGAACGGTGAAGACCACGACAGTGATGAGATTGCCTACCCAATTCGCCCATGTGCCATGCAGGTTGATCCAGCCGAATAGAGCCGCCCAGGAAACCACCGCGGGAGCCGTCAGGGAACGCAACCCGGCGATAACGCCAATCAAAAGAGCCAGCAGAAGAACAAGGTAATGCGTCACGGAGACCCTCCTGTCAAGGACGCTAACACAGCGAAGTCTCCGATACGCGCCGGCTGATCAGAATCGGCAGAACCTAATGTCGGAAGCCAGAATCGCTTTGGCTCCGATAGCGGCAAGCTGGTCCATGAGCTCGTTGATGTCGCGGCGGGGCACCAGCGCGCGAATTGCGACCCAGCCCGGCTCGGCTAGTGGAGCGATGGTCGGCGACTCCAGTCCCGGCGTGATCGAGGTGGCTTTGTCTAGTACCGAGCGCGGGCAGTCGTAGTCCAGCATCAGATACTGCTGACCAAACACCACCCCTTGGATCCGAGCGACCAGTTGATCGCGCGCCGCGACGGTCTCGCGGTGATCGTGGCTGCCCCGATCGCCGCGCTCGATCAGCACCGCCTCCGAATCACACAGCGGGTCGCCAAAGGCCACCAGATCATGCAGGCTCAGGGTGCGTCCGGATCCGACCACGTCGGCGATGGCGTCGGCCACCCCAAGCTGCACCGAGATCTCTACGGCGCCGTCAAGTCCGATGACGGTTGCTTCAATGCCCTTGGCGGCCAGGTCCTTTCGAACCAAGTTCGGGTAGGCGGTGGCGATCCTTTTTCCGACCAGATCCGACGTCGTCCAGTCACATCCGGCAGGGCCGGCGTAACGGAAGCTGGACGATCCGAAACCCAGCGCCAGGCGTTCGCGCACCGACGCATCCGAATCGCGCACCAGGTCTCGTCCGGTAATGCCGAAGTCGAGGTCTCCGGAACCGACATAGATGGCAATGTCTTTGGGCCGCAGAAAGAAGAACTCGACGCGGTTGACGGGGTCGACGACGGTAAGGTCTTTGGGATCAGTGCGTCGCCGGTAGCCGGCCTCCGAGAGGATCTCGGTGGCCGGCTCGCTTAGCGCACCTTTGTTAGGAACGGCGACCCGCAGCATGCTCATAGCTTCCGATAGACGTCATCGAGCGACAGCCCGCGCGAGATCATCAGCACCTGAGTCCAATACAGCAACTGGCTAATCTCTTCGGCCAACGCGTCGTTAGGTTCATGTTCGGCGGCTAACCACACTTCGCCGGCCTCCTCCAGGATCTTTTTGCCCAGTGCATGTATCCCACCGTCCAGGGCCGCCACTGTGGCGCTGCCGGCCGGTCGGGTATGGGCACGTTCGTCGAGTTCGGCGAACAGATCCTCGAAGGTCTTCACGGCCAGCGATTGTTTCACGTGCCGACCGGCAAAGTCACGGCGGTTTCGCCCGGCCAGCGCATTAGGGCACCCTAATGTAGGGTAGCCTAACCTGTTAGGTATCGTGGCTGTGAAGGGCGGTCAACCATGAACGTGACGTCTCCGGTGTGGCTCGCACTGCCCCCCGAGGTGCCTTCAGCGCTGCTGTCCACTGGCGCCGGTCCCGGTCCGCTGCTGGCAGCGGCCGGGAGGTGGCGCGTGCTGGCCGCCCAATATGCTGACGCGGCAACCGAACTCGCGGCAATTCTCACATCCGCGCATGCCGCCACGTGGGCAGGGCCGAGCGCGGAGCGGTTCGTCGCGGCCCATCAACCGTTCCTTTGTTGGCTGCGCGCGGCCAGCGCGGCGGCCGCTGCGGCGGCGGCCAGCCACGAAACTGCCGCCGCCGGTTACACCTGCGCATTGGGCGGCATGCCGACTCTCGCCGACCTCGCCGCCAACCATGCTCAGCATGCCGCACTGGTCGCGACCAACTTCTTTGGCGTCAACACCATCCCCATCGCGCTCAACGAAGCCGACTACATGGTCATGTGGGTTCAGGCGGCAACCACGATGAGCGTCTATCAAGCGGTCTCAAACGAAAGCTTGGCGGCGACCCCGACGACGTCACCCGCGCCGCGCATCGTCGCCACCGGCGGCTCCGGTAGCAGCTTCCCTGACCCCACCAAATTAATCCTTAAGCTCCTCAAGGATTTCCTGGAGTTTCTTCGGAACCTAGCTACCGAATTCCTGTCCGGACCGCTCGGCAGTCTCATCACCCAGCTACTGGACGCGTTCATTTCCTTGGTGTCCAGCCAGGTCTTCACAATCATCGCTTACTCGGTGTTAGACCCCATGATCTATTTCGGGCCGTTCGCTCCGCTGCTGAGTCCGGTGCTGTCGCCTATCGGTGCGGTCGGACTGACCGTGCTTGTCGGCGGCTGCGTGCTGGGCGAAGATGCGGGGCCACTGATCGACGTGGCGCATCCTAATGACCCTGGCGAGCAGGGCTTGCCCGCGATTAGCGGAGTCACGTTGACCGGCACCAGCCCCACGACGCCCGTCGCCACTGCTACATCTGTCACGACGATGACGCCGGCACCGGCACCTTCCCCGCCTCCGAGTTTCGGCGCTGCCCAAGGCTATTACGTTGTCGGCGGTCCCGACGCTGAGGGGTTCACCCCAACAGCCGGGGCCAAAGCCCGCGCCCGGGGACACGTCCAGCGGTACCGTTTCGCATTCCCCGCAGACGGCCGGCGCAAGACTGTCTCAGCCACAAAAATAGCCGAGCAGATCCTCGGCACTGACCGCGGTATCGAACCGTTCGGGTTTGCCGGCACCCTCCCGAAATCTGCTGCTGCCCAAGCCAAAGGACTCGTTCTGTTGGACAGCGGCCATATCGGCGAGGCGCTTAAGGAGCCGATGCTGCCGCGCACCTGGAGTTAGACGTTGAAGTACTTGGCCTCGGAGTGGTGCAGGATAAAGGCGTCGGTCGATTGCTCGGGATGGAGCTGCAACTCCTCAGACAACGTCACACCGATGCGGTCGGGCCCTAGCAGCGCCATCATCTTCGCCCGGTCCTCCAGGTCCGGGCATGCTCCATACCCGAACGCGAAGCGGGCACCCCGGTAGCCCAGCTTGAAATAGTCCTCAACGGCCTCGGGGTCGTCGGCCGACATCGCCCGGTCCCCGGCGAATTTCAGCTCCTCACGAATGCGCCGGTGCCAGTACTCGGCCAGCGCTTCGGTGAGCTGCACGCCAATGCCGTGCACTTCGAGATAATCGCGATAGGAATTGGACGCGAACAGCTCGTTGGCGAAGTCAGCAATGGGTTGACCCATGGTCACGAGCTGGAACGGCAGCACGTCAACCTCGCCCCGCTCGGTCGCCAAATCCCGGGATCGAATGAAATCAGCGATGCACAGGAACCGGCCGCGTTGCTGACGCGGGAAGCTGAACCGGTACCGCTGCTCGGCGTCCGGTCTCGGCTCCGCGAGCACCACGATGTCGTCACCCTCGGACACCGCCGGGAAGTAGCCGTACACCACGGCGGCGTGCGCCAAGACGCCGTCGGTGGACAACCGGTCTAGCCAGTACCGCAGCCGCGGCCGGCCCTCGGTCTGCACCAAATCCTCGTACGCAGGCCCCGTACCGCCGCGCACACCGCGTAATCCCCACTGGCCCAAGAACAATGCGCGCTCATCGAGTAGCCCGGTGTATTCGGCCACCGCCAGGCCCTTGACGATCCGCGAACCCCAGAACGGCGGCTGAGGCACCTCGATGTCGGCGGCGACATCGGAGCGATCGGGCACCTCAACCGGCTCTTCGGCAGCCTTGCGCTGCGCCGCAATGCGTTTGGACCGCTCATGGCGGGCCTTGCGCTCAACTTCCTTCTTACGGGCTGCTTCTGCCGCCAAGGCCTCCGGGCTCCCCGGCGCAGGAGCCTCGCCGCGCTTGGCGCTCATGATGGTGTCCATCAACTTCAAACCCTCGAAAGCATCTCGCGCGTAATGCACTTCGCCCTCATAGACTTCGGCTAGGTCGTTCTCCACATAGCTGCGAGTCAACGCCGCGCCGCCGAGCAGCACTGGGAATTTCTCGGCGACTCCGCGAGTGTTCATCTCCTCGAGGTTTTCCTTCATGACCACGGTCGATTTCACCAGCAAGCCCGACATCCCGACCACGTCGGCGCTTTTGTCCTCGGCCACCTCGAGAATGTTGGCGATCGGCTGCTTGATGCCGAGGTTTACCACTTCGTAGCCGTTGTTGCTCAGGATGATATCGACCAGGTTCTTGCCGATATCGTGCACATCACCTTTGACCGTGGCCAGCACAATCCGGCCCTTACCGGAATCGTCATCGGAGCGCTCCATGTGCGGTTCTAGGTAAGCCACAGCGGCTTTCATCACCTCGGCCGACTGCAGCACGAACGGCAGCTGCATCTGCCCAGAACCGAACAACTCACCGACCGTCTTCATGCCGGCCAACAGATTCTCGTTGATGATCGCCAGCGGCGGCTTCTGGGTCATTGCCTCGTCGAGATCGGCGTCCAAACCGTTGCGTTCGCCGTCGACGATCCGCTGCGCTAGCCGGTCGAACAACGGCAGCTTGGCGAGTTCGGCCGCCCGTGTTTCCTTCGACGATGCCGCCGACACACCTTCGAACAGCCGCATTAGTTCCTGCAGCGGGTCATACCCGTCGCGGCGGCGATCGTAGACTAAGTCGAGTGCTATGTTGCGTTGTTCTTCGGGTATCCGGTTGATAGGCAGGATCTTTGACGCGTGCACGATCGCCGAATCCAGTCCGGCTTCCTGACATTCGTGCAGGAACACCGAGTTGAGCACTTGGCGCGCAGCGGGATTGAGGCCGAACGAGATATTGGAAAGCCCCAGCGTGGTCTGTACCGCAGGGTGGCGCTTCTTCAGCTCACGGATCGCTTTGATGGTCTCGATGCCGTCTTTGCGTGACTCCTCCTGGCCGGTGGCAATGGTGAAGGTCAAACAGTCGATGAGGATCGCCGATTTATCAACGCCCCAGTTGCCGGTAATGTCATTGATCAGCCGCTCCGCGATTTCGATCTTCTTCTCAGCGGTGCGGGCCTGGCCCTCTTCGTCGATGGTCAGCGCAACCACCGCCGCGCCGTGCTCGGCGACCAGCTCCATGGTCTTAGCAAACCGCGACTCGGGGCCGTCACCATCCTCGTAGTTGACCGAGTTGATCGCGCAGCGGCCGCCCAGGTGCTCCAAACCCGCTTGCAGCACCGGGGTTTCGGTGGAGTCCAGCATGATCGGCAATGTCGACGACGTCGCCAGCCGGCTGGCCAACGCCTTCATATCGGCCACGCCATCGCGGCCGACGTAGTCGACACACAGGTCCAGCAGATGTGCGCCGTCGCGGGTTTGGTCCTTGGCGATGTCCAGACACTTCTGATAGTCCTCGGCGATCATCGCCTCACGAAAACCCTTGGAGCCATTAGCGTTTGTCCGCTCGCCGATCACCAAGACCGAGGCGTCCTGGGCGAACGGGATGGCCGTATACAGCGACGACACCGACGGCTCGTAGCTGACCTGCCGTTCGGGACGCTTGATGTTCGCGACCGCGGCGGCCACTTCCTGGATATGAGCCGGGGTGGTGCCACAGCAGCCACCGACCAGCGCCAGGCCGAACTCGGCGATGAAACCGGCCAACGCCTCGGCCAATTCGTCAGGCTGCAGCGGGTATTCGGCGCCCTTGGCGCCCAGCACCGGCAGCCCGGCGTTGGGCATCACCGACACCGGGATGCGGGCGTGCCGCGACAGGTGCCGCAGATGCTCACTCATCTCGGCGGGGCCCGTTGCGCAGTTCAAACCGATCATGTCCACGCCGAGCGGTTCGACGGCGGTCAGCGCCGCGCCGATCTCGCTTCCCAGCAGCATCGTGCCGGTCGTTTCCACGGTCACATGGGCGAAGACCGGAATGTGCCGACCGGCCTGTGCCATTGCTCGCCGCGAGCCCAGCACCGCGGCCTTAAGCTGCAGCAAGTCCTGGCAAGTTTCGACGAGGATGGCGTCGGCGCCGCCGTCCAGCATGCCCAGCGCCGACTCGGTGTAGGCGTCGCGAATGACCCGGTACTCGGTGTGGCCGAGGGTGGGCAGCTTGGTGCCCGGCCCCATCGACCCCAGCACGTATCGCTTGCGGTCGGGGGTGGTCAGCTCGTCGGCGACCCGTCGCGCGATCGCGGTACCCCGCTGCGACAGGTCCCTGATCTTGTCGGCGATGTCGTAGTCGCCGAGATTGGACAGGTTGCAGCCGAAGGTGTTGGTCTCGACGGCGTCCGCGCCTGCCTCGAAGTAGCCGCGGTGGATGGTTTCCAGCACGTCAGGACGCGTCTCGTTGAGGATCTCGTTGCAGCCTTCCAAGCCGCGGAAATCGTCTAACGTGAGGTCCGCGGCCTGCAGCTGAGTGCCCATCGCACCGTCGCCCACCACCACCCGCTGCGCCAAAGTCTCCAGAAGATCGGTGTCGTACTGGTGTCGGTTAGCGGCAGTCACACGGACAAGGATAGTGGGCCTATGCAAACCGCTCAGTTCTCCGCATCGTCGCCGGACTCGAAGCCGTACGCTGATTGGCGTGACTTCGCGAGATGGTGGGCCGGATCGCAGCGCGCTGCCCGAACTGCACAACACCGTCGTCGTGGCGGCGTTTGAGGGCTGGAACGATGCCGGCGATGCGGCCAGCGGAGCACTAGAGCACCTGGACGCCATCTGGGAAGCCGATCCGATCGTGGAGATCGACGACGAGGCCTACTACGACTACCAGGTGAATCGCCCGGTCATCCGCCAGGTCGATGGAGTCACCCGGGAGTTGGTGTGGCCGGCGATGCGGATCTCACACTGTCGCCCGCCGGGCAGTGACCGCGATGTGGTGTTGATGCACGGGGTGGAACCGAACATGCGCTGGCGCAGCTTCTGCGCTGAGTTGCTGGCCATTGCCGACAAGCTCAACGTCGACACTGTCGTGATCCTCGGGGCGCTGCTGGCCGACACCCCGCATACCCGGCCGGTGCCGGTCTCGGGTGCGGCCTACTCGCCGGAGTCAGCGCGGCGCTTCGGTCTGGAGGAAACCCGTTACGAGGGCCCGACGGGGATCGCCGGGGTGTTCCAAGACGCCTGCGTGGCGGCCGGGATCCCGGCGGTGACGTTCTGGGCGGCGGTGCCCCACTACGTGTCGCACCCACCCAATCCGAAAGCGACGGTCGCGCTGCTGCGCCGCGTCGAAGACGTGCTCGACGTCGAGGTCCCGTTGGCTGACCTGCCAGCGCAAGCCGAGGAGTGGGAGCAGGCGATCACCGAGATGGCCACCGAGGACGACGACCTGGCCGAATACGTGCAGTCCCTGGAGCAGCGCGGCGACGCCGAGGTCGATGTGAATGATGCGTTGGGCAAGATCGACGGCGACGCGTTGGCCGCCGAGTTCGAACGCTATCTGCGCCGGCGGCGGCCCGGGTTCGGGCGGTAGGCACTGGCCGAGGCAATGGTGTCCGTACAATTTGCCGTCATCCATCGATTAGGAAAAGATCCCTAGCCAACCCTGTCTTGACGACTCGAGACAAACCCAGCGGGCGGGGCGAACGACGACGATAGGACCCCTCGCATGACGGCGCTGCCGGATACCCCCAACCCAAACCCCGGCGTGTCGACAGCTGATGTTCTCGGCGAGGAGGCCGGCTATCACAAGGGACTCAGGCCTCGACAACTGCAGATGATCGGGATCGGCGGCGCCATCGGGACCGGGCTGTTCCTGGGCGCCGGCGGGCGGCTAGCCAACGCCGGCCCTGGACTGTTCCTGGTGTATGCCATCTGCGGACTATTCGTCTTCTTGATCCTGCGAGCACTGGGCGAGCTGGTGTTGCACCGTCCCTCATCGGGCTCCTTTGTGTCCTACGCACGAGAGTTCTTCGGCGAGAAGGCCGCCTACGCTGTGGGCTGGATGTACTTCCTGAACTGGGCGATGACCTCGATCGTGGATACCACCGCCATCGCCACCTACCTGCATCGCTGGACGATCTTCACGGTGTTGCCACAGTGGACTCTTGCGCTGATCGCCCTGGCAGTGGTGTTAGCGATGAACCTGATCTCCGTGGAATGGTTCGGCGAACTCGAGTTTTGGGCCGCACTCGTCAAGGTTTGCGCGCTGCTGGCATTCCTGATCGTAGGAACCATCTTCCTCGCCGGGCGCTACCCGGTCGACGGCCACAGCACCGGCTTGAGCCTGTGGACCAGCCACAGCGGACTGTTCCCCACCGGCGTCGCCCCGCTACTAGTGCTGAGCTCCGGGGTGGCGTTCGCCTACGGTGCCGTCGAACTGGTGGGCACCGCCGCCGGCGAGACCGCCGAACCGGAAAAAATCATGCCCCGAGCGATCAACTCCGTAATCGCCCGCATCGCGATCTTCTACGTCGGGTCGGTGATCCTGCTGGCACTGCTGCTGCCCTACACCGCCTACACAGCCCACGAAAGCCCGTTCGTTACCTTTTTCTCCAAGATCGGTTTCCACGGCGCCGGCGACCTGATGAACATCGTGGTACTCACCGCCGCACTATCCAGCCTCAACGCCGGACTGTACTCAACCGGCCGCGTCATGCACTCGATAGCCATCAACGGTAGCGGCCCGAAGTTCACCGCGAAGATGTCCAAAAGCGGTGTGCCCTATGGCGGAATTCTTTTAACCGCCGTCATCTGCCTGTTCGGCGTCGCACTCAACGCCTTCAACCCCGGTCAAGCCTTCGAAATCGTGCTCAATATCGCAGTGTTGGGCATCATCGCGTCGTGGGCCACCATCGTGCTGTGCCAGCTTCGACTGCACAAGATGGCCAAAGCCGGGATCATGCGCCGACCCCGATTCCGCATGCCGCTGGCCCCCTACACCGGCTACCTCACCTTGGCTTTCTTGGCCGCCATCTTGGTCCTGATGGCGTTCGACAAACCGATCGGCACCTGGACCGTGGCGTCACTGGTCGTTATCGTCCCGGCCTTGATCGCAGGCTGGTACTTGGTGCGTCAGCGCGTGATGGCCGTCGCCCGTGAGAGGATGGGCTATACCGGGCCATTTCCGGCAATCGCCAACCCGCCGGTGCAACCACCAGGACGATCCCACAGCCAGAGCCCGTAGCTCAACGCAGGTACTAGACCCCTTGCGGTCGAGTTGCCCCAACTAACGGAATCAGTACAATCGCAAGACCAAATTTCGCGCGAACCATACCTTCACGGTCATGGGAAGAACCCACCGAACGCCGGTAGAACGACGATAGGACCCCATGTATGGCCACGCTGGCTGAGAGCCCCGAACCAAAATCCGGCGCGTCAAGGGCTGACGCCCTCAGCGAGGAGGCCGGCTACCACAAGGGCCTCAAGCCCCGACAACTGCAGATGATCGGCATCGGCGGGGCGATCGGAACCGGGTTGTTCCTGGGCGCCGGCGGCCGGCTGGCCAAGGCCGGACCGGGCTTGTTCCTGGTGTATGTCGTCTGCGGGCTGTTTGTTTTCCTGATACTGCGGGCACTAGGCGAGCTGGTGCTGCACCGTCCCTCATCGGGCTCCTTCGTGTCCTACGCACGGGAATTCTTCGGTGAGAAGGCCGCCTACACCGTGGGCTGGTTGTACTTCCTGCACTGGGCGATGACAGCGATCGTGGACACCACCGCCATCGCCACCTACCTGCATCGCTGGACAATCTTCACGGTGTTACCGCAATGGACTCTGGCGCTGATCGCCCTGGCGGTGGTGCTGGCCATGAACCTGATCTCCGTCGAATGGTTCGGCGAGCTCGAGTTTTGGGCCGCGCTAATCAAGGTGTGCGCGCTGGTGGCATTCCTGGTCGTAGGAACCATCTTTCTCGGCGGGCGCTACCCGGTCGACGGCCACACCACCGGGTTTAGCCTCTGGACTAGCCACGGCGGATTGTTCCCGACCGGTGTCGTGCCGCTGCTGGTGGTCACCTCCGGCGTGGTGTTCGCCTACGCCGCCGTCGAACTGGTCGGCACCGCCGCCGGCGAAACCGCCGAGCCGGAAAAAATCATGCCGCGGGCGATCAACTCCGTGATCGCCCGCATCGCGATCTTCTATGTCGGGTCAGTGATCCTGCTGGCGCTGCTGCTGCCCTACACCGCGTTCAAGGCCGGCGAAAGCCCGTTCGTCACGTTCTTCTCCAAGATCGGCTTCGAAGGCGCCGGCGACCTGATGAACATTGTGGTACTCACCGCCGCACTATCCAGCCTCAACGCCGGACTGTATTCCACCGGCCGCGTCATGCACTCGCTGGCCATGAGTGGTAGCGGCCCGAAGTTCACCGCGAAGATGTCGAAAAACGGTGTGCCCTATGGCGGAATCCTTTTAACCGCCGTCATCTGCCTGTTCGGCGTCGCGCTGAACGCCTTCAACCCCGGTCAAGCCTTCGAAATCGTGCTGAACATGTCTGCGCTGGGTACCATGGCGGGTTGGGCCACCATCGTGCTGTGCCAGCTTCGACTGCACAAGATGGCCAAAGCCGGGATCATGCGCCGACCCCGATTCCGCATGCCGCTGGCCCCGTACAGTGGCTACCTCACTTTGCTCTTCTTGCTCTCGGTACTGGTTGTGATGGCATTCGACAAACCGATCGGCACCTGGACGGTGGCAGCGTTGGTCGTTGTCATTCCGGCCTTGATCGCAGGCTGGTACTCGATACGCAAGCGCGTGATGGCCATCGCCCGTGAGAGAATGGGCTATACCGGGCCTTTTCCGGCGGTCGCCAACCCGCCGATGAAATCCTAGGGCTGATTCTCGAAGGGGGTGAATCGGATTATCCGACGGATTATCCGCAACCGCTACGCCAGCAAGCCACCACTGTATGGAATGGCCATGGTCCTCTCGGCCATCGTCGTCGTCGCGGTTACCGCGTACTGGCACAGCGGCTGGTGGTCGCTGATCGGTTATGCCGCGGCCGCAATCATCGCGGTTATCGGGTTTGCGCTCGCCTTCCGCGACCTGTCCTGACAACCGCTTGAGCCCCAACCTTAGGGCTTCACGAAGTCCTCGTTGTATGCGCTAGTGAAGCGACCAAGCGTGACGACCTCGGCATCCATGCGGGGCAGCAGCCCAGCAGAGATCTTGCGGACGGGCAGTTGTCCGATCCGAGTGAACAACACCGGTTTGATCCAGGAAAACAAGCCCACCCAGCCCGGACAATACACGCGATCCTTGCGGCCCTCGATGCCCTTAACAAACGCGGACGCGCATCGATCCACCGTGGTGGTCTTGTTCAACGGCCACGGCAGCGCCGCGAGCAAGTCACCGAAGGCGGGCAGGTCGGCCTTGGTGTCGCGAACCAGCGCGGTATCGATCCAGGACATGTGGGCCGTGCCGACGTCGACACCGAGCTGTGCGACCTCCATGCGCACCGCGTTGGCGAGGTGCTCGTTTCCTGCCTTCGACGCGTTGTAGGACGCCATCCCCGGTGGCGCTGCGAAAGCGGCCAGCGACGAGACGATCAACACATAACCTCGGCGGTCGATCAACGAGGGCAGCGTGGCACGCACCGTGTGAAAGGCACCGAGCAGGTTGACGTCCAACACCCGCTTGAACGCCTCCGGGTCGACCTGCAGCACGGACCCATAGCTGGCGATGCCCGCATTGGCGACGACGACATCGATGCCGCCGAAGCGTTCGACGGCTTGCTTGGCTGCCACCTGCATGGCGGGCAGATCGCGCACATCGGCGACCGCGGTCAGCACCCGGTCGTCGCCGCCGAGTTCGGCGGCGACGACCGCCAGCTCGGCTTTGTCCAGATCGATCAACACAAGTTTGGCGCCCTTGTTGCTTAGCCGACGGGCTACCGCAGCGCCGATTCCCCTGGCACCACCGGTAATAAAGACGACCTTGCTATGCAACGATGTCATGCCCGAAACCGTACCTTGGCACCTTTGCCGCGATTACAGGTCCACCCCTAGCAGCGCATCGATCGCGGTTGCCAGCATATTTGGCGCCGCCGCGTCGTGGCCACCGTACTCCAGCGCATCGGTAACCCAACCATCCACTGCGGCAATCGCTTTGGGGGTATCAAGGTCGTCGGCTAAATACCTGCGCACCCGGGCAATAACATCGGCGACGTCTGGACCGGCGGGCATCGAGGCAGCGGTGCGCCAACGATGCAGCCGGGCGATAGCCTCATCGAGCAGCTGCGGGCTCCAAAACCGGTCGGCCCGATAATGCCCGGCCAGCAGACCCAGCCGGATAGCCGAGGGCGGGGCGCCTTGAGCGCGCAACGTCGACACCAGCACCAGGTTGCCGCGGCTCTTAGACATCTTGTGTCCGTCCCAGCCGATCATCCCGGCGTGCACGTAGTGCCGGGCGAATCGCCGCTCGCCCCTGACACATTCAGCATGCGCCGCGGTGAACTCGTGATGCGGAAAGATCAGGTCGCTGCCCCCGCCCTGAATGTCCAGTCCAATGCCGATACGGCTGAGCGCAATTGCCGCGCATTCGACGTGCCAGCCCGGCCGGCCTGGACCGAACGGCGACGGCCAACTGGGCTCGCCGGGTCGCGCGACCCGCCACAGCAATGCGTCGAGCTCGTCGCTTTTTCCAGGCCGGCGCGGGTCGCCGCCGCGCTGCTCGTACAGCCGCAGCATGGTGTCTCGGTCATAGCCCGACTCGTAGCCGAACTGCAGTGTTGCATCAGCTCGGAAGTAAATGTCCGGGTACTTGTCCTCGATGACGTACGCGGCCCCCGAGGCCAGCATCTTTTCCACGAGTTCGACGATCTCAGCGATCGCTTCGGTCGCCGCCACGTAGTCACGCGGCGGCAGTATCCGCAGCGCCGCCATGTCATCGCGGAACAGGGCGACCTCGCGCTCGGCGAGATCGCGCCACTCGACGCCGTCACGATCGGCGCGTTCAAACAACGGATCGTCGACGTCGGTGACGTTCTGCACGTAGTGCACGTCGTGACCAAGGTCGAGCCATAGTCGGTGAATCAGGTCGAACGCCAGATAGGTCGCTGCGTGGCCCAGATGAGTGGCGTCATACGGGGTGATCCCGCAGACGTACATGGTCGCCTTGCCGGTGGGCGCAGCACCGGCGGCCACCGGGCGCACCTGCCGGTCAGAGGTGTCGTACAGCCTTAGCTCGGGGCCGCGTCCCGGCAACACCGGAACCTGTGCGGAAGACCACGACTGCATGTCGTCGACTTTAATGGCCGGTTAGCGCCACGCCTGACGGATGGCGCCGAGCAGGATCGGCGCGATCTCGGCGCGACACATCACAAAGTCGGGCAGGTACGGATCGAGCTGGTTGTAGCGCAGCGGCGAGCCGTCCAGGCGCGACGCGTGCATGCCGGCCGCCAACACCACCCCGGCCGGCGCCGCGGAATCCCATTCCCATTGGCCTCCGGCATGCAGGTAGGCGTCCACATCGCCGTCGACAACCGCCATCGCTTTTGCCCCCGCCGACCCGATAGCCACCGGTTCGATGGCCAACGTCTGCCGTATCCGGTGCAGGATTGCGGGCGGCCGGGTGGCGCTGACGGCAATCCGGAAAGTGCTAGGAACACCGCCGGTCGCAGCGTTGGCCGTCACGGTGTCGCTGCGGTACACCCTGTTCCCGCGGGCCGGCAGCGCCACCGCCGCGTCGGTGATCTCGCGCCGGCCGTCTGCGGAGCCGCCGGTGGGACGTTGCCACAGCGCGATATGTACCGCCCAGTCGTCGCGCCCTGCCGTGGAGAATTCGCGGGTGCCATCCAGTGGGTCGATGATCCACACCCGGCCAGCCTGCAACCGAGCACGATCGTCATGCGCTTCCTCGCTGAGTACCGCGTCGCCCGGCCGCTCGGCCCGCAGCCGGCTCAGCAGTAGCGAATTTGCCCGCCGGTCACCAGCGTCGCCAAGCGCCCAGGGTTGGCCGAAACCGATCTCCTCACGAATTTCTAGGAGCAACTCCCCCGCTGCCGCGGCGAGATCGGCAGCCAGAGCCGCATCCGTTAGCTCTGACTGGTCATCCCTTTTGTCATGGGCAGCCGGGTTCACCGCTTCAGTATCGCCGACGGCGCAGCTGGTTTCTAAAATGCCGGCCACGGAATGGCACGATGCCGGTTCGGTCCAGGCATCACCGGGTTGTCTAGCAGCGCGTGCGCGCGCCTGCGCAGGGCGGTGATTTCTGTCCAGGTGATCTGCCCCGCGAGCGCATCGGCCAACGGGCCGCTAAGGCCGTTGGCCAGCCCGGCGACCCCCGCTAAGGTTTCGTCGTCGATCGGCTTACCGGCCCAACCCCATAACACTGTGCGCAGTTTGTCCTCGACATGCAGACACAGACCATGGTCGACCCCGTAAACGTGGCCGTCGAGGCCGTAAAGGATGTGGCCGCCCTTGCGATCGGCGTTGTTGATCAGCACGTCGAATACCGCCATTCGCCGCAACTGGGTGTCGTCGGCGTGCATCAGGATGACCTCGTCGCCGGCATAGTCGTAGGCCCGCAACACCGGCAGGTAACCCGGCTGCAGCTTGTCGGCGGGAAACAGGTCAACCAAGTCGGGCCCGGGCCTGGGATCGGAGTCGGCAGCGTCACCGGGCTGCTGCACCCATCGCTGCAGCATGCCAGGACCCGCCGGGCCGTCACGAATTACCGTGTAGGGCACAATGCTCCAACCCAAGCACGCCGAAACTAGATATGCCCCGAGTTCGCGGCCAGCCAAAGTCCCGTCAGGAAAATCCCACAACGGCTGCTCGCCGGAGACCGGTTTGTAAACGCAGTGCACGCTGCGCTGGTCCAGCGTCGATTCGCACAAAAAGGTGGCGTTGCTGGCCGAACGGATGCGTCCAAGGACCGTCAGCTCGCCGTCGGCCAACACCTCACGCTCATCACCCTTTGGCGTCATCATCGTTAGGGCCGAGCAGCGCGCTGCGCTTGTAGCCATTGGTGCGTGCGCAGATATGTCCCTCAGGGTCCAGCGGTTCGTCGCACAGCGGGCACGGCGGGCGTCCCGCCGAGATGACACGGTTGGAGCGGGTGGCGAACTGTCGCGCCGACTCCGGCGTTAGGAACACCCGCACCGCGTCGGGACCTTCCTCGGTGTCGTCGAGCACCACGGAGGCGTCGAACTCGGCGTCGGTGACGGCCAGCAACTCCACCACCACGGTCTGGGCTTCCGAATCCCAACCTAGGCCCATGGTGCCGACCCGGAACTCGGCGTCCACCGGCATGATCAGCGGGTTAAGGTCATCGATCTCGACGGGCTCTGGGGGCACCGGGGTGCCGAACCTGCGATGCACCTCGAGCAGCAACGCACCAATGCGTTCCGCCAGCACCGCAACCTGCTGCTTTTCCAAAACCACTGAAACCACCCGAGAGTCGTGCACCGCTTGGATGTAGAAAGTGCGATTCCCGGGCTGGCCAACGGTCCCGGCCACGAAGCGGTCGGGGGTGCGGAAGACGTGAATTGCGCGGGCCATGGCACCTCCAAAATACCGGCAGTTGGGCCCAAGGTGCGATCCGAACGCGGGCGCGAACCGAACCGGATCGGAAAGAATTAATCAGCAGAGCCACCAACCACCGCATCACCTGAAGGCTTGGTCGCGGCCCGCAACGCCGACGACAACCGCGCACCGGTGTGGTTGACGTGCAGCACGAACGGTCGCAGCTGGGTGTAGCGGATCACACTCACTGATCCCGGGTCGGCGGTGACGCGTTGGAAACTGTCCAGATGCATGCCGAACGCGTCGGCGATCACCGCCTTAATGACGTCGCCGTGAGTACAGGCGATCCACAGCGTGTCACCGCCATGTTGTAAGGCCAGCCGCCGGTCGTGTTCCCGGATAGCGGCCACCGCGCGCGCCTGCACCTGCGCCAAACCCTCGCCGCCGGGAAACACCGCGGCGCTAGGATGCGCCTGCACCACCTGCCATAACGGCTCCTTCGCCAAGTCACCGATGTTGCGGCCCGTCCATTCCCCGTAATCCACTTCGGACAGCCGGTCATCGATGAGCGGCTCCAGGCACAGCGCTTCGGCGAGCGGTTCGACGGTGCGCCGGCACCGCAGCAGTGGTGAGCACACCACCGCCTGGATCGGCAACTCGCCAATCCGGTCGATCAGGCCGACGGCTTGCTCGTGGCCTCTGTCGTCGAGGTCGACACCGTCAGAACGACCAGCCAAGACACCCGCGGTATTCGAGGTGGACCGCCCGTGCCGCAACACGATGACCGTCATGTCGCGGCTGCCGTCCTGGTCGCCAGCAGGACAAGCACACCCACGCCGGCGGCTATCCGGTAGCCGACGAACCAGTACATGTTGTGCTGCGCCAGAAACCGCAGCAACCAGGACACCGCGGCCAATCCGACGACGAACGCGATCACGGTGGCCACCAGCAGCTGCGGGCCGGTGGCACTCATCCCCTCGGTGACGGGGTGGAAGGCGTCCGGTATCGAGAACAACCCGGACGCGAACACAGCGGGTATGGCCAGCAGGAAGCCGAATCGGGCGGCCAATTCACGATCCAGTCCAAGAAACAGCCCAGCGCTGATGGTCGAACCGGACCGCGAGACACCGGGAATCAGCGCCAACGTTTGGGCAACTCCCACCACCAGGGCATCACGCCAGTTCAGCTGCTCGATATGACGGTTCTGACGCCCTACATACTCCGCGAGGGCAATCACCCCCGAAAACGCCACCAACGCGGTCGCCACCACCCACAGAGTGCGAACTCCCGAGCGGATCTCGTCTTTGAACACCAGGCCCAGGACGCAGATCGGGATGGTCCCGATAATGACGTACCAGCCCAACCAATAGTCCGCGGTGCGGTGCGACGTGACGGTCAGGCCGCTGCACCAGGCTTTGAGAATGCGCACGATATCGCGGGCGAAGTACACCAGCACCGCGGCCTCGGTGCCCAGTTGGCTGACCGCGGTGAACGAGGCGCCGGCATCGCCGGTGAAAAAGATCCGCGACATGATCGCCAGGTGGCCCGAGGAGGACACCGGCAGGAACTCCGTGAGACCTTGCACCACAGCTAAAACGATGACTTGCCACCAGGACATCGCCGAAACCGCAGTCACGACGACGACCGTACCTGGTGGGGGCGGCCGTACCGGATGCGACTAGTGGTGATCGCCGGCGCGGCAAAGCCGGGCGCTGGGGGTCACCATCCATCCAACCTAGCGCGACACCGGCTGCGCGCGTGCGACCGAATCCCGCACCGCCGCAGCCAGGCTGCGTTCGTCGGTGAGGTCGATGTCGACCAGCCCGCGGACCGCCCTCGCGACTACTTCGTCAGCCTGCGGAACAGGCCCGGCCAGTCGTGGCCGGTAAATTTCAACAACTAACGACCGATGCTCGATGTGGAAAGAAAAACTGCGTCCATCACCGACTTGTCCGTACCCGCTGGCGAAAATTCCCGTCGAGATCTCCTCGACAGCAAACTCGTTGTCTGCCGCATGCCGGTCAGCGGTGACGGTCATGTCGCCAAGATACCTCTCCAGGACCGGTACATGTGTGCAACATGGCGGGATTGGATGCGACATCGTTCCTTAGAATTTGAGTTTGATGTACCACATTCCAGGGTTAACCGTTGCTGTCACCGGGTAAACGAGCATTTCAACGCCGTTTAGCTGGCGTGTTGCTGTTGCTGGCACTCATGACCGGATGTTCGTCGAATCCGCTTGATAGTTCCCCACCCACCATCGAACCCGCGCAGCCGGCCGGGTCGCCGCCGGTGTCACAGAATCCAGCGGGTGCGGTGCGACCACTGGGCGGCCACCCGCAGGCTGCGATATTCGACAGCGGCAGTCGCCGGTTGGTGGTCCTGTGCCCAGGCGCCGATCCCGCGGCACCCGCCAGCGTTGCGGTGTTCGATGACGCGCACGCTCGGCCACGCGTGATCGTTCTGCCGGGGCCCGCCACCGCGTTGACCAGCGACGACGGCGGCACCGCCTATGTTGCCGCGCACGGTGGTTACTTCGTGGTCGATCTCGCAGGCGGCCATACCGCCCAGGTGAAGGTCGCCGACGCTGGACACACCGAATTCACCGCGATCGCACGCCGAGCGGACACCAAGTTGGTGTTGGGCAGCGCCGACGGCGCTGTCTACACCCTTGCTGCGACGGCATCTGGAGCCGGCACCGCCACCGCCAGCAACCGAAACAAGATCTTTGCGCGTGTCGATTCCCTTGTAACACAAGGAAATACCACGGTAGTGCTGGATCGGGGACAGACGTCGGTCACGACGATCGGCGCCGACGGTCGTGTCGAGCAAGCGCTGCGAGCCGGCGAAGGCGCAACCACGCTGGCCGCTGATCCGCTGGGCCGGGTCCTCGTCGCCGACACCCGCGGTGACCAGCTGTTGGTGTACGGCGTCGACCCGCTGATCTTGCGCCAGGCCTATCCGGTGCGGCATGCCCCGTACGGGCTGGCCGGGTCCCGCACCTTGGCCTGGGTATCCCAAACCGCGTCTAACATCGTTATTGGTTACGATCTGACCACCGGAATTCCCGTCGAAAAGGTGCGTTACCCAACCGTGCAGCAACCCAATTCGCTGGCTTTTGATGAAGCGTCGGACACCTTGTATGTGGTGTCGGGGTCGGGTGCCGGTGTCCAGGTCATCGAGCACGCGGCAGGGACCCGTTGAGCAGCCGACCGGCGCTACCGCGTAACCGGCTGCCCGCGGGTTGGGACACCGAGATGTCCGACGAGTACGAGTGGGTGCCGTTGCGCCTGCCGCCGGACGTGACCAGGCTCAGCGCGTCGACCCGGCTGTCCATCGAGGCTGAATATCGCGGTTGGGAGTTGACCCGGGTGCGGCTCTATACCGATGGCAGTAGGCGGGTGTTGTTGCGCCGCAAGAAATCTCGCCTAGAGGGTACAGGCGCCAACCGGCGATCCGACCAGCCGGAACTGTGATGTACCGGGTCGTACGCCGGCTGCTGTTCCTGATCCCACCCGAGCGCATACACACACTGGTTTTTGCCGTGTTGCGCGGCGTCACCGCCGTCGCTGTGCTGCGCCGGTTGCTGCGCCGACTGCTGGGACCGACTGATCCGATGCTGGCCAGCACGGTTTTTGGGGTGCGCTTCCCCGGACCGCTAGGGCTAGCCGCGGGCTTCGACAAGGACGGCATGGGGCTGCTCAGCTGGGGTGCGTTGGGTTTCGGTTACGCCGAAGTCGGGACCGTCACCGCGCACCCGCAGCCCGGCAACCCGGCCCCGCGCATGTTCCGGCTGCCTGCCGACCGGGCGCTGCTGAACCGGATGGGGTTCAACAATCACGGCGCCGGAGCGCTGGCGATCCAGCTCGCCCGCCACCGCCCCGAGGTGCCCATCGGGGTGAACATCGGCAAAACCAAAACAACGCCGGCCGCCCAGGCCGTCGATGACTACCGGGCCAGCGCCCGGCTGGTCGGCCCGCTGGCCTCGTATCTGGTGGTCAATGTCAGCTCGCCGAATACGCCGGGGCTCCGTGATCTGCAGGCAGTCGAGTCGCTGCGCCCCATCCTGTCGGCCGTACTGGCCGAGGCCTCAGCACCAGTGCTGGTCAAGATTGCACCCGATGTCTCCGATTCCGACATCGACGACATCGCGGACCTGGCCGTCGAAGTGGGTCTGGCCGGCATCGTGGCAACCAACACCACGGTGTCTCGCGACGGCTTGGCGACACCGGGGGTCGATGAGCTTGGGGCGGGCGGCATCTCGGGGCCACCGGTGGCGCGCCGCGCTGTCGAGGTGTTGCGCCGGCTCTACGGGCGGGTCGGCGATCGCTTGGTGCTCATCAGCGTGGGGGGCATCGAAACCGCCGACGACGCATGGGATCGCATCACAGCGGGCGCCTCGCTATTGCAGGGCTATACCGGATTCATCTACGGCGGAGGCTTGTGGCCCAAGCACATTCACGACGGCATCGCTCGCCGGCTTCATGACGGCGGATTCGCCTCGCTGCGCGACGCGGTCGGGTCGGCGGCCCCCAAACCGGAGAGACCGGCGGGATAGGTTATGCCGCTAGGGTCTGGCCGCTGTCGGCGCTCAAGCCGCGATGAGTGGCCATCGCCGGCTTGAGCGTCGACAGCCCCCGCCTCCACAGTGTCAATCGCCCACTCCTCGGTCTCCGAACAACGCGACAACCGTTAACCAAACAAATCACCAATCGCCACCAACTGCGCCGCCGCCCGATTCTCCGCCCGCGACCATGAACAAATCCGATCCACCAACACCGCAGACTCCGACGTGGCAGAGGGATAACGCCGCTCGAACAACTCATCAAACCGGGCCACCACCCGCTGATCGAACATACATTCGATTATGCCATAGGCCGCCGATACTAGCTAGTGCTGTTCGTAGGTGCCGTGGATGACGGCGCGAGCGATTGCGTGCTGAAACAGATTGAATCCCAGGAAGGCCGGACTGGCGTCCTCGCTGAGATCAAGCTTCTCGACCCGCACAGCGTGCACCGCGACGTAGTAACGATGCACACCATGGCCAGGCGGCGGGGCTGCGCCGACGTAACGGCGCATGCCCGCATCATTGACCAACGTCAACGCGCCGCCCGGAAGTTCACCGCCATCGCCCACACCTGCTGGCAACTCGGTGACGTCTGCAGGCAGGTTGGCCACCGCCCAGTGCCAGAACCCGGACAGGGTCGGTGCGTCGGGGTCGTAGACGGTGACCGCAAAGCTACGGGTCTCGGTCGGGAATCCCGACCAGCTCAGCTGCGGGCTGACGTCTGCTCCCCCCGCGCCCATGATTCCGCTGATTTGCGGCGTAGCCAACGGCTGGCCGTCGGTGATCGAGTCCGACGTCAGGTGAAACGACGGCAGCTTGGGCAGCGCGGCGTACGGGTCGGGCGGTGTTGTCATGCTTAGTCCTCTCGAGTAATCAGCAGTGTGTCAGGAAGTGCGCCAGCACATCGACGCCGAACTTGAGCGCATCGATGGGCACCCGCTCGTCGACACCGTGGAACAGCGCGGCGAAATCCAATTCCGGCGGCAACCGCAGCGGGCTGAAGCCAAAGCAGCGAATACCCAAGCGCGCGAAAGCTTTCGCATCAGTGCCGCCGGAAAGCATGTAGGGCACCGTTCGGCCGTCAGGGTCAACTGCCAGCACGGCGGCGTTCATGGCATCGACCAGATCGCCGTCGAAGGCAGTCTCGTACGGCGGCAAGTCCTTGATCCATTCCCGGGTCACATCGGGGCCGATCAATTCATCGATCTCGGCCTCGAACGCCGTCTGCCGCCCGGGCAGTACGCGACAGTCCACCACCGCTTCCGCGGTCGCCGGCACCACGTTGGCCTTATATCCGGCCTTGAGCATCGTCGGGTTTGCGGTGTCATGCAGCACGGCTTTCAGCATGCGCGCCATCGGGCCAAGCTTTTCGATCGCCCCTTCCAAGTCGGGCGACTCGGTGCCGAACTCGAGGCCGGTCTCCTCGCTGATCGCGGCGAGAAACTGGACGACGGTGTCGGTCGGCACGAGCGGAAACTGGTGACGGCCCAGCCGCGCGACCGCTTCGGCGACCGCGGTGACCGCGTTCTGATCGTGCACCATCGAGCCGTGCCCCGCCCTGCCCCGTGCGGTCAGCCGCATCCACTGGATGCCCTTCTCGGCCGTCTCGATCAGGTAGAGCCGGCGCTCACCACCGTCGCGGCGCGGCACAGTCAGCGAAAAGCCGCCGACTTCGCCGATAGCCTCGGTGACGCCAGCAAACAGATCAGGCCGGTTGTCGACCAACCATTGCGACCCGTAACTGCCACCGTGCTCTTCGTCGGCAACGAATGCGAAGACGAGGTCTCGCGGCGGCACAATGCCGGCCTGCTTTAGCTGCCGGGCCACCACGATCATCATGCCCACCATGTCTTTCATGTCGACCGCGCCGCGGCCCCAGACATGACCGCCTTCGATCGCGCCGGAAAATGGGTGCACACTCCATTCGGCTGCTTCTGCGGGCACCACGTCGAGATGCCCATGGATGAGCAGGGCGCCGCGCGAGCTATCCGCGCCTGCAAGGCGGGCAAACACATTGCCTCGACCGGGTGCCCCGGATTCCACATATTCAGGCTGGTAGCCAACCTCTGCGAGCTGGGCGGCAACCCACTGCGCGCACTCGGCCTCACCCCGCGTCGTCTCGGGGTCGCCGGTGTTGGTGGTATCGAACCGGATCAACCTGCTGACAACCTCGACCACGTCATCACTCGGGTTGGTTGCGGCCTCGGTCGCTCCTGTCTTTGAAGTCACAGTCACCTTTCCTACCACTGCCACGAGCGGCGGGCTCGGCGTCTTCGTCTGGGTGGGTTGGGTCGGCGCGGACCAATCCGATAGCCTTAGCTGCTAACCCCAGGTGGTTGGGATTTTGTCCGAGTGGCGGAATGGCAGACGCGCTAGCTTGAGGTGCTAGTGCCCTACTAATGGGCGTGGGGGTTCAAGTCCCCCCTCGGACACAAAAAGTTAGCCAGCAATGTGCAAAAATCCTCTCCGAACTTATCGGAGCGGATTTTTTATGTTTGCTTGATTTCGTCCTACTCCGACTCGGACCCCCACAACTAACGCCTGCTGGCGAGCACCGCCGCGAAGAACTCACCACGGTGACCACCGAGGTCGCAGACGATCAGGCCTGCCGATTAGCCAACGGATTCAAGAGGCCCCTTACGCCGTATCACTCGTTGTATCTCGCGGCGAGATCTTCCGTTAGACCCCGGATCCTCCATCGGGTCTCTTTGCGCATGAACTCATCGCTATAGTCCTCACTCACCCCACCAGCGTTGAACCAGTAGCCTCCGCAACGCGCACACCACTCGCGTTCGATGACTTCCTCGGCGGGCAACGGCTCGCCGTAGAGGTAGATGGCGCGAGGCCCCTTCCGATAGTCGCCGTCCTCGTCGATGTAGCGCTTGACAGAAGCGCACCCGCTGGGGCCGCCGTAGTGCTTTTTGCGTCCGCCTCCGCCGAACGAGTCGACGACATGGAGCGATGGCTTCTGGAGGCAGTACAACTCAGGCTCGCCGTCGATGCCGTCCACGATGAAATGCATGATCGCCGAGTTGCTGCCCACCGCTGGCTCCACCAATCGCGCTCTAAGGTTTTCTGGGCCAGCTTTGACGCGATCTGTAGATGGCCCGCGGCCGGCCCGTACCTCTCGTCGGTTACGACCTCGTTCTGCCATCCGGCGTAGATGCCGCTGGGCTGCCAGCCGTGTTCCTTCCTCGACCAGCACACTCGGCCGCCAAAGCCACCTTGAAGCACCACGGCGAACAGCGCGTCGAACGCTTCAAGCGACACCAGCGGAGGTTCGGGTGGCTCCGCCTCCGGCACCACCGTCAACCGCCTAGGCCTGGGCTCGGCTACTACCACCGCGGGCTTGAGCTGCAACTCGATCTCGAGCTCGCGCTTCAATTGGTTGACCACGGCCACCGTCACTTTGATGCGCGTCGCCGCCAGCGCGTGAACTACTCTGTGAGCATTGAACTTTCACCTGTCAGACCGGCACTTGTGTAGCTCGGCGATGACGGCTTCGCGAATTGCGTCGTCAGACATCGAATCCTACTTCCGCTTCGATCGCTTGGGGCGATGACTTGAACTATGGCGATCGTCGTCGCTAACGGTACGTGTACGACCGCGTTAGGCCTCGGCAGATCACCAAGAATCGAACTGCCTCAACCAATTCGCATCCCCGGCGGCGGCCGACGCGGCAATCCCCGCAGCGAGCCAGATCATCGCCGCAGTTGCGAGGGGACCCAGTTCGTCAAGGACTTCGCTCACCGTCAAGTCCGGAGCAAGCGTGTATCCGATCAAACCTGAGACCCGCTCGGTTGCCGCTGCCGCACCTTCGCTGAGGTTGGCTTTAACCCAAGCGACCGCAGAATCGCTGGCTATTCCAGCATCCCGTGCGCCCACAAGCCATCCAAACAGGCAGGCGTGGACGGCGGTGACAACGTCCTCAAGCTCCTCGGTGTCGCCGTCGTCGCCAAGCGACTCCATCAAATTGTCGAGGAAACGTAATGCCGGTGCATCGGCACCTTCGGCAAGCAGTGTTTGCGCTACAACTAATTCGAGACCTTGTCCAACATCGTCGAGTACATGACCGGTCAGATCCTCGTCGATCAAATCGCCATCCTCGCCCGGCTGCGTGTCGAATCGGCGCACAGCTTCAAAGTAGGCTTCGACCTCCTGCGCCGAGAACAGATGCTGGTTCATCTCTGTCACGATGTAACCGAGTTCTTCCCAAGCGCGGATATACGCCGGATCAAGGCCTGCCTCCTCAGCCACTCGATACAGTTCCGCCCAGTTCTGCGCTTCGGATTCCGGCCGCATTGGAATTGGCTCGTCACAATTCGGATCAAAAAAGACGGGGTCCTCGGGACCCGGCTCGCGCCCGAACTTCGCAGTGAAGGCGTCCAACTGTCCCTGGAGCGCCTCTTGCATCTGTTTGCCAGCCTCTGACTCACGACTCCAGGAAAGCGTCCGTCCGGTTTCGGTGCGTTCTTGCTGGACGAATCGCGGATCTCCTTGACGCTCGAAGACCAGTCGGACATGGGCTTCGCGCCGACGTTCAGCGGCAGCGGCGCGCCGCCGCAACTCCGCTTCGTGCTTCTTGGCCTGCCTGCTCTGGTTCGACTTACGCTTCTTTGCCACCGGAACCCCCGACTCGCCGTCTGGCCACCGAAGAGACACCCACTTCGTTGACACCCATTTGTACTCGCGACCACCGACGCTCCGGTGAATCCGACACGTCGACGCTGACGGCCCGTAGGGTCCTGCGGGCCGCCCACCTACGGTGTCGAGGCGTGCGCTGAGCGTAACGGAGGGAATGGTCTGAACTGCGGTTTCCTTGAAAAGATGTCACGTTCCCGCTAAAATCCGAAAGATGACGGCCTTGACCAACACACCAGCGATGGCGATTCGACGCGCCTCGCCGCGGTCATTCGTGCACGTCTCAGACCTACCTGGCAGCAACGAAGCCGCCCGTAAAGCGGCGTCGCGCGCCGTGCAGAGCGGCGACTTGGTCCGCATACGGCGTGGACTTTATTTCAAGGTGCCCCGAGCCACCCGCTACGGACCGGTCAAGCCCCGCGTCGAAGAGGTCGCCCGGGAGATCTTCCGTGCACCCAACTCCGGCTTTGGCCCTGCGGGCTATTCCGCGGCGCGCAATCTCGGGCTCACGACCCAGGTACCCGCCAAGTTCGAGGCGGCGGCGTTGTGCAAGGCTGACCCGCCTGTTCCTGGTGTCGTGCTGCATGTGCGCAGCAATCCGGCCAGGGCGGCACTCAACGAGAAGGAGATCGCCGTACTGGAGGTTCTCCGTTCGCCCGAGCACTTCGTTGATGGTGGCATGACGACACTTGCCCGCAAGGTCGACGAACTGGCCACGGCCAAAACAGTGCGACTGCGCGCCCTCGCCAAGGCGGCAACCGGAGAAACAGGACCAGTTAAGGCGAACCACGCACGGTTGATCGCTGCGCTCAAGTCAGCGGCATAACGCGACAAACTGTGACACCACCACGCCTGCGCGAAGGCCTCGATGATCTCGATGCGCTTCTCGGGCAAGCTGCCGACGCGCTGAATCGACCGTTCCCATTCCTCGAGAAGGACTTCTGGGCGATGGAGGTTCTTCGCATTGCGGCGCGCGATCGCCGTATCACTCTGAAGGACGGCACAGCAGGGACCGTACGAACTGTCTTCAAGGGCGGGACCAGCCTGAGCCGGGTCTACGGTCTCATCGACCGATTCTCCGAGGACATCGATCTGCTCGTGATCTTTCCCGATGATGGCGGTGGGGCCAGCGAGAACCAACGTGACAAGCTCCTCAAAGGCATCCAGGCTGAGGTTCACCAGCACCTCGGCGCCGACGAGGTTCGCCAGGAGCTCCTGCTGTCGACCAAAGGTGTGAAGCGAGATATCAAGTACCACTACCCGTTACGCGAAACGGTTCACACAGCACTGACCGAAGGGGTGACCCTCGAAATGGGGTCACGGGGAGGCACGGAGCCCGCAGAGCAGCACACCCTTCGATCGATCGTCGCCGACTATGCGATAGCAGAACTCGGGGAACCAGACGATCAGTGGGAGGAGTTCACGGCACTCGAGGTGAATGTCCTTGGAGCAGAACGGACTCTGCTCGAAAAGCTCGCGGCCGTGCACACGATCACTTCAGATGCCACTGCCGTCGCGCCCGCTGGGTGGGGCCGACATCTGCACGACATCTACTGGCTCCTCGAATCCGAGTCGGTCCGCGAAAAGCACTACGACGGTGATCACCTTCTCGGCCACGTGAGCATCAGTGCGCTTTATCGACACTGGGCACGTGCCTGCAACGCCACCCCGTGGCGTGGCTCGGACTCGGGAAGTCTGCACGCCTGACCGAGCTTCCGGCGAGGTCATACGATTGGGTGCGTACGGTGTCGAGCCGCCGTCCGCCGGTATGTCATCGCGACACGATGGCGACATGGCGCCGGAGCAGCGCCCGCACTCTGGCCGGCACCCTCGTCGGCGGACTGGAGATCATTTGCGCTGCCACACGCGCAGCATCGCTGCGCTCGCCGGCCTTTGTGATCTTGGGGTCGTCCAGGCGCCACGGTGATGCGCGATATTCGGGTTGTGACGCCACGATCTCCAGCAATGTCTCGATGTCTTGGAGGTCACGTTTGGAGTCGCGAACGGTACGTGCCAGCATCTTCAGCACGAATGCTGCCTCGACGTCGGGAACCGGGACTTCGAACTCAATCATGTCGCCGTCGGTGAGCCGGGCTGTAACAGCGACTTCGATCGGCGGCAGGGCCAGCGCCATGCGTAGCCCTGGCGCACCATCGAAGGCTCGTTCGCCGATGATCCGCTTGCCCGGTTTGGCTGCGGTGGGAACCAAAAGGTCAACCGCTTGCTCACCTCGCTCGTAGCGGTTGCCGCACTCAGCGATGTACCCCAGCGCGGTGAGCCGATCGTGGAGGTCGCCCGTAGACGCCACGTTTACGTCGATCCCGGTGTCTGCGTCGGAGGTCAGCCGCGGTATGCCCGGCACGTTGTAGACATGCCGCAGCAGCCGCACCATGTGACCGCCGATGACACGGTACTCGATGTCGTCGGCGACAGCGGCCACGTCGCGCAGCGCACGCATTCCGTTGTCGTCGGCCACCGCGGTGCAGGCCATCACGACGGATGCTGTTCTGGTCACCGGTGCACGATCCAGTCGCCGAGACGCTGCGGTGCACCGTCGCCGAGATCGGCGCCGTCGCTGAGGTCCTGAAGCGCAATCACTGGGTCCACGGTGATGATGTCGGAACGCTGCGTATCACTAACCCGCAGCCACCAGGACGCGGTCGTCCAGACTGTCGGATCGGCGGGAACCCGCACGGTCAAGGTCGCTTCCTCGGCGGTGGCCTCCACCAGGCCGAACTCGGAGAGGTCGACCAGTTCTTTGGCGTAGACCAGACCTCTGGTTGGTATCCGCCACGGTTGCAGGACGTCGGCGGCGACCTCGCCGCCGGCAAGTATCGGCACGGTGAGCTCGGCGCCAAGTCGGGTCGCGCTGCGCACCTGCTCCACTACCGGATCCATTCCATACCAGTACGTTTCGACGAGTCCGCTGTCTGCGGGTACCGATGCCAGTTTCATCATGAATTCCCGGCGTGCAGCCTCGGCCATGGGCGTGTCCGGCAGCGGATCCTTCTCGGCCATCTTGGACACCGCCTGCTGGCTGACTGCGATGGCCGCAGCGATGTCACGTTGGCGGAGGTGGTCGCGCGTGAGCACACAGACCCGTTCGGCCGCCCGCCGGCGCCAGCTGCGCTCGCTGGCTGCGCGGTGTGGCCGTCCTGGTGTGGGCGTTCGGTACGTTCGCCCGGAGAGCACCAGTTCGCCGGTACTGCCGACGCTGAGATCCACGTCAATGTGAGCCAGGAGCGCTGAACGTGCCTCGTCTGAGATGGTCTCGCAAACCACGAAGACGCGGCGACCGGGATGGCGACGCACGTGACTGAGGACGGCGGCCGGAGATGGCGCGCGTTCTGCCAGGACCAGGTCCGCTACCACGGCGCGGCCACCTATCCGGTATGTGATGCTGTGCGCATCGCCAGTCACCACCTGAACGCCGGCGTCGACCAAGCGGGCAGGAATCGAGGCAGACAGCATGTCTGCTACTCTAGCAGCGACCACTTGTCAAACAACCATTTGTCGAGAAACATATCTTTGGTTGTTTGACTTAATCTAACCAGTAGCGTATAAGTGCTCGGGTGATTGACACGTCGCACGCCGGATGGAGTTGAACGGGGCGAGCGTCGAAGAAGCCGGGCAGGCGGCGGGGCTACTTTGGCGTTTCGCGGCGACGCCGCTAGCGCAGACATCGCTGGCAGCCGGCTGACTCTTAATCAGCGGGTCCGGGGGTTCAAACACTGGCGGCGCACCACTGTGATGTGTCAAGACATGCTATTCCGATGTTCTGAAACCACACACCCCCTCGGACACAGCCGGCGACACGACTCAAGTCGGCCGTCGCCTTGGCTCGTTGCAGATGTGGATCGTAATCAAGACGCAGACCCAGGCTCGCGTACACCTGAGCGCGTTCCGCCCCGGTTGCCTCACCAAGCACCGCTGCCAGCCCGCCCAACTCCTCGACCAACTCGCTGATCAGTGCAGCAGACATTGCGCAGGGTCTCTCGGCTCGCTCAAGAAGGGCCTTCAACTCGTCGCGCTCGGCGGTGCGGCGACGCAATGCAGCGGTCAAGTCTCAACGGCCACACCAGATTCCGCTACAGTAACCAAAGCAGCAACCTTGCCATTCGCCTCGCTGAGCTGGCGCTGCAAGGCGTGACCAGCGGGATCTCGCGTTGTTGATAGCGATCAACGATCCCCAGATCCCTCGCCGCGGCCAGATCGCGCCCACACTCGCAGTAGCCCTAGGGGAACAGGTCGTGTCAATCGTCGGGGTTGGCGGTCCAGTCCAGATACGACCCTGCCGCCCCCGGCTGTTTGCCCCGCTTGCGCACTGACCCGCCCCCACGTTGCTGCTTTACCGGCGGCGGCGTGACGGCGGCATCGACGAATTGCTGCTGTTGCTGCGACAGCAAATGCTCCAACCGCGCCAGCTTGGCCGTCAGCTCTGCGTTGGTCGTCGTCAGCAGCAGCACTCTGCTCGGCTTGTGCTATGACCAGCCCGGTCAGCTGCTCCCGCGACATCTCCTCAAGGCCACACACGTTACCGACACGCCGGAAAACAACATCGGGTCGTGTGGGCCTCAGACCTCACGAACAGGCTGAATGTTTACGATTCACCTCGTTCTTAAAAGTCCTCGTGAGAAGAGTCCTCCCAACCAGGCGGAAAAACCCCGGCACCAGTATCTACAACAACCTTCTTGCTGGAAGCAAGGTTGTCTGAAGTTTTTGTGGACTCGTTATATGGGCCATGAACGCCGGTATGCCGGACATCCCCGCCCTGGAGACCATCCAGAATATTCTTTTTGCTGGACTCGTCAGTGTCCGCATATTTAGATGCGCCATCCTTTAGGCTCCAGGACAACTGCTTGCCGATGTCCGCGCCGCGATCGGTATGCACTTGGTACATCACCGCGCGGGCATTAAAAAATCTCGCTAACAGAGCTGACACGCTATCCTTCCCCGGCGCGGGAATCTTGGTCACCATCGGGGCCTTCTTGGCATTTGCTATCGAAATCTGGTGAGCTATCTCCACCATCTTGGTGCTCACCTCAGTCATGCCATCAGGATTTGCCCACATCGCTTCCCTGTCTACCAGTAACGACGCATCCAGCCCTGATAGCGACGGATTAAAGTCTTCTCGGGTGGGGGACGCATTCGTGTTTGTAAAATCAAACATATCTTCTCCAAGTCTGTTGTAAACAGGATCAAATCTTCTAACCCGAATTAGCTCAAATTGGTGCGCAACCCGACGGCGCGTTTGTCCAGGTCACTCCCACACAGGTCGGTGAACGCACCGATCGTCGACACCTTGGGCGATCTCACAATATGAACAGCGTTGATTAACAACAGCTTTCGTTCACCGGTCATCACCCGATTACGCCCCCGGCAACAGCCTACGCAACCAGATCGGACCCCACGGGCACTAGGTTTAGTGCGCAATCTTTGCCGATCTTGGCGGCAAAGACGCAGGTCATTGTCGCGTGAACGCTCCGGAAGCCGACTCGTGAGCCAAATCAGATTCTAATGCTGCGCTGATTTTCTCCGCAGAAATTATCAATACTCCCTCGCGACCGGTTAGTTATTATATGAACGTCATCACATAATTTATGTGAACGTCACCGCACTATATCGTATCGTCGGGCTCTTCGCATTTCGAAGGTGTCGAGGTGGTCGGAGCGTCGTAAACATTCACCCGGGGTTTGACCTGTGCTTTTGTGGCGTTGCGGCGCACTGACGCGGCCCGGCTGCTGATGGCTGCTGCGGGCGTTGCGGGTCGTGAGTCTGATCAACTTTGGAACTCTCGATTGATGGCGCTGCCGCGCCACGGCGGTGTATCGAGCCCGAAGTCGATGACGGAGGTCCCGTTGTTCTACCTCGGTCACATCGGCGGCGTTAAAGGGCTCCGCAACTGGATCCGTCTTGACCACGAACACGGGTGGGCGACGGGGCCGATTACGAACACATACAGGTACGGCCGCACCGGCATAGAGGTCCATCTAATCGAACTGGCTGTCGGGATGGAGTCCTGGACCAACCTCCACAAAAAGCTAGGGCGAGCCTGGGCGCAACCACATCGGCTACGAAAGAAGACGGGACGCCTACACCAGCTTGAAGCACGCTCCGTCATACGAATACGATCGCCAGCAGTCACCGCACACAGCGTCTCAAACAGAGAATTCAAAAGCTCGTTGCTGCAAGCTAGACGCGGCGTCCGACACCGAGGCGCTGCCGTCGCCATCTACTGACCACGAACGCCAGCTGCGCCGAAGTCCCACCAGAGACGGCAAACACCTTCCGCCGCAATACCTTCGGATGCAGCTTGGATGGAAGGCCACCAGCCACCATGACATCGACCGTCTCGGCGTCGCCAGGACCGCGGACGAATCGGTGTGTCGGCCCGTTGCCACCTGGCCTCCGGCTTGCGCAGGTCAGTCTCTCAGGTGTCGTTGGCCGCATCCAGTAGTGACATGTACAAATTGTGGTTCAGTGAGTGTACAGTTCACGGTGTGGATGTATCCGTGACCGAGTTGCGCGCGCACCTCAGCGATTGGCTCGATCGAGCGCGAGCGGGTGGTGAGGTCGTCATCACCGACCGTGGGATTCCGGTCGCGCGACTCGCTGCGCTGGACAGCACAGACACCTTGGAGCGTCTCACGGCCGAAGGCGTGATTGGCAAGGCCACCGCGCAGCGGCCCGTCGCTGCGGGACGGTCCGGGCCCCGACCGCGGCGGCCGGTGTCTGACCGGGTCAGCGACCAGCGGCGCTGACCGGTGCCGCTCGTCTACTTCGACGCCAGCGCCTTCGTCAAACTTCTCACCACCGAGACAGGGAGCTCGCTGGCGTCCGCGCTGTGGGACGGCTGCGACGCCGCATTGTCCAGCCGCCTGGCCTACCCCGAAGTCCGCGCCGCACTCGCTGCAGCAGCCCGCAACCACGACCTAACTAAATCCGAGCTCGCCGCCGCCGAGCATGACTGGGACGGCTTCTGGGCCGCCACCCGCCCAGTCGAACTCACCGCGACGGTTGAACAGCACGCCGGCCGCCTCGCCCGAGCCCATGCCTTGCGCGGAGCCGACGCTGTTCACCTGGCCAGCGCGTTGGCTGTCGGCGACCCCGGCCTGATCATCGCCGTTTGGGACCGACGTCTGCACGCCGGAGCCCAAGCCGCCGGGTGCCGAATCGCCCCCGCCCAACTCGACCCCTAGTCCGACCGCTCGACATTAGAGTGGGTCAACCCCAGCGCGGACGACGATCAGGTACCGATTCGCCAGGTCTCAACCCGTGTCGTAGGCGGGCATGTCCCCCGCGGACACGCCGTGATGAGTCGAGTTATTGCCGGAAATGCCGTTTCGGTGGCGGATAGACGGCTCTGGCGATCGTCGCCGACAACCACCCGATCACCCATCCACCGAAAACCATTACGAGCTTGTGGCGAGTGACGTCGTCAGTCGCCAACGAAACCACAGCCAAGATGACGGGCCCAGACGATCGCGCAAGCGATGCTGTAGGACGTGTAGCTAGAAGCGCGCCGTCTCATATCGCGGATCCTCTCGATCATGCCTGCGCGGAACATCGATATTCGGCGTCGCCGTACCCCAGCACCACACCAGGATCATTCGGTTGCCTACTCGCCACATCAGCCACGTTAGTACCTCCAACGTACTAGGCCAAGGTTTGCATCGATCCAGTACCGTCGTCAATTCCGTTTGTACACAACGATATCCAGGCGTCCATGCCGCGCCAGAAAACAACCCAATACCTCGCGAGCGGACGTAGGCTTGGTGACGAGGTCAATAGCCTGGAGTACGACCAATGAACACACCAAGTGGCTTTCTCCGGCGGACACCGACGCGCACCTTCCGCGACCGGCGCGAAGCTGGCCGCGTGCTCGCCGAACAGCTGACGTCCTACGGCGGCAGGCAGGATTTGCTCGTCCTGGGGTTGGCTCGCGGCGGTGTTCCGGTGGGCTGGGAAGTCGCCTCAGCGCTGCATGCCGCGCTCGACGTGTTCCTGGTTCGCAAGCTCGGCGTGCCGCGGTGGAGCGAACTCGCGATGGGTGCGCTAGCTAGCGGCGGTGTGGTGGTGATGAACGACAACGTGGTGTCCAGCTTGCACATCACCGATGAACAGGTGCATGCGGTGATCGACAGGGAGACAGTGGAACTGGTGCGACGCGAGCGGGCGTATCGTGGCGGGCGCCCAGTCGTCGACCCTCACGACAGGATCGTGATCCTCGTCGACGACGGCATCGCCACCGGCGCCAGCATGCTGGCGGCCGTCCGCGCCCTACGGGCCGCCAGGCCCGACTCGGCTCCCAAATCAATAACTGTCGCGGTACCTGTCGGGCCGCAGTTAGCCTGCCGCGAGCTCGCGCGCGAAGCCGACGACGTGGTGTGTGCGACGATGCCGACCGCGTTTGACGCGGTTGGACAGGTCTACTCGGACTTTCACCAGGTCACTGACGATGAGGTTCGCGAGCTCCTCGCCACACCCACCACTGACGACGCGCCGCAGGGTCGTTAATTCAACGGCTACTTGGCGCGGTCGTCACCGTGGCCGTCGGCGGTTACCGCCGATTCCTCGCTGGTGTCTGTGTCGTCTTCCGTCGACGACTCCGCCGCCTCATCGCTCGCCGCTTCAGCTGAGGCGTCCGCTGAGGTCTGCGCTGGAACTTCTTCCGGGTAGTCGACGTAGGCGGTCTCGGCGTCCTCGTCTTCCTGACCCTCGTCGTTGGCCGCATCGATGCGCTGGCGTTCCCGCAGTGCGTCAACGATGAGCAGCACCACGCCCACAACACTTGCACCAATACATACCCAGGCCACCAGCTCATTGCTGGTGACGACCGCAAACACCAGCGCAACGAGCCCAATGAGGGCCAACACCAGCGCAATGATCAGCATCGGTGATCCTCCAGCCGACAAGTAGAACTGCCAGACCTAGTGTGCCGACCTCGAAGCTTGGCTGTGTCCGGCACGCTTCTCGGTTTAATTGAGTGGCGACCCGCTGCGCCCGGCTCCGCCGCGCTTGCGATCGCCACTAGCTAGTTATTACCCCGATTGAACTGGTCGAACCCACCAGCATCCGCGTTGGAATCGACCGGTGCAGCCGACCCACGCTGACCGAGTTCCTCGAGCTGAGATTCCAGATAGGTCTTCAGCCGGGTCCGGTACTCGCGTTCGAAGGTACGTAGCTGCTCGAGTCGGCCTTCCAACACCGTGCGCTGCTGGTTGATGGTTCCCATAATCTCAGAATGCTTACGCTCAGCGTCGCCCTGCAGGGCGTCGGCCTTCTCCTGGGCTTGACGCAACTGGGCCTCGGCGCGGGTTTGGGCGTCGGCCAGCATCGCGTCGGCGCGTTGCCGGGCCTCGGCGACGGCGGCCTCCGCCGTGAGGCGAGCCTCGCTGAGAATTTGGTCGGCATTGGCACGCGCATCGGCCAACAACTTGTCCGATTCGGCCTTGGCCGTACTGGTGAGCCGGTCGGCGGTATCCTGAGCCAGGCTCAGCACCCGAGTGGCCCTCATCGCCTGCTCTTCGGATATCTCGGCGGGAGCTGCCACCGGTGCCGGCTTGGCAGGCTCCGGTTCGGGTTCGAAAGTGGGAAGCGCCTGAGTGGGCTGCGCAACGACAACGGGGCCGGCACCAGCACCGCCACCCGCGGCCAGTTCGTGATCCAGCTCCTCGATCCGCTGGCGTAGGTCGGAATTCTCTTCAATGAGCCGAGTCAGCTCGTTCTCAACCAGGTCGAGGAAGGCGTCGACCTCATCTTCGTTATAGCCACGCTTGCCGATGGGCGGCTTACTGAACGCCACGTTGTGGACGTCGGCTGGTGTAAGCGGCATTGTTCGTCCCCTCAAGTCCCTTGTCAAACGATCTGGAAAGTGTAGAACGCAGTGGTAGCCATCGCGCAACTACCGTCCATCCTGTCACACCAGACGCGGCTGTTGCCGTTGCCTAATAAATTTAAGAACCCATTTCAAACATTAAGGCCATTAAATCCCAACCCTTTAGATTTGAAATCGCATGGGGCAAACCGTCGCCGAACCGTGGCCGAACCGTCGCCTCACTTCCGGGGCGGCGGGACATGGCTCAGGCCGCAGCGCCTAAAGCCAATTGCATGCCGATGAACGCAACCAGCATCAGCACCATAATGGACAGGTCGAAGCGGACCGCGCCGATAGTGAGTTGCGGAATCAGCCGCCGTAACAGCTTCACCGGCGGATCGGTGATCGACATGATGATCTCCAGGATCACCACAGTGACACCGCTGGGACGCCAGTCACGGCTGAACGAGCGGATGAACTCGACAACAACCCGGGCGATCAGCAGCAGCCAGAAAACAAACAGCGCCAGCCCAAGGATCTGATAAAACAACGCCAACGAAAGCCCGACCTTACCGATGAGGATGCCAACTGCCGTCTACGCGTACGGCTACCGCCAGCGTACCGGGCTGATCTATTGGTAGGCGTAGAAGCCGGTTTCGGCGATCCGGCGACGTTCCTCAGGGGATACGTCGACGTCGGCGGGCGACAGCAGGAACACCTTGGTCGCGACCTTGTCAAACGAGCCGCGCAACGCAAAGGCCAAGCCTGCGGCGAAATCGACCAGGCGTTTGGCGTCGGCATTGTCCATCGACACCAAATCCATGATGACCGGGGTGCCGTCTCGGAACCGCTCGCCGATGGTGCGCGCCTCGCTGTAGTCCTTAGGCCGCAGCGTGGTGATCTTCGACAGCGGGCTGCCTTCGTCAAACAGCATGGCCATCCGGCGCGGGTCCATCGCCAACGCTCCGCGGGTGGAATTTCGCAACCACGACCCCAAGCGCGGCCGGCCCAGGTCAGGCCGGTCGAACTCGCGTGGGCGAACGGGACTGTAGCGGGGCTCCTCTGGATAGCCGCCGCGGTACCCGAGCGGCGGATAGTCGGCCGGCTCGCCGCGTGGATCGTCGTAGTCGCGCCCTTCGTAGCGGCCGTACCCTTCCTCGAACCGAGGACGGCCGTAGCCGTGGGCGGGAGCGCGATCGTCGTAGTACTCGTCGTCGTAATCCTCCATCGGAGCCATTCCGAAATAGGCCTTGACCTTGTGCAGTGTGCTCATTGCGTGATCCCCTTCTAGGCCTGAAGCTCTGGTGTCTGTGATGAAGATGTGACTACAGTGACTACTTACGGTGACCGTAACCGGCGCGGACCCAATAGCGCGGTACCGACACGCACACACGTCGAACCATGTTTGACCGCGATCTCAAGATCGTTAGACATGCCAGCGGACAGCCCGATCGCATCCGGGTGTGACTGCAATACCCGGTGATGTTCTGACCGCAACCGGTCAAAAGCCTGGTCGGGATCCCACCCCAACGGCGGGATGCCCATCAACCCGATCAACTCCAGGCTTGTCGACTCCTCGACCTGCGCGCAGACCTGGTCAACTGCGCCGGGCGCGGTGACGTTGACGCCGCCGCGCGATACGTCGCCGTCGAGGCTTACCTGGACGTAGACCCGCAACGGCTGCTCGCGGCGCCCGTCGGCCAACGCCGCGGCTACCGCCCGATCGAGCGCCGTAACCAATTGCGAGCTGTCGATCGAGTGAGCGGTGTGCGCCCACTGCGCCAGCGACCGCGCCTTGTTGCGTTGAATTTGGCCCACCATGTGCCAGTGCATGCACGATTTCGGCTCCCGAGAAGCCCCTAACAGCTCAGCGAGTTCAGCGGCTTTCGTTGACGCTTCCTGTTCCCGCGATTCGCCAACGGACCGACACCCCAATCGAGACAAAATCGCAACATCAGTTGCTGGAAAGAATTTAGTAATAGGTAGAAGTTCAATTTCGCCGACATTGCGTCCCGCGGCTTGCGCGGCGGCCGCAAGCCGCGAACGCACCGCCGCCAGTGCATGCGTTAATTCGGATTCGCGGTCGCGTTGCGGGCCAAGATCCGCCGCCATGGCGGTCACTCCATCCAGACCAGCGACGCCAGTCGCCCTGTTGGCGCGGCCCGGCGGTGGCTGAACAGCGTCGGATCGGCCACCGTGCAGCGCGGATCGGCTTCGATCGACGTGACACCCAAATCGCGGAGCTGGCAAGCGATTCCGGCCCGTAGGTCGAGGCCAGGAGTTCCGGCCGAGGTGGTGGTGCGGCTGCCCGGCAATGCCGCCTCGACCTCGTCGGCCATCGCTGCGGGCACCTCATAGTTGCGGCCGCTGACCGCCGGACCGAGCAGCACCGAAATGTCTCCAACGTGCGCGCCCAGGCCCAGCATCGCTTCCACCGCGCGAGCTACCACGCCTCGCTGGGCGCCCACCCGCCCGGCATGGACCGCCGCGGCGACCCCGGCGCGCGCATCGGCCAGCAACACTGGCACACAGTCGGCCGTGACCACCGCCAGCGCCAGCCGAGTTGTTCTGGTCACCAAGGCGTCGGTGCCCACCGTGCCGCCGACAGCGGCGCGCTGCGGCTCGTCAACGACCTCGACTCGATCACCGTGGACCTGGTTCATCCACACCACCCGGTCGGCACCCAGTCCAATGGCGGCGGCCAGCCGGGCGCGGTTAGCGGCCACCGCCGCCGGGTCGTCACCAACATGGTCGCCGAGGTTGAAGGAATCGAACGGCGGCGCCGAGACACCGCCCGCCCGCGTCGTAGTCACCCGACGGATGCGAACGCTCACCTGCCCAGTATCGGCGAATCCTCCCACATTAAAGGTCCCGGCCCGGCCTCAACGGCGCATGAACGGCGGCACGTCTACGTCGTCGTCATCGCCGCCGATACTCAGGGTCGCACCGTTGGTGTGCAACGGCACGCTGACCGCGTCGACAGGCTCGAACAACGTCGACGTGAGTGCGCCGGCCTTCGCCGACTCGATCCGGTGCGCGCCGCCAGTACTTCCCATCACGGGCGTGCGACCCGGTCCGCTGGCTTCAAAGCCCGCCGCGATCACGGTGACTCGCACCTCGTCACCCAGTGAATCGTCGATGACGGTGCCGAAAATGATGTTGGCGTCTGGATGCGCGGCGTCCTGCACCAGCGAGGCTGCCTCGTTGATCTCGAACAGGCCCAGGTCGCTGCCGCCGGCGATCGACATCAGCACGCCCTGCGCGCCCTCCATCGACGCTTCCAGCAGTGGGGAGTTGATGGCGATTTCGGCGGCCTTGAGCGACCGACCATCGCCGCGCGCCGAGCCGATGCCCATCAACGCGGTGCCCGCACCCGACATGATGCCCTTGACGTCGGCGAAGTCAACGTTGATCAGCCCGGGCGTGGTGATCAGGTCGGTGATACCTTGCACGCCGTTTAGCAGCACCTCGTCGGCGCTGCGGAACGCATCCATCAGGGATACCGCGGCATCACCCATCTGCAGCAACCGATCGTTGGGGATCACGATGAGGGTGTCGCAACTCTCCCGCAACGCCGCGATGCCGTTCTCGGCCTGATTACTGCGCCGCTTACCCTCGAACGAGAACGGCCGCGTGACCACACCGACAGTCAACGCTCCCAGCTTGCGGGCGATGGCGGCGACGACGGGTGCCCCGCCGGTGCCGGTGCCCCCGCCTTCACCCGCGGTGACGAACACCATGTCCGCCCCGCGGAGCAGTTCTTCGATCTCGTCCTTGGCATCTTCAGCAGCCTTGCGCCCGACCTCCGGGTCCGCACCGGCGCCCAGACCCCGAGTGGAGTCGCGGCCGACATCGAGCTTCACGTCGGCGTCGCTCATCAACAACGCCTGCGCATCGGTGTTGATCGCGATGAACTCCACGCCCTTGAGGCCCTGCTCGATCATCCGGTTGACGGCGTTGACGCCGCCGCCACCGATGCCCACAACCTTGATGACGGCAAGGTAATTATGTGCGGGGGTCATCATTCGTTTTCCTCCGTGGTGGGACTCGGTGTGTCCGCTTGGCAAACTCTCAACCTCAACCTTAGAGTTAGAGTTATGTCAAGTAATTCCGCGTAACCAGAACCGTATGGGCAGGACGCGTGCTATCCACGCAGGCGCGCCGAGGTGCGGGGCGCTTTTTTGTGTGCGTCGGGCGCGGCGGGTACTACTTCACGGTCGGCAAATCGGGGCTAGACACGTCGTATGTCCGCCCAGGCTGCGTCAATAGCGCGGCCAGCTTCTCGGCCTTCTCCTCGGCGCGGTCGGTGCTCCCCCAGATCACCGCCCGCCCGTCGGTCAGGGTGAGGGTGATCGACGACACCGACGGGGCTGCAATCCGGGCCACCTGACCTGCGACCTCGGGACGCAACGCGAGCAATACCACCAACGCGGCCTTGGTCTCCGGGTCGGTGGGTCCGGGATTGCCGACATCGATATAGGGCAACGCCGGTGGCGGCGGCGCGGTCGCGAAGTCGACGCCGTCGCGGTCAAAAAGGTGCGGGCCATCGGGAAAGTCCTTCACCACCACGGGCACTCGCTCAACGATGGTGATCCGCAGCGCCGACGGGTATTGACGCTGTACCCGCGCGCTGGCTACTCGCCGGATCGCTGCTACCCGGTCGGCGACCTGGTTGGTATTGATCTGCAGGAGCGGTGTCCCAAGTCGCACCCGGGCCGCATCGAGGACCTCTTCGCGGGTCACCGTCTCAATCCCGGTGACCACGACGTTGCGCGCCGACATCGCCGGCGTGAAATAGAGGACCAACCCGAGCCCGACCCCGGCGATACTCAAGATCACCGTGGCGAGCAGCATCTTCAGGCCCCGAACAACGCCGCGCGCAACCGGTTTGGGGGGGTTGGGCTCGTTACTGATCTGCCCATGGATGCGGCGTTTGGCCTCGCGGCGGGCTTCTTCGATCGCGGTGGCGCGCGCCTGCGCGGCGCGGCGCTCAGCCCGCTCACGGCGGGCCCGTCGGCGCGGCCCCTCGAACTCGTCGTGGTCGCCCGGCGTTTGGTCGTCCTGCGCCCCGACGACCAGCGGCTCGGTGATCGAGCTGTCGGCGTCCGCGGAATCGGCCACCAGATCGGCCGGCACTCCCTCGTTCGGTTCGGTCACCGCCCCACTCCCGGCCGGCCGGGCGCGCTGCGGTTGGCCCGAACCCGCAGCGCGGCAACGATCTCCGGCCCGAGCATGGTCACGTCGCCGGCACCCATCGTGACGATGACGTCGCCGGGGCCGGTCACCGCGGCGACCTCCGCGGCAACCGCCGAGAAGTCGGGTAGATAGCGCACCGGCACGCTGACATGCTCAGCAACACTAGCTCCGCTGACGCCAGCGAGCGGTTGTTCGCGGGCACCGTAGACGTCAAGGATGAACACCTCGTCGGCGGCATCCAGCGCACGACCAAATTCGCTGGCAAAAGCCTTGGTCCGCGAATATAGGTGGGGCTGAAACACCACGATGCAGCGACCGCCGCCGTTCTGCTCCAGCACCTTGCGGACCGCCGCCAGCGTCGCGCTGATCTCCGTTGGATGGTGGGCGTAGTCGTCGAACACCCGCACCAGCGAGTTCGGGGCGTGTCCGACTCCGCAGGTCCCGACCAGTTCGAAGCGGCGACGCACACCCTCGAAACCGGCCAGCCCGTCGAGCACCTCATCGGTCGACGCGCCAATCTCGATCGCCGCCAGCAACGCGCCTAGCGCATTGAGCGCCATGTGCCGCCCGGGTACCGATAGCCGCATCACCCGTGGGTTCGGTTCACCGGCCAACTGGATGTGCGCGACCGCTCCGGTGCCCTGCTGCTCCCACGACACCAACCTGGCGGCCAAGGTCTCGCCCGGCCAGTCGTCGGAACCGTAGCGCAGCACCCGAATTCCTAGTTCAGCCGTGCGCTGAGCTAGCGCCGCCGCGCCGGGGTCATCGGCGCACACCACGAGCGCTCCCCCGGGGGCCAGCCGTTCCACGAAAGAATCGAACACCCCGACATAAGCATCGGCACTGCCGTAGAAATCCAGGTGATCGGACTCAATGTTGGTGACCACCGCGACGTTGGGCGTGTATTCCAGCAGCGAGCCGTCGCTTTCGTCGGCCTCGGCGACGAAGCAGTCGCCGCTGCCGTGGTGAGCGTTGGTACCCGCCTCGCCAAGCTCACCGCCGACCGCGAAGGATGGGTCGCGTCCGCAGTGCTGCAGGGCCACGATCAGCATGGAAGTGGTCGTCGTCTTGCCGTGTGTGCCGGTGACCATCAGCGTGGTGCGCCCGTCCATCAGCCTGGCCAACACGGCCGGTCGCAATATCACCGGAATGCCGCGCCGCCGGGCTTCGACCAGCTCAGGGTTGGTCTTGGGGATGGCGGCGTGGGTGGTGATGACCGCGGTAGCGCCGCCGGGCAGCAGATCCAGCGATGACGCGTCATGTCCGATGCGGATCAGCGCGCCACGTGCCCGCAGCGCGTGCACACCGCGCGACTCCTTGGCATCTGAGCCAGACACCAGCCCGCCGCGGTCCAGCAGGATGCGGGCGATGCCCGACATCCCGGCTCCCCCAATGCCCACCATGTGCACCCTGCGTAGCTCAGGAGGCAGCTCGGGCGGCAACTGCTCGCGGGTCAAGCGCCGCTCCTCCTCATCGCTTCGCTCTGCATCGTCGCCGGCGCGGGTCACGGTTTCCCTCCAGCCGACCGGGCCCGTCGCGCGATGTCCAACGCGGCCTCCGCGACCTGACGCGCGGCATCACGATGTCCCACTCGCGCGGCGGCCGCCGTCATCGCCGCCAAGCGCGCCGGGTCGGTGAGCAGCCCGGCGACTTGCCGCGCCACCAGGCCCGGCGTCAAGTCGGCGTCGGCGACCACCATGCCGCCACCGGCGTTGACCACCGGCAGCGCGTTGAGCCGTTGCTCACCATTGCCGATTGGCAGCGGCACGTAGATGGCCGGCAAGCCGACGGCCGACACTTCGGCGACCGTCATTGCCCCGGACCGACACATCACCAGGTCGGCGGCGGCGTACGCCAGGTCCATTCGGTCAAGGTAGGGCACCGCGACGTACGGCGGCTCACCGTGCGCAGATGAGCGCAGCTCGAGGGTGTTCTTGGGTCCGTGAGCATGCAGCACCGCCACTCCCGCCGCGGCCAAGTCCGCGGCGGCACCGGCGACCGCCCGATTCAACGAGGCTGCACCCTGGGAACCACCGAACACCAGCAACACCCGCGCATCGTCGGCGAAGCCAAAGTGCTTGCGGGCGTCGGCCCGCAATGCCGCGCGGTCCAACATGGTGATGGCCGCGCGGATCGGCACTCCGACCACCTCGGCACCACGTAGCCCGGAGTCGGGTACTGCTGAGAGCACCCGGTCAGCGGTGCGCGCACCGACACGATTGGCGATGCCAGCCCGGGCGTTGGCTTCGTGGACCACCACCGGGATACGACGCCGCAACCTGGGGATACCGCGCGCGGCGAGGTACGCCGGCAGTGCCACGTACCCACCGAAACCCACCACCACGTGGGCCTCGACGACGTCGAGCACCGCGCGGGTCTCTCGGATGGCACGCCACACTCGTGGCGGGAGCCGGGCCAGGTCGCCGGTGGGCTTACGCGGCAATGGCACCGGCGTGATCAACTCGAGGTGGTAGCCGCGCTCGGGCACCAACCTGGTCTCCAGCCCACGCCGAGTGCCCAACGCGGTGATCCGGACCTGCGGATCCAGCGCGCGCAGTGCGTCGGCGACGGCCATCGCGGGCTCCACATGGCCGGCGGTACCGCCGCCCGCCAACACGACCGACAAGATGGACGAGGGGCTGCCCTCCAGCCCGCCGGCCGGCTCCCTGACCGAGTCGTTCACCCGTAACGCTGACCTTCCAATGCGCGAACGCGCGGTGTGTGACGTTGACCTGCGCGCAGCTGATCAGCTCTATGATGCCTCGATCGGTGCGCCGGCCGATCAGCCACTCGGGGGAATGCCGGCCGCAGCGGCTGGTCCGGCTCCCGGGGGGCTTTGCGGGCGGGCTTTCCGGCGGGCTTGCGGCGGTCGCGGAACGTCTCCGCCCGGGGCGGCAGATACGGCACCGGCAGCGGCAGCCGTAGCAGCTGGTTCACCTTATCGTCGCGCCCGGCCCGCAGCGCGGCCACCGCCTCTGGCTCATGGCGAGCCGCGTTGGCCATAATGCCAATCATGAACAGTGTTGCAGCCGTGGATGTTCCGCCGGCAGAGATGAGGGGCAGCTGTAGACCGGTCACCGGCAGCACCCCGATCACATAGCCGATATTGATAAACGCCTGGCCCAGCACCCACATCGTGGTGGTGGCGGTCAGCAGCCGCAGAAAAGGGTCGGCCGACCGCCGCGCGATCCGCATCCCGGTGTAGGCGAACAGCCCGAAAAGTCCCAGCAGCCCCAACGCGCCAACCAGGCCGAGTTCCTCGCCGATGATCGCGAAAATGAAGTCGTTGTGCGCGTTGGGCAGATAGTTCCACTTGGCGACGCCCTGGCCAAGACCGTCGCCGAAGATGCCGCCGTGGGCCAGCGCGAACTTTGCCTGCCGAGCCTGGTAGCCGGTGTCTTGAGGATCAGTTTCGGGGTTCATCCAGGACCGCACCCGGTCTGACCGATAACCCGCGGACACCGCCAGGATCGCTCCCGAAATAAAGACCGCGAACAGCGATGTGATGAAGACGCGCAGCGGCAGCCCGGCATACCAGAGCAGAGCCAAAAGGATGATGCCCAGCGACACCGTCTGTCCGAGGTCCGGCTGAGCCACGATCAGCCCCAGCGCGATGACCGCGGCCGGCACCAACGGAATCAGCATCTCGCGCAGCGACGCCCGTTCCATCCGGCGGGCAGCCAGCAGATGGGCACCCCAGATGGCGAACGCAATCTTGGCCAGCTCGGAAGGCTGCATCGAAAGGCCCGCGATCACAAACCACTTCCGCGACCCGTTGGCGAGATTGCCAATTCCCGGAATGAGCACCAACACCAGCAAAATGATGGTGATGACATAACCGGAGAATGCAATGCGCCGGAGGAACCGCACCGACATCCGCATTGAGCAATAGCCGCCGATAAGGCCGATGACCGTCCACAAGACCTGTTTGCCGAAAATGATCCAAGCCGATCCGTCGTCGCCGTAGGACCGCACACCCGAGGCCGACAGCACCATAATCAGACCCAGTGTCGTCAGCAATCCAGCCACAGCGATGATTAGGTGAAACGAGGTCATCGGCCGGCCCAGCCAGGCACCGAACCGGGCTCGGGGGCCGCGCGCTCCGGCCTCCGGAGAACCAGCCTGTTTGGCCTTCGCTTCGGATGCTTCGGCGGTCTCGTTGTGTTCCTGGTCCCGGCCCTTATCCCGACCCAGCAACCGGGTCAGCGTGTTACCCACGCCCGCCTACCGGATCACCGCGCGTACGGCGGCCCCGAATGTGTCACCGCGGTCGGCGTAACCGCTGAATTGGTCGAATGACGCGCCGGCCGGCGCCAGCAGTACGGTGTCACCGGGTTGGGCTAAGTCCCGGGCCGCCGCCACGGCCGCAGCCATCACGCGAGTGCCGATAGTCCCGCCAACATCATCAACTTTTGTCACATCAGTACCAGAAACCACAGCAGCCGCATGCATACCAGCATCCTCGCCTGTCACAACCTGGACGACGGGGACATCGGGCGCGTGTCGTGATAACGCCTCGGCAACCATCGCGCGATCTCGGCCGATCAGCACCGCGCCGACCAACCGAGGCGCCATGCGCGCAACCTCCGCATCGACGGATGCGCCCTTGAGTAGGCCACCGGCCACCCACACCACACGCGGATAGGCCAAAACCGAGGCGAGGGCCGCGTGCGGGTTGGTGGCCTTGGAGTCGTCAACGTAGCTGATCCCGTCGGCGACGGCCACCACCTCCGCCCGATGCCGGCCCAGCCGAAACGCTGCGACCGCGTCGGCGATCGCGCGAGCCCCCACACCGATGCTGCGGGCCAACGCCGCGGCGGCCAGCGCGTCAAGGACTCCGACCGGGCCCGGCACCGGTATCGATGCGACCGGCATCAAGACCAGGTCGTCAGCAAACGCGCGATCCACGAGATAACCGTCGCGCACCCCGAGCTCGCCGACGGCTGGTTCGCCGAGCCGGAAGCCGATCCGTACCGGCGCTGCCGCGGCGTCCAGCAGCGCCGCCGCCCGGCTGTCATCCAGCCCGACCACCGCCACCCGGCCGGTCAGCACCTGGGCCTTGGTCCTGGTGTACTCGGCCATTGTCGAATGCCAGTCCAGGTGGTCTTCGGCGATGTTGAGCACCACGCCGGCCTCTGGCCGCAGCGAGGGCGCCCAGTGCAGCTGAAAGCTGGACAGCTCGACGGCCAAAACCTCCGAGGGCGCTGAGGGCTGGGCGGACTCGGTTAAGACATCCAGCACCGGGCTGCCGATGTTGCCGCACAGCAGGCTACGCCGGCCACCTGCCGTCAACATCGCGTGCAGCATCGACGTCGTCGTTGTTTTGCCGTTCGTACCGGTCACCACGAGCCAGCGACGTGGCGGCCCGTAGTAGCCCGCGGCGTCGAGCCGCCAAGCCAACTCCACATCCCCCCAGATGGGCACTCCCGCCGCCGACGCGGCGACCAGCACGGGGGTGCTCGGCGCGAAGCCTGGGCTGGTGATCACCAGGGCGTAATTTTTTTCCCCCTCGACCATCTGCTGTGTGGCGGTAGCTGCGCTCACGGTCGCCACCCCGCTGTTGGCGTATTGCTGCAGGGCCGCCGGGTCGTCGTCACACAGCGTTGCCACCGCACCAAAACGGGTCAGCGCCGCCAGCACCGCCCGGCCGGTCACCCCGGCACCAGCTACCAATACGGGCGCGCCCGGTACTAAGACATCAAGCCCGTCGGGCCTAAGCACGTCAGGCGCCAATGGTGGCTAACCACTCTCCGTAGAACAGGGCCACGCCCAGACCGCAGGTGATTGCCGTGAGCAGCCAAAAACGAATGATCACCGTGGTTTCGGCCCAACCGACCAACTCGAAATGATGGTGGAACGGCGCCATCCGGAACACCCGGCGGCCGGTGGTACGGAAGGCCAGGATCTGCACGACAACCGAGGTGATTTCGGCAACGAACAGCGAACCCAGCACGACCGCGAGAATTTCGGTGCGGCTGGTGACCGACAAGCCGGCGATCACGCCGCCCAACGCGAGGGACCCGGTATCGCCCATGAAGATCTTGGCCGGTGCGGCATTCCACCACAAAAACCCGATACACGCGCCCGCCGTCGCGGCCGCGATCAGCGCCAGGTCCAGCGGGTCGCGCACGTTGTAGCAGCCCAAGCCCGGCGCCGTCACGCACGCATTGCGGTATTGCCAAAAGGTGATCAAAACATAGGCGGCGGTGACCATCGCCATGCTGCCAGCGGCCAGCCCGTCTAAACCATCGGTGAAGTTGACCGCGTTTGACCAGGCGCTGACGATGACCACGCAGAACAGCACGAACAACGCCGGCGCCAAGGTGACGGTCGCGATCTCGCGCACGTAGGACAGATCCGCGCTGGCCGGTGTCAAACCGGCGCCATTGCCGAACTGCAACACCAGCACCCCGAACAGCACCGCGGCGGTGATCTGCCCGACCGTCTTGGCGGTCTTGTTCAACCCGAGGTTGCGCGACCTGCGGATCTTGATCAGGTCATCGAGGAATCCGACGCCGCCCAGCGCGGTGGCCAGGCCCAGCACCAGCAGACCCGACGCCGACACGCCTTCACCGTCGAACGCCAAGCCGGCCAGATGAGTGCCCAGGTAGCCGGCCCAGATGCCGGCCACAATGGCGACACCGCCCATCGACGGGGTGCCGCGTTTGGTGTGGTGGCTGGGTGGGCCGTCGGCACGGATTTCATGGCCGAAGCCCTGCCTGGTGAACAGCCGGATCAGCGCTGGGGTCAACAGGATGGACACGGCCAGCGCGACGGCGACGGCGACGAGGATCTGTCTCATGGGCGGGCGCCCCTGTCGCTCACCAGCGCGTCGGCCAGCGTCCCTAGCCCGACCGAGTTCGACGCCTTGACCAAGACCACGTCGCCGGGTTGTAGTTCGGCCCGCAACAATGCCAGGGCAGCGGCGGGGTCAGCCACGTTAACCGTCTCGAGGCCCCACGAGCCTTCCATAACCGCTCCGCGGTGCATGGCGTTTATCGACCTTCCTCCTCCCACGACAACGAGTCGAGACACATCTAAGCGCACCGCTAGCCGGCCGATGCGATCGTGCTCGGTTATCGCGTCCTCCCCAAGCTCGGCCATCTCACCTAACACCGCCCAGCTGCGTCGGGCGCCGTGCGCGATCCAGGCCAGGGCCTGCAGCCCAGCCCGCATCGAATCGGGGTTGGCGTTGTAGGCGTCGTCGATCACCGTCACCCCGTCAGCGCGCGTGGTCACCTGCATCCGATGCCGCGACACCGGCCCCGCCGCGGCGAGCGCCGCCGCTACCTGCTCGACGCTGGCGCCGCATTCCATTGCGACCGCAGCCGCGCACAAGGCGTTGACGACCTGATGGTCGCCGGATACGCCGAGTTGGACCTCGGCTTGCGCATCGCGGGTATGCAGCGTGAAGCGCGGCCTGGCCAGTTCGTCGAGCGACACCGGCCCAGCCCAAACATCTGGGCTGTTTGGCGACCCCGGATCGCTACGACTGCCGCGGCTCACCCGAATCACGCGGGCCGCGGTCGCATCGGCCATCGCCGCCACCGCCGGGTCATCGACGTTGAGGATGACCACACCGGATTGCGGAATAGCTTGCGGCAGCTCAGCTTTAGTCCGCGCGATGGCGTCCCGGGAGCCGAACTCGCCGAGGTGCGCGGTGCCAACGTTGAGGACCACCCCTACCGTTGGCGGGGCGATCGCCGCCAGCGCAGCGATATTGCCGGGATGGCGTGCTGACATCTCCAGAATCAGATAGTCGGTGCTGCGGGTCGCGCGCAACACTGTCCAGGGATGACCCAGTTCGTTGTTGAACGACTCGGGCGGCGCCACCACCTCACCGAGCGGCTCTAGCACGACGGCCATCAAGTCTTTGGTGGATGTCTTGCCCGACGATCCGGTAATCCCGATGATGGTCAGCCCGCCCGCTACCAGCTCCGCGGCCACCGCCGTGGCCAGCTTGGCCAACGCGGCCAGCACCGCCGCGCCCGATCCGTCTGCGTCGTGCTCGAGCGCCACGGCCAGCCCGCTGTCAGCTGCCGCGGCGCGAGGGTGGGGCGCGACCACGATGGCGGGAACGCCGACCGGCCGGGCGGCTAGCACAGCGACCGCACCGGCCGCGATCGCCGAGGCGGCGTGGTCATGCCCGTCCGAGCGGGCCCCCGGCAGGGCCAGGAATAGACCGCCAGGGCCAACGGCCCGCGAGTCGAATTCCACGCTGCCGGTGACGTGGCGCTCGGCGGCCTCCTCGGGCGAGATATCGACCAGCGCGCCACCGACGATCTCGGCGATCTGGGCGACCGTCAGGTCGATCATTGGCGGGCCTGCAGCGCCCGGGCCAGCTCCACCCGGTCATCGAAGGGGCGGGTCTCGACGGCGCCCCGCTGCCCGGTCTCATGGCCTTTGCCGGCTACCAACACCACATCATCAGGGCCCGCCCAGGCGACCGCGTATTGGATCGCGGCCCGCCGGTCGCCGATTTCGACGATCTGCGCCGCACCGCCGGCCGCGGCGGCGCCGGCCAGGATTTCGCGGCGGATTGCCGCCGGATCCTCGCCGCGTGGGTTGTCGTCGGTAACGACGACCAAATCGGCTAGCTCAGCGGCGATTTCGCCCATCGGAGCCCGCTTGCCCGGGTCACGCTCGCCGCCCGCGCCGAATACCACCGCCAGCCGACGGTCCGGCTGCAGCAGGGTGGTCAGCACCGCGCGTAACGCGCCTGGCTTGTGCGCATAGTCGACCAGCGCAAGAAAATCCTGGCCGCGGTCGATCTGTTCCAGTCGCCCGGGGACTCGGATTTCCCGCAGTCCCAGGGACGCCTGCTCCGGCGACACCCCAACCGCATCGAGAATCGCCAGGGCAACAAGACAATTGGCGATGTTGTAGCGGCCGAGTAACCGGATGCCGACCCGGTGCTGGACGCCGGCGGGGTCTACGGCGGTGAATTCTTGTCCGCCGGCACCCAGTGGCGCCACGTCCGTCGCGCGCCACGATGCGGGTTGGCCTAGGGCGCTGACGGTGATGGCGTCACCGGCCCGGGCGGCCGTCGCGCGCCCGGCGTCGTCGTCGATGCATACCACGACGGTGTGAGCCCGCAGCGACGAGTGCGGATCGAACAGCACCGCCTTGGCTTCGAAGTACTCCTGCATGCTGGGGTGAAAGTCGAGGTGGTCGCGAGACAGATTGGTGAAACCGGCCACCGCGAACTGGGTGCCGTCCACCCGGCCCAGACTCAACGCGTGACTAGACACCTCCATGACCACGGTGTCCACCCCGCGTTCGGCCATCGCCGCGAGCATCGCCTGCAGCGCAGGAGCCTCCGGCGTGGTCAGTGCGCTGGGGATGTCGGCACCGTCGATCCGGATGCCGATGGTGCCGACCAGCCCGGCCATTCGCCCGCCGGCCCGTAGACCGGCCTCAACCATATAAGTGGTGGTCGTCTTGCCCGATGTTCCGGTGATCCCAACAACCGTCATCCGGTTAGAGGGATGTCCATACACCGAGGCGGCCAGGCCGCCGAGCACGCTGCGGGGTGCCGGATGTACGAGTATCGGCACGCTGCTGGCTCCGAAGCCAGGCAAGCCTGCCAGCTCCGCGACCCCCGCGGCGTCGGTGAGCACCGCGACGGCACCGCGCTCGAGCGCGACGCCGGCATACCGAGCGCCGTGCGTGGACACCCCGGCCAGGGCGGCGAACAGGTCACCGGGCAGCACCTCCTGGGCCCGCAGCGTCACACCGGTCACCGGAACGTCGGGGACGGTCGCCGGCTGCCCGGGGCCGTCGGCCAGCACCGCGCCAACCTGAACCGCAAGCGCAGGTAGCCGCCCGCCCGCAGCGGCGCTGGGGCGCAACCCAGTCGGCACCGCCACCACTTCAGTCACACCTCCTACGCCGCGTCAACCTCATGATCGGCCATGACACCCTATCTGCCCGCACCGGTCTGCGAGGTTGGCTCGTCCGTCAGAGTGTGCGATGACGGCTAACTGACGAACCCGAGTCGGCCGCTAGGTGGCCTGCAGCCTCAACGGCGGCCCCGGATCCGGTGACAGCGGCACGTTCTCGCGCTGCATCAGCCAGCCCGCGATGTTGTGGAACAGCGGTGCCGCCGACGTACCTGGTGAACCGTCGGCGGCATGCTGAGGGTTGTCCATCATGATGCCGATGACGTAGCGGGGATTGTCGGCAGTGGCCATTCCGGCAAAGGTGATCCAGTAGACGTCGTCGAAGTAGCAGCCGCAGGCGGGATTGATCTGCTGCGCGGTACCTGTCTTGCCGGCGATCTGATAGCCGGACACCCCGGCCGCGGACCCGGTGCCCTGCTGGTAGCCCATCGGATCATGTTGCACCACGGCGCGCAGCATCTGCCGCACGGTCTGGGCAGTCTGCGGCGACACCACCCGAATACCGTCCGGCCGCGGTTCGTGCGTCCGAGTGCCGTCGGCTGCGATGGTGGCCTTGATGATCCGCGGCGGCATCCGCACCCCGTCGTTGGCGATGGCCTGATACATGCCGGTCATCTGCAGCAGGGTCATCGAAAGACCTTGGCCGATAGGCAGGTTCGAGAAGGTGCTGCCCGACCATTGGTCGATGGGCGGTACCAGCCCAGCGCTCTCACCGGGGAGCCCTACGCCGGTGCGTTGACCTAACCCGAACTTGCGGACCATGTCATAAAAGCGTTCCGGCCCGACGCGCTGCGCCAGCATCAGCGTGCCGACGTTAGACGACTTTCCGAACACTCCGGTGGTGGTGTAGGGCATCACGCCGTGCTCCCACGCGTCATGGACGGTGACGCCACCCATCTGGATCGAGCCAGGTACCTGCAACACCTCATCGGGGTTGGACAGCCCGTATTCAATAACCGACGCCGCGGCGATGACCTTATTCACTGAGCCCGGCTCAAACGGCGAGGAGACCGCCAAGTTGCCCAGCTGCTTATCGCCTTGGCGCCCGATGTCTTGCGACGGGTCGAAGGTGTTGTCGTTGGCCATGGCAAGCACTTCGCCGGTCTTGGCGTCCAGGACGACGGCCGAAACATTGTGGGCGCCGGACAGGTTCTTTGCCTGCTGCACCTGCTGCTGCACGTAGAACTGGATGTCGTCGTCGATGGTGAGCTGGACGGTCGAACCGTTGACCGCCCGGTGCCGATTGCGGTAGCTGCCGGGGATGACCACGCCGTCGGACCCACGGTCGTAGGTGACCGAACCGTCGGTTCCGGACAACACGGAGTCCAGGGAGTCCTCCAGGCCCAGCAGCCCGTGGCCGTCCCAGTCGATGCCGCCGACGATGTTGGCCGCTAGCGATCCGCCCGGGTACTGGCGCAGGTCCTGCCGCTCGGAACCGACTTCGGGATACTTCGCAGAGATCGCCTCGGCGATGGCAGGGTCGACGGCGCGCGCCAGGTAGACGAAATTGTCGTTGCTGTGCAGCTTCTTCAGCAGCGTCGGGCCGTCGGGCTTGTTGTTCAACCGGCCCGCGACCTCCTTGGCGATATCCTGCAGGCGCTGCTGCGGGTCAGGAGCGGACGGAGTCTTCTTTTTGGCCTCCTCCAGCTGCTGGCGAATTCTCTTTGGCTGAAACGTCAACGCGCGCGATTCGATAGTGAAGGCAAGTTGCTCGTTGTTGCGGTCGGTGATGCTACCGCGGACCGCCTTTTCGACGTCGGTGACCTTGAGCTGTCCGGCCGCCTGGGCGCGCAGACCCGCGGCATTTGAGACCTGCAGGATGAACAGCTGGGTCGCGGCCACCAGCATCAACGCGAAGATGACCACGTTGCCGGCCCGGTGCCGGAAGATGAAAGATGCACCGCGCGTACCTACTTCGACCACCTGCCGGGTGCGCCGCTCCCGCGCTGAACGACCCGCCGACGCTGTGTCCGGCATGACGACTTTCGCTGACTGGCGGGGCCGTTTCGGTTGCCGGACGGGCGGTTTACTGGAACTGCGCCCCGGCCGCGTCGACCGTGACGAACCGGTCCGGTGAGCGTCGCCGCGTCTCACCTCAACGTCCCCGGCGCGGTGGCCGCGGGGGGCACCACCCCCGGTTGCAGCCGCACCGGCACTTCCGCGGGTACCGGCGCGGGCAGTTCGGCGGGCACTGGGGCATGCATCACGCCGCCTGGAACTGGCAGCCCCGGCGTCGGCGTCAGCCCTGGAACCTGGCCAGCGGCCTGTCCATTGGGCATACCGGGCAGCTGCGGAAGAGCCTGGGGTAGGTGCTGGCCGCCCAAAGTCGTTGCGCCGTCGGGAGCGCGCAGCAAGATCTCCGGTCCAGACCTCGCCGGCGGGGGCGGGTCACCGGGGCCAGGCACCACGCGAACCGGGACCTCCAGGGGAACTGCCGGCGGTTTCGGCGGCGGCGGCGGACCTGCGTCAGGAAGCTTGGTGTTCAGCGGCGGCGGCGGAACGCCGTCGGCAGGTTTGGGCGTACCGACGACCACCCAGTTACCACCCGGGTCTTGGACCAGGTGGGCGGTATCCCTGGTCGGGATCATGCCTTGTTTGCGGGCCGCCTCGGCCAGCGCCGGCGCGGATTCTGCGTCGCGCACATCACGTTCGAGCGCTTCCTTCTGTTGTTGCAGCATCCGGGTCTGCTCGCGGGCGTCGCTTAGCTGGTACGAGCGCTCGGCGGAGTCGGTGGACAACCACAACGTGAGGCCAAGCCCAACGCCGAGGGAGCTGATGACCAGCACGACAAACGGAACTTTGTTCGCCAATGTCCGCGGCCGCAGGTCTATCGATGCCAGCCGGGCGATCACACGCTCACTCAACCGAGGGCGGACAACTTTGGGCGCCTTGGCTTTTCGCGCCTTCGCCCGCGCCTTAGCCTGCGTGGTGTTCCTGGGTCGAGCGGGCCGCTCAACCGGCCGGGACATCGGGCTGGTTTGTGGTCCAGACTTCGACGCCCCGACCTCACGGGCAGGCGCCGAGATCTTGCCGGCGTGCGCTCGGGGGCGACGCGACCTCGTCTCATTAACCGTGCGCTTGCCACTTCGGACAGCACCGTCGCGCTGAGCCCTCATGAGTCGCCCCTCCTGGTTGGCTGCTGCGGTTGCACTGAATGCTCGATTCGTTGCAGGGCCCGTAATCGCACGGCGGTGCTGCGGGGATTGCGTTCGATTTCGGCGGCATCTGCGCGTTCAGCGCCGCGCGTCAACAACCGGAATCGCGGTCCATGGCCAGGAAGTTCGATCGGTAGACCCGTCGGCGTGCGGGAAGCGACCGCGTCGGCGAACACGCGTTTGACGATCCGGTCCTCGAGCGACTGGTAAGCCAGCACCACGAGGCGCCCGGCCACGGTGAGCGCGTCCAGCGCGGCGGGAAGGGCGCCCTGCAGCGAGTTCAACTCGTCGTTGACCGCGATCCGCAGCGCCTGAAACGTACGCTTGGCCGGATGGCCGCCGGTGCGCCGGGCCGGAGCTGGAATCGCCTGATACAGCAGGGCTACCAGCTCGGCGGTCGAGCGCAGCGGGGTGTGGGCACGCTGGCGGACGATGTGCGCGGCAATGCGCCGCGCGAATCGCTCCTCGCCATACCGGCGAAGGATGTCGGCTAGTGCGGCCTCGTCGTAGTTGTTGACGATGTCGGCCGCGCTAACCGGTGACCCCGGGTCCATCCGCATGTCCAACGGCGCGTCTTGAGCGTAGGCAAAACCCCGCTCGGCACGGTCCAGCTGCATGGACGAGACACCCAGGTCGAACAGCACACCATCGACCGATTCCACTGCGGCATAACCAGATTCGTTTAGCGCTGCAGCGAGGCCGTCATAGCGCGTGTGGATTAACGTGACCCGGTCGGCAAATCGCGCTAGCCGAGTCCGGGCGATATCCAGGGCGCTCGGGTCGCGGTCCAGTCCGATCAGCCGCAAACCCGGCAACTCGGTCAGAAATCGCTCTGCGTGCCCGCCAGCGCCGAGGGTGGCGTCCACCAGGACCGCATTGGACCCATCGGCGTGATAGCGGGTCAACGCGGGGGTAAGCAACGTGACACACCGTTGCGCAAGGACGGGCACATGCCCGAAATCACTTGAGCCGTCAGCCACCTCGCCACCTCCCCGGGCCCGGCGACACCTTGCACCGAGGTCTCTGTCCGAAAGCACGAACCTGGCGTTGGGGAAGTACGCCAGGGCCGGTTCGGGCAGAGGCCACGGTGCAGCGGGTCGCCACGCATTAGATCTCGTGGCGATCGCAAACGCGGCGGAGCCGGGTGCAGCGGGTCGCCACGCATTAGATCTCGTGGCGATCGCAAACGCGGCGGAGCCGGGTGCAGCGGGTCGCCACGCATTAGATGATGTCGCCAAGTGCTTCATCGCTGGCCGCGGAGAAGTTCTCTTCGTGGGTCTGTTGGTAGTCATGCCAGGCCTGCGCGTCCCAGATCTCGAGATAGTCGACGGCTCCAATCACCACGCAGTCCTTGGAAAGGTTGGCGTAGCGACGGTGGTCGGCTGACAACGTGATCCGGCCCTGCGTGTCGGGATGTTGTTCGTCGGTCCCAGCGGCGAGATTGCGCAGGAACGCCCTGGCTTCGGGGTTGCTTCGCGACGTCTTGCTGGCCCGGCGCGCTAGCTGCTCGAATTCCGCCCGGGGGTAGACGGCCAAGCTGTGGTCTTGACTCTTGGTAACCATCAACCCTCCTGCCAGCGCATCGCGGAACTTGGCGGGCAACGTCAGCCGCCCCTTGTCGTCGAGTTTGGGCGTGTAGGTGCCGAGAAACACTCAGTTGACCTCCCGCCGAGACCGGCTCCCGCCGCACCCAAACACTTCGGCCACCATACCCCACAATCCCCCACTTTGCCCCATACATACCCATCGACAGGGTGTCGCAGCCGAATTTTCGCGGCTATTCACCGCCTCAAGGTCGACCAAGGGGCGCCCGAGGGCACCTCGGGCGCTGATCGTGATGTCGTAAAACCGCATGCCAAAGCCCCAGAGACACGGGACAGGGACCCGGTTGGGGCGCAGTGGGGCCCAGTGGGGCTTAGATTGGGCCCGGCACGGCTCACCGTGGGCTTGGGCACGAAAACGGGGCAGCCAGTGGCTGCCCCGTTATGTGTGGGTAGGTCGGCTGGGGGTTCCGCTACTCATCGAAGCGGCGCCGGAACCGATCCTCCATACGACTGGTGAACGATCCTCCCGCGCCCTTCGTGCGACGCTGGCGCGATGTCCCAGGCGCCGAAGCCGGGTGGTCCGCCCTGCCGGACAATCGTGAACCGGTAATGGCAAACACCACACCACCGAACATCACGACGAAGCCTAAGACGCTCAGGATCGGAAAGCTTCCAATCATCGTGGCCTTGAAGGCAACCCCGCAAACCAGCATCCCCAGACCAATGACGAACAACGCCGCGCCTTGCATGCGCCGCCGCGCAGTCGGCGCACGCAACCCACCACCGCGTACACTCGACGCAAATTTGGGGTCTTCGGCGTAGAGAGCGCTCTCGATCTGATCGAGCATCCGCTGCTCATGATCGGAGAGTGGCATTCGTCCCTCCTTGCCGACAGGCTGACACGTAACTATCGATAGCACGCGGATGCCCGTTGTGCGGGCAACTAACTTTCGATGATACGAGGTCAATCTGTGCCGTACCACTGGTTCGCGGGCGATTCTATCCAAGCCGCACCGCCACGACGACACGACCCGGAATCCCCGTGGGCCACGAACCACTTACGGAAGCACGCCGGTCGTCATGTGTTGCCACGCCCCTTCGTCGGTCGGCGGCCACGTCATCCGATAATGGCGATAGACACATCCCACTGGGTCATCGATTCCCACTGGGTCATCGATTGAGGAGGACACCGCGAGTTGGCGATATTCCTCATCGATCTGCCGCCAAACGAAATGGTGCGCCGCCTCAGCGATGCCCTGAGTGTGTATGTCGACGCGATGCGGTACCCGCGGGGCACCGAAAACCTGCGTGCCGGAATGTGGCTGGAGCACACCCGGCGACCGGGCTGGCAAGCGGTGGCCGCCGTCGAAGTCGAAGTCGCAGATGTAGCCGAGCCGGCCGACGGCACCACCACCCAGGTGCCATCGGCTGACGAACTGAGCAACGCGCCATTGCTCGGCGTGGCCTACGGCTACCCTGGGGCGCCGGGTCAGTGGTGGCAACAGCAGGTTGTCCAGGGCTTGCAACGCGGCGGCATGCCAACGCTGGAGATCGCTCGCCTGATGACCAGCTATTTCGAGCTGACCGAATTGCACATTCATCCTCGCGCCCAAGGCCGCGGCGTCGGCGAAGCATTGACCCGCCGGCTGCTCGCCCACCGCGGTGAGAACAATGTGCTGCTCTCCACACCAGAAGCCAACGGTGAAACCAACCGTGCCTGGCGGTTATACCGGCGGCTGGGCTTCACCGACATCATCCGCCGCCACTATTTCGCCGGCGACCCACGGGCATTCGCGATCCTGGGTCGCGCCCTTCCCCTGTAGCGACCCGGGGTAGCAGCTCTGGCACGATGACCAGGTGCCCGCCAGCTGCCCCCCGCTGTTCACCCGACAATTCACCGCTCGGCGGCGCCGCGCGCTGGCCATCGCGCTGCTGCTGCTGGTGGTGGTGCCGCTGGCTACCGGATGCCTGCGGGTCAGGGCCTCGATCACCATCTCACCCGATGACCTGGTGTCCGGGGAGATCATCGCCGCGGCAAAACCGAAAAATAACAAGGACACCGGCCCACAGCTCGACGGCAATTTGCCGTTCAGTCAGAAGGTGGCGGTGTCGAACTACGACAGCGACGGCTATGTCGGGTCCCAAGCGGTGTTCTCCGACCTGACGTTCGCCGAGTTGCCGCAGCTGGCCAACATGAACCCCGACGCCGCCGGTGTGAACCTGTCGCTGCGCCGCAACGGCAACCTGGTGATCCTGGAAGGCCGGGCCGATCTGACCTCGGTGACCGATCCCGACGCCGACGTCGAACTAACCATCGCCTTCCCCGGAGTCGTGACGTCCACCAACGGTGACCGCATTGAAGCCGAGGTCGTGGAGTGGAAGCTCAAACCGGGCGTCGTGAGCACCATGAGCGCGCAAGCCCGCTACACCGATCCCAATACTCGTTCTTTCACCGGGGCCGGCATCTGGCTGGGTATTGCGTCGTTCGCGGCTGCCGGTGTGGTGGCGCTGTTGGCCTGGCTCAGCCGGAACCGCGCCGCGCGATTGCGCACACCCCGCGACGGATCATCCGGCTAGGTCGCCCGACTGTCCCACGCAAGCGGGTGACCAGTAGGCAAGCATCTCCGCGAAGGTGTCGAAAGCCGCTGGGGACACACCATACGTCGCTTCGAAATGGATGCTCAGCGGAAAGCCCAGCTCGGCGACGCCGTCTATCACGCGCTGGTACAGATCGAGCATGAGCTGTCGCTTCTGAGCAGGTTCGCTGGCCGCTAACCTTTTGACGAACGCCTGCTCATCGGCCACTGCGGCGTTTCCCGGGTCCTGAATCAGCCAATTGATCAAGCCGACCCGGCTTTCGACCTTCGGCACGAAGCCGAACGACAGCAAGAGTTCGGGCCGATGGTCGGTGTGCTTGGCGAACTCGGTAAGAAAACTCACAATTGCGTCGGAATACAGCAACTGGGTCATGCCGTAGGTCGCGCCCTGATTGCACTTGAAATTCAGCCGACCCTGCTCGCCGTCCCTGGTGGGGATGACGATCACGCCACGGTTAGCCACCAACTCGCGATACATCGACAAGGCGTCGGTCGGTGCGACACCGGAGCCCTCACCGTCATTCATCGTGCGCGGTACCCCGACGAAAACCACGCCCTCCATGCCGGCGGCGGATAGATCGGCGAGCCGCCGACCCAGCGATGCCTCGTCCATGAACGCTGTGACCTGAGTACACAGCCCATTGACCCCGGGCAACTCCGGTCTGATCATCGACCAGAAGTCCAGCACGTCCAGCTTCGGCTTCATCGGAATGGGCCGATCGTCTTCCTCGGCGATCATCCCGGGAATCATCACGTGCCGAATTCGGCCGCTAAGGCCGGACTCCGCGGAGTACTCGACCACTTTGCGCGCATCTTCGGCTGCCCGCTCCCGACCGCCGTCCACGTTCGGTGGCACCAGCTCGAGCGCGATGGTGTTGAGGGTCACACGGCTCCTCGGGTATCGGTGACAATTTTCCGGCCGCGCCACGCCGCGCCAACCTATCGTGCTGGGCCAGGCTCGTGCTGGGCCAGGCGCGCCAGCTAACGCAGGTCCCCCAAACAGCATAGGGGCGAGCTAGTGAATACGTCGAAGCAACGTGGGCCGCCACCGCCAGCTGGCACTGCCCGCGCCACACGGAAACGTCCACGGCGCCACTGCGGAATACACTGTCTGGCCAGAGACACGCCGAAGGAGAAAGGGGCGTCGCGCTGAGCGTAGAAGCAGCCACAACCGTCGAGTTGGCCGGCGCCATCACCGGCCAACTGCGGCAGTATCTGCGTGACCGGCGCGACGAGGCCGCCTACATACGTGGCTCTGAAGGCAGCGACTACTACAGCGATTTGCTCGCCGGTCTCGAAGATTTTGTGCTGAATGGAGGCAAACGGCTGCGGCCGGCCTTCGCCTACTGGGGTTGGCAGGCCGTCGCGACCCAGAGGCCCGATAACGCTGTGCTGCTGCTGTTTTCCGCGTTGGAATTGTTGCATGCTTTCGCGCTGCTGCACGACGACGTGATCGACGAGTCGTTGACCCGGCGCGGCAGGCCGACGGCCCAAGTGCGGTTCGCGGCGCTGCACCGCGACCGGAAGTGGCGGGGATCGCCCGATCAGTTCGGGAAGTCGGCAGCCATCCTGATCGGCGACCTGGCGCAGGCCTGGGCCGACGACATCGTCTCCCAAGTCTGCAGGGCGAACTTACCGCCCGACGCCCAGTCGCGGGTCCAGCGCGTATGGACCGATATCCGCACCGAGGTGCTGGGAGGGCAATACCTGGACATCGTTGCCGAGGCCAGCGCCGCGGAGTCGATCGCTTCAGCGATGTCCGTCGCCACCTACAAGACCGCTTGCTACACAGTGTCGCGACCGCTACAACTCGGACTGGCCGCCGCCGCCGACAGACCCGACATTGCGGGCATCTTCGGCCAATTTGGGACCGACCTGGGGGTGGCGTTCCAGCTGCGCGACGATGTGCTCGGCGTGTTCGGGGATCCCGAGGTGACCGGAAAGCCGTCCGGCGACGACCTGAGGTCCGGCAAGCGCACCGTGTTGATGGCGGAGGCAATGGCATTGGCGGACAAATCAGATCCCCTGGCGGCCAACCTGTTACGGACTTCGATTGGCACCGCGCTCACTGACGCGCAGGTGCGCGAACTCCGCGATGTCATCGAGTCAGTGGGTGCGTTGGCCGCCGCGGAGGACCGTATCGCCGCGCTCACTGACAGCGCGCTGAGCACGCTGGCCGCCGCACCCATTACTGCGACGGCCAAGGCCGGACTGTCCGAATTGGCTACCATGGCCACGAACCGGTCCGCTTGAACTGATGACCACTCCGACGCGCCCACCGGAAGCAGGCTCGCCAACAAAACGCTATCTTGCCCAATATTTTTCACGACTGCGTACGTTCGCCGCCGCCCCGGAGTCCGGACCCGCAAAGCTGGGGTTGCTGGGCTCGCTGCTGATCACCACCGGCGGGCTGGGGGCGGGCAGTATCCGTCAGCACGACCCGCTGCTGGAGTCGATGTGCATGTCCTGGTTGCGCTTCGGCCACGGACTGGTGCTGTCGTCGATTCTGTTGTGGACCGGGGTGGGTCTGATGCTCATCGCTTGGCTTCGACTGGGCAGACGTGTCCTGGCGGGCCAAACCACCGAGTTCATGATGAGGGCCACTACCGGCTTCTGGTTGGCGCCGTTGCTGCTATCGGTACCGGTCTTCAGCCGGGATACCTATTCGTATCTCGCTCAGGGCGCACTGCTGCGCGACGGCCTGGATCCCTACCTGGTTGGTCCGGTCGGCAACCCGAATGCGTTGCTGGACGACGTAAGCCCCATCTGGACGATCACCACCGCGCCCTACGGTCCGGCATTCATTTTGGTGGCGAAGTTCGTCACGATCGCCGTGGGCAACAATGTGGTGGCCGGAACCATGCTGCTGCGCTTGTGCATGCTGCCGGGATTGGCGCTGTTGATCTGGGCTGCCCCTCGACTGGCCCACCATCTCGGCGCCGACGGCCCAACCGCGCTGTGGACCTGCGTTCTCAACCCGCTGGTGCTCATCCATCTGATGGGTGGGGTGCACAACGAGATGCTGATGGTGGGCCTGATGACCGCTGGCATCGCGCTGACCTTCCAGGGCCGCAATGTCGCGGGCGTCACCCTCATCACGGTCGCGATCGCAGTCAAGGCGACCGCTGGAATCTCGTTGCCTTTCATGGTCTGGGTGTGGATGCGCCAACTGCACGACCGGCGGGGATACCGGCCAGCCCAAGCTTTCCTGGTTGCCACCGCGACAGCGCTGTTGATCTTCGCTGTCGTGTTCGCGGTATTGTCCGCTGCGGCCAGCGTCGGCCTGGGGTGGCTGACGGCGCTGGCCGGCTCGGTGAAGATCATCAACTGGCTGACCGTACCGACCGCGATAGCGAACGTGGTCAACGCCCTCGCCAACGGTTTCTTCGCGACCGACTTCTACGGCGTGCTGCGGGTGACCCGGTTTATCGGAATCGTGATCATCGCAGTATCGCTGCCGCTGTTGTGGTGGCGGTTCCGCCGCGACGACCGGTCCGCGCTGACCGGTATCGCGTGGTCGATGTTGATTGTGGTGTTGTTTGTGCCTGCTGCCCTGCCGTGGTACTACTCCTGGCCGCTGGCGGTAGCGGCGCCGCTGGCCCAGTCACGGCGCGCACTAGCGACCATCGCCGGATTCTCGGCCTGGGTCATGGTGATTTTCAAACCCGACGGATCGCATGGCATGTATTCATGGCTGCATTTTTCGCTGGCCACCACCTGCGCGCTGATCGCCTGGTACGCGCTGTACCGAGCGCCAGAGGCGCGCGCCAGCGAGGGCGAAACGCAAGCCGCTTAATAGGCCATGGCCTGCGCTCGGCGCACCACCTCCCGAGCCTGATGGGCATGCAACGCGTCGACAGGACGAGCGTTGCTCACGGCATCGCGGCTGCCGTCGCGGGTGAGGGTCAGCGACGGGTCCGGAGTGAATAGCCAACGCACGATCTCGGTTTCGTGATAACCGCCGTCATGCAGAATCGTCAACAGCCCCGGCAGGCTTTTCACCACCGCACCGGAATCGGTGAAAAAGACCTGCGGCACCACCAGGCCGCCGCCACGGCGCACCGCGACCAGATGACCTTCGCGCAGCTGCTGGTGCACCCTGCTGACCGGTATGCCGAGTAGCTCGGCGACCCGGGACAGGTCGTACGTTGGCTCGTCGGGATCCAAAACGTCGTCGCCGGCCGGAATACTGCCCACCGCGCAAGTGTAGAGCCTGGTACCCGCCGTGAGCCCACGTTCTGACACCTACGATGGCCCGGTGGAAAACACGCTGCTGGATGGCCGCTACCGGCTGCAGACCAAGATCGCCAGCGGCGGTACCTCGACGGTGTACCGCGGCGTCGACATCCGGCTCGACCGCCCCGTCGCGGTGAAGGTGATGGACTCTCGCTACGCCGGCGACGACCAGTTCCTGACCCGCTTTCAGCTCGAGGCCCGCTCCGTCGCCCGGCTGAAGGACCCTGGACTGGTCGCGGTTTACGACCAGGGCCTCGATGCCCGTCACCCATTTCTGGTGATGGAACTCATCGAGGGCGGCACACTGCGCGAGCTGCTGGCCGAACGCGGCCCGATGCCACCACACGCCGTGGTGGCGGTGCTGCGCGCGGTGCTGGGCGGCCTGGCCGCCGCCCATCGGGCAGGCCTGGTGCACCGCGACGTCAAGCCCGAAAACGTCCTGATCTCCGACGACGGCGACGTCAAGATCGCCGATTTCGGGTTGGTACGTGCCGTCGCAACCGCTGGAATCACCTCGACAAGCGTCATCCTGGGGACCGCGGCCTACCTGTCCCCCGAGCAGGTCCGCGACGGCGACGCCAGTCCGCGCAGTGACGTCTACGCTGCGGGGATCCTGACCTACGAGCTGCTGACCGGGCGCACACCGTTTACCGGCGACTCCGCGTTGTCGATCGCCTATCAACGGCTAGAGACCGATGTCCCCCGCGCCAGCGCGGTGATTACCGGTGTGCCGCCGCAATTCGACGAGCTGGTGGCGCGCGCGACGGTCCGCGACCCTGGCGCTCGATATGCCGACGCGATGGAGATGGCCGCTGACGTGGACGCCATCGCCGAGGAATTGGCGCTGCCACCATTCCGAGTACCAGCGCCGCGCAACTCCGCCCAACACCGATCGGCGGCGCTGCACCGCGGTCGCATGGTCGATAACGCACCCATGCCGCATCCCACCCGCCAGTTGACCCGCGGACCCGGGGACTGGCACCAGTACGCGTACCAACATGAACCGGTTTCCGGCCAGTTCGCCGGTATCGCGATCGACGAATTCATCTGGGCGCGGCAGCAGGCCCGCCGGATGGTCCTGATCTGGGTAGCGGTGGTGGTGGCGATCACCGGGTTGGTTGCGACAGTGGCATGGACAATCGGGAGCCACCTGAGCGGACTGCTGTGAGCGTTGGCGTTCCTAGTCGCGCAGCATCTCCGCGACCAGGAACGCCAATTCCAGAGACTGCTGGGTGTTCAATCGCGGATCGCACGCTGTCTCATAGCGGCCGGCCAGATCCGTATCGGAAATATCTTGCGCGCCACCCAAACACTCGGTGACGTCCTCGCCGGTGATCTCGACATGGATGCCACCGGGGTGCGTGCCCAGCGCACGATGCACCTCGAAGAAACCCTGCACTTCGTCAACAACGCGGTCGAAATGCCGGGTCTTGTACCCGGTGGACGACTCGTGGGTGTTGCCATGCATCGGGTCGCACTGCCAGATCACCTGGTGACCGGTGGCCTGCACTTTCTCGACGATCGGCGGCAACACGTCGCGCACCTTGTTGTTGCCCAGCCTGCTCACCAGCGTTAACCGGCCCGGTTTGTTGTCCGGGTCAAGCCGCTCGACGTATTCGACGGCCAGCTCCGGGGTCATCGTCGGCCCGATCTTGACGCCGATCGGGTTGGCGATCACCTCGGCGAAGGCGACATGCGCACCATCGAGTTGCCGGGTCCGCTCGCCGATCCACACGGTGTGCGCCGACAGGTCATAGAGCTGCAGACCCTCATCGGAGCCTTCTGGGGCTTCAGCTAACCGCAACATGGCCCGCTCGTAATCGAGCACCAACGCCTCGTGGCTGGCGTAGATTTCGGCGGTTTGCAGATTCCGGTCCGCCACCCCGCAGGCGCTCATGAAGGCCAGTCCGCGGTCGATCTCACCGGCCAGCGTCTCATAGCGTGCACCGGCCGGCGAGGTCCGAACGAATTCCCGGTTCCAGTCGTGGACCAGATGCAGCGACGCCAGCCCCGACGACGTCAACGCTCGCACCAGGTTCATCGCCGCGCTGGCGTTGGCGTAGGCCCGCACCAGACGCGACGGGTCGTGTTCGCGTGCTGCGGCATCCGGCGCGAAGCCGTTGATCATGTCGCCGCGGTACGACTTCAGACCCAGCGCGTCGACGTCAGCCGACCGCGGCTTGGCGTACTGGCCGGCGATGCGAGCCACCTTCACCACCGGCAGGCTAGCGCCGTAGGTCAACACCACAGCCATCTGCAATAGGGCGCGAACGTTGCCCCGGATGTGGGGTTCGGTGTTGTCGACGAACGTCTCCGCACAGTCGCCGCCCTGCAGCAGGAACGCTTTACCCTTAGCGACCATGGCCAGCTGTTCCTGCAACCGGATGATTTCGGACGGCACGGTCACCGGCGGCACGCTTTCAAGGACCGTGCGCATCGCGGCGGCCTGGTCAGCGGGCCAGCTGGGCTGCTGGGCGGCCGGCTTTGCTAGTGCGGCGTCCAGCCGAGCCCGCAGGTCAGCCGGCAACGGCGGCAGCGGCGGCAGCTGGTCGATCGGAATGTCGACGGTCCAGTTCATCGGTCTATGGTAACCGGGGCCGACTGCTGATCAGGGCGAATGTTACGTCGAGCGCACCTTGCTTAGCGCGCCGGTCGGCTGCCTGCATCGTCTGCGGACGTAATGAGCCGGAATCGGCGCAGCTGATCGCGGGCGTCTACCAGCGCGTCGTGTAGGTCGCGCGGCCGCGGCGGCATCTGGGGACAGCCCCGGTCCTCCCACAACTGCCGGATTTCCCGAGTGAAACGGGGCAGCGCCGCCGGCAGGTCTGGCATCGGCCCCCATAACTGACACAAGGCCACGTGATCGTAGGCGCCCACCCAGGCCCACAATTCGATCGGGTCGGGCGGCTCCGGGCCGTCAACACCGAAGAACTCCTCCAGGTCCAGACGGATCTGGCGGCGCGAGCGCCACACCTGCGAGGCCGGCGGCGGCAGCTTGGGCAGCACATGGACGCGGACCCAACTACCAGCCCGCTCGGGATCGAATTCGGTTGACACAGCGTAATACTCGCGGCCATCCTCGGCGACCACCCCGATCGAGATCAGCTCGATGGTGCGGCCATCCTCGATGAATTCGGTGTCGTAGAAGTACCGCACCCGTCCCCTCTCTCAATTCGAGTGCGCGGCCAGTCCGCACAGAGCCGACGATGCGCCCTCGGGCGGAGGTGCCGGGTGCACGTCGAGATCCAGTTGGGCGTCGACGGTGCGCTCGTCGGGCAGCCGCGGGGTGCCGGCGATCGCGCACTGCAACCACAGCTTGGCACGCACCACCGGGCGGCGCAGCTTGCGTTCCCGTTGCAGCGAGCGCCGCATCTTGTCCGGCTGGGTGGTGTAACGCCACCGGGCCCACGGGGCATGCGGGCGCGACAACCGGATCGCGCCGATGATCAGCAGTACGACGATGAACATGCCGAGCAGGCCGGTCCACACCTTGCCTTTCAACAACACCACCACGGCCAGCGGCAGGGCCAACGCCAGCAGGCCTCCCATTGCGGCCCGCAGCACCACGGAGTCGGCGGCATGCCACATCGGCAGAAAGAACATCAGCGGGTGCAAGCCCAAAATCAGCAGCCCCGCCACCGCCGCCGCAGCGAAGACCGCGTCCACCGAAGTGCGCCCGTCTTCTGACCAGTAGACGTCGGACAGGTGCAGGATCAACGCGTACTCGTCGAGCACCAATGCGGCACCGATCCCGAATAACGTTGCAGCCACAGTGAATTCAGGCTCCCGCCCGTCGACAGACAAGGTCACCAAGGTCAGGCCGGAGATCAGTACCAGCACCACGCCGAACGCCACGTGGTGAATATGCACCGACCCGATGTGAATATTTCGCGGTTGCCACCACCTGGGCGGCCGGCCAGCTTGGGCACGGTGGCGGATCAAGCGCACGAAAGTTCGGGTGACGAAAAACGTCAGGATGAAGGCGAGCAGGCAGCACAGCAATGGCAATCGACCACGGTCGACGATGTCATCAGCGAACCAGCGCAGCAGCCTAGGCGCAAACCAGTGGACCATCCTTAGAAACGTACGCCAGCACTCTCCAGCAGTGGGTGAGCCGCGCGCGCCACCTCGCGGGCGGCGACACCTATTACGCTGTTCTGCAACATGAGACCGTTGCGCGAAATGAGTAAACAGCAGGCGCCCGACGTGGGCAGTCAACGCCGGCAGGTCGGGCGCTGCTGCCTGCTTTGGTTGCTCGCTGCTGCTGCGCTGGGGCAGGTGGCCTGGCAATTATTGGGGCACACGCCGTACCGCATCGATATTGACATCTATCAGATGGGCGGTCAGGCCTGGTTGGACGGGCATCCGCTATACACCGGCGATGTGTTGTTCCACACACCCATCGGGCTGAATTTGCCGTTCACCTATCCCCCGTTGGCGGCCATCGCGTTCTGCCCGTTCGCCTGGTTGCAGATGCCGGCCGCCAGCGTGGCTATCACGCTGACGACGTTGGTGTTGCTGATCGTCTCGACGATGGTCGTGCTGACCCGCCTGGACGTGTGGGCCACCTCGCGGGCAGTGCCCGGGCCGGCTTGGTTGCGCCGGTTGTGGTTGGCAGTGATCATCGTGGCCCCGGCGGCGATCTGGTTAGAGCCCATCAGCTCGAACTTCGCCTTCGGCCAGATCAACGTCGTGCTGATGACCCTAGTGGTTGTTGACTGCGTGCCGCGCCGCACACCATGGCCACGCGGGCTGATGCTGGGTTTGGGCATCGCGCTGAAACTTACTCCAGCGGTATTTCTGCTCTACTTCGTGCTGCGCCGCGACAGCCGCGCAGCGCTCACGTCTTTGGCGTCCTTCGCAGGCGCGACGCTAGTTGGTTTCGTGCTGGCGTGGCGGGATTCGTGGGAGTACTGGACTCACACCGTGCACAACACCGAACGGATCGGTGCCGCGGCATTAAACACCGATCAGAACATCGCGGGTGCCCTCGCCCGGCTCGGGCTCGGGGAGCACGAGCGCTTCCTGCTGTGGGCAGCAGGTTGCTTGCTCGTGTTGGCGATAACCGTATGGGCGATGCGACGGGTATTGCGGGCCGGCGAGCCGATACTGGCGGTAATCTGCGTCGCCCTGTTCGGGTTGGTGGTTTCGCCGGTGTCGTGGTCGCATCACTGGGTGTGGATGCTGCCGGCAGTGCTGGTGACCGGAATCTTGGGCTGGCGACGCCGGAACGTGGCGGTGGCCGTGCTCAGCGCCGTCGGAGTGGCGCTGATGAGATGGACACCCATCGACCTGCTTCCTCAGCATCAGGAGACGACCGCGGTGTGGTGGCGCCAACTTGCCGGGATGTCCTATGTGTGGTGGGCGTTGGCGGTCATTGTCGCTGCCGGGCTCACCGTCACTGCCCGCGTGACCTCACAGGATTCGACAACGCAGACGCTGACGCCGGTGTCGGCTGTCAGCTGATCAGGGTTATCCCACCGCGGTCTCGGGTATGCGCACGGCCTCGTTGATCGATCCGGCGCCGTTGCTGCGGCCCTTCACACTGGCGGCGTAAATGTCGACGTACTCCTGACCGGACAGCCCCATCAGCTCGTAGATCACTTCGTCGGTGACGGCCCGCTCGATGACGCGGTTGCCAGCCAATCCTTCGAAACGTGAGAAATCCATCGGCTTGCCAAAACGGACGGTGACCCGTCCAAATCGCCACATCTTGCTGCCCGGCGGATTGACGACGTTGGTGCCGATCATCGCCACCGGTATCACCGGAACCCCGGTCTGCAAAGTCAGCCGAGCCAACCCGGTCTTGCCTTTATACAGTCGACCGTCGGGCGAACGGGTGCCCTCGGGGTACATACCGAGCAACTTGCCATGGCTCAGCAGCCGCTTGGCGGTGTTCAACGCGGCTTCGGCGGTGTCGGCGTCGGTGCGGTCGATGGGCACTTGGCCGGTGGTGCGGTAGAACCAGCTGGTGAGCCAGCCTTTCAAGCCGGCGCCGGTGAAGTACTCCGATTTCGCCAGGAAGGTGATCCGACGGCGGACCACAAGCGGCAGATAGAAACTGTCCGCCACCGCGAGATGATTACTGGCCAGGATCGCCGGCCCAGAATTCGGGACGTATTCCAGGCCTTCGACTTTCGGTCGACCGAGCACGGAAAGCACGGGGCCCATGAAGATGTACTTGAACAGCCAGTACCACATGGCCCTCCCTCTCCCCCGAACCGGATGGTGTTCTGCGCCAACTGTACCGACCCATGACGGGCGGGACCACTTCCCGCTCCGCCGATCAGTCTTCGACACTAACGGGGATGGGCTGGTAACGCGTCTTCACGGTGCCATTGCCTGCGGTGGTCTGAGCTGGCGTCTCGGTGGCCAGGCCTCCGCCGGGCGGGCCGTCCGGCGGAGTCTTATCCGACCGCTCGATGCCGTCGACGATGGCGCGGATCACATCCAGTAGAGCGACGCTGTGGTCCGCGATGATAGTCAGCAACGGATGCTGCTCACCAGTGACCACCGCGGCCAGTGCGCATACCGGGCACCACGCCTGCTGGCATTTGCCGGCGCCGTTAGCGCCCGCCGCCAGCGCCGCCGCGGACCGCACCGCGGGGTCGATCCCGTCCAGGATCACCTGGGCAAGCTTGCGCAGCTCCGGACCAATGTCGGCGTGACCCCCACTCATGTCGGCCACACCTCCGGATCCGGTCGAAAACGAACTGTTAGCTCACTGCCCCGCAGCTGTGCGTCCAGCACCGTGCACCGGCGCAGGACGGAGGCCAACCGAACTCTGCGCCGCAACCCGCCGGCACTGATGATCAAGTCGTCGTCGACCCGACCCAGGGTCAGCGCTGCGGGATCGAGTTGGGGCAACGCTAGTCGTAATCGGTAGACAGACTCCAGTCCCGATCCGGATTCCAGGTCGACGAGAGGACGTAACGGACCCGGCGGCGCGGGTCCGCGCCGACGATGGGCAACGTCCAGCAGCGCGGCCAGCGCCTTGGGGCCGATCGGTTCTCCGGACAAGTGCGGAGTCATGACCAGCGCTACGTCACCGATGGTGGCGTCGAGTTCGTCGAGGACGGCGCGTTGCTCACCGATGCGTTCGGCATACCAGGCGAACGCCGGGTGATCAGGCAGGCTTCGGTACTCGTACGACTCATCTCGCACCAGCACCTGATTGACGATCAGCTCCTCGACCCGTACGCCCATCAGCGCCAACGAACCCAGCGTCCGAACCGCCTCAGCCGCGACCACCCGCTCTGGGGTCAGTACTAGGTGCGCACTGACCAACGAACCGTCAGTCAGCAATGCCCCGAGCCGCTCAACGCTGGCGCTGATGCGCTCGAGCAACTCCACCACCGCCGCCGATGGAGCGTCGCCGGCAGCGATGGACAGCCTGCGGTGGCGTGGCCACGCACGCTCCACATAGAGGCCAAACGTGGAGGGCAGGGTCAACATTCGCAACGCATCTGCGGTCGAGGCGCAGTCGACCACAATGCGATCCCATCGGCCAGCTGCCGCGAGCTCGCCGACCGCGTGCAGACCAAGCACCTCCTGGATACCCGGCAACGCTGAAAGTTCTTCGGGGGCAATACTGCTCAACTCGGACTCGGGAAATCGCCGGTCCAGGGCGTCGACCACATCCCGCCACCGGGCCTCGAGTAGTGCCAACGTGTCCAGCGCCAACGCGTCGAGAAAGCCGCCGCCCGCCGCTACGTCATAGCCGAGCACCCGAACCGGGTCGCCGTGACCGGTGGGCGCAACCGCGACGCCCAGCACATCGCCCAGCGAATGCGCCTGGTCGGTGGAGACCACCAACACCCGCCGCCCCTCGCCCGCGTCACGTACCGCTGTGGCGGCAGCCAGGGTGGACTTTCCTACCCCGCCTTTGCCAACGAAAAGACTGATCCGGGCCGGGGCCGGCACCCGGAATTCACTGGAGTCACTCAGCCTCGACTCGTTTCTTCAGGTCCTTCAACGCCCCATCGATCAACCTGCGTTCCGCCTTGCGCTTGAGCATACCGATCATCGGGATGGCAAGGTCGACCGCAAGCTCGTAGGTGACCTCAGTGCCAGACCCCTTGGGCGCCAAGCGATACGAGCCTTCGAGGGACTTCAGCAGCGAGCTCGATTCGAGAATCCAGCTAACCGATCGGTGGTCCGCCGGCCAGTCGTAGGACATGATCAAGGTGTCTTTGAAAATCGTTGCGTCCATCAACATTCGCGCCCGTTTCGGGTAACCCTCGTCGTCGGCCTCTAAAACTTCGACTTCCTTGTACTCCGAAATCCATTGCGGGTAGGACTCGATGTCGGCGATCGTCTTCATCACCTCACCTGGATTCGCATCGATGTAGAACGTTTGCGTCGTTTTGTCCGCCACCTGGCTAGTCCCTTCCAGTTCCCTTCCCGCAAAGCGGGTCGACCGCGGCCATCTGCGAGAGTCCCTCTCGATCCCCCGGCAGAAACGGTACTCTCTCGAGCCAACCTTGATCGGAGTTAAATTACCGGAGAAACCCCGATGGGGCGCGACCGTTCCAGTGTCGTTTTCACTTCAAAGGCCATTGCCTTGCCTGCCACGCGGCGGCGGTGCGTCACTTTGGCCATGTTCATCTTGGCCAACTGCCAGGCCGCCACGCCGGCCGGCTCGGCATGCAGGAAATAGTGCAGCACCACCCCGTCCAGCCCCTCCGTTAAGGGTTCCAGCCAGATCTCCATGGTGCCGGTCAGGGCGCCCGTCACCGCCCACCGGATGCCCTTGTCCGCCCGGTCCTCGACGACCTGCAGCCGCAGATCAGGCCACCACCGCTGCCAGCTCGACCGATCGGCGACCGCGGCACCTACTAGTGCGCCGTCGGCAGCAACATACGTCTCGTCCGCGATCTGAATGCTGTTCGTGGAGTTCATGGGCCTCAGCTTCACACACGCACCTGAGGGGCCTAAAGGGGTAGGCACCGGGGCGAGCCGGCGGCCAAGCCGGGGTGGTACCCTGGCCGACCGCCTCCATCCGCTATGAACGCTGGGCTAGGCTGTGCCACAGCAAGCCGGCCCCGGAAACGTCTCAAGGTCAAGCGAGGTCAACAGAGTGCGTGAGTCCAGCGTCCCAACCCGATTTTCCGTCGGCGAGCACGACAACATCGCGGCCGTGGTCTTCGAGCACGAGCGCGATGATCCCGACTTGGTCGTTTACCAACGCCAGATCGACGGCGTCTGGACCGACGTCACATGCGCCGAAGCGGCCAGCCAAATTCGCTCCGCGGCACTTGGTTTGATCGCGCTGGGGGTGCAAGCAGGCGACCGGGTGTCCATCTTTTCGGCCACCCGCTTCGAGTGGGCGATCCTCGACCTGGCGATCTTGTCCGTGGGCGCGATGACCGTGCCGATCTACGAGACCTCGTCGGCCGAGCAGGTGCGCTGGGTGCTGCAGGACTCAGACGCGGTGTTGGTGTTCGCGGAGACCGACGCGCACGCGGCGATGGTCAATCAGCTCGCCGGCGAACTGCCCGCCCTGCGTCAGGTGCTGCAGATCGACGGCGCGGGTGCCAAGGCGCTTGACCAACTCGCTGAAGCCGGCGCATCGGTCGACGCGGCTCAGCTGACAAGCCGGCTCGAGGCGCTACGGGCTCAGGACCCGGCGACACTTATCTATACGTCGGGCACCACCGGTCGCCCCAAAGGTTGTCAACTCACGCACTCCAACCTGCTCTACGAGGTCCGGGGCGCCAAGGAATGCCTCCCGACGTTGTTGCAGCCGGGTCAGCGGCTGCTGGTTTTCCTGCCACTGGCGCACGTGCTGGCCCGAGCTCTCACCTTGGCTGCCCTCACCTACAAGATGACCGTCGGGTTCACCAGCGACATCAAGAATCTGCTGCCGCTGTTGGCGGTGTTTAAGCCGACCGTGGTGGTGTCGGTGCCGCGGGTGTTCGAGAAGGTGTACAACACCGCTGAGCAAAACGCGGCCAACGACGGCAAAGGTCGAATCTTCGCGATAGCCGCACAGACGGCAGTCGACTGGAGCGAGGCCTCCGACCGCGGCGGCCCGGGGCTGCTGCTGCGCGCCAAGCACGCGGTGTTCGACCGGCTGGTCTACCACAAGCTGCGCGCGGCACTGGGCGGCGACTGCCACGCGTCGGTGTCGGGCGGCGCACCCCTGGGCGCGCGGCTGGGCCACTTCTACCGTGGGGTGGGCCTCACCATCCACGAGGGCTACGGGCTGACCGAGACCAGTGCGGCCATCACGCTTAACCAGGTCGGCGACGTGAAGGTCGGGACCGTTGGAAAGCTGCTGCCGGGTAACAGTATGCGCATCGCAGACGACGGCGAGCTGTTGGTACGCGGCGGTGTGGTGTTCAGCGGCTATTGGCGCAACGAACAAGCGACCGCCGAGGCATTTACCGAAGGCTGGTTTAAGACAGGCGATCTCGGTGCGGTCGACGAAGACGGCTTCTTGACCATCACCGGCCGCAAGAAGGAGATCATCGTCACCGCCGGCGGTAAGAATGTTGCCCCAGCGGTATTAGAGGATCAGCTGCGGGCTCACCCGCTGATCAGCCAGGCGATGGTCGTCGGGGACGCCAGGCCGTTCGTCGGTGCGCTGATCACCATCGACCCCGAGGCCTTCGATGGTTGGAAGCAGCGCAACAGTAAGGCCGCTGACGCAGCGGTAGCCGATCTGACCACCGACCCCGACTTGGCGGCCGAGGTGGACGCGGCCGTCAAACAGGCCAACCTCTCGGTGTCCCATGCTGAGTCGATCCGCAAATTCCGCATTTTGCCGGTTGATTTCACCGAGCAGACCGGTGAACTGACGCCGACGATGAAGGTGAAACGCAACGTGGTCGCCCAGAAGTTCGCCTCCGACATTGAGGCGATCTACGAGAAGGATTAGCGGCTGTCGTTGCCGCGCAACAGATCCGCCAGCCGAGCTGCCAGCGTATCCCAGCGCCACTCGGCCGTCACCCATTGCCGCCCGGCGGCGCCCATCGCGGCGGCCCGGTCACGATCGGTCAGCAACTCGGTGACCGCGTCGGCCACCATAGTCACCGACCTGCCGTCAACCACCAGTCCAGTCTTGTTGTGCCGCACAGCTTCCGGGGCTCCGCCGGATTTTCCGGCGATTACCGGCACGCCGGTAGCCGAGGCCTCCAGGAACACGATGCCCAAACCCTCGACGTCCATACCCCCGCCGCGGGTGCGGCAGGGCATTGCGAATACGTCAGCCAGCGTGTGATGAGCGGGTAGTTCGGCGGCCGCCACGCCCCCGGTGAATATCACGTGGTCGGCCACTCCACAACCTTGAGCCAACTTCCGCAGCGCTTCGAGATACGGGCCGCCCCCGACGATCACCAGCGCTGCGCCGTCGACCCGCTGCCGGATCGACGGTAATGCCCTGATCAACATGTCCTGGCCTTTGCGCGGCACCAGCCGCGACAGGCACACGACGGTGGGCCGCTCGCCCAACCGGTAGCGGTCACGTAGCTCGGCTCGGCTCGCCGGATCGGGCCGGAACCGGTCGGTGTCCACCCCCGGCGGGAGGTATTCCAACGCGGCCCTGGGCCCGAAGGCTGGCGCGAAACGCGATCGCGTGTAGCGGCTGACGAAGGTTACGACGTCGGCGCCGTCGCCGATGCGACGCAGCACCGAGCGTGCAGCCGGAAGCATTGACCAGCCCACTTCGTGGCCGTGGGTGCTGGCCAGCACCCGAGTAGCTCCCGCCTTTCGGGCACGCGGCGCCAGCAGGGCCAGCGGCGCTGCCGCGCCGAACCAGACAGTGTCGATGCCATGGTCAGCGATCAGCCGGCGCATCCGGGCATCGACCGTGGGGCCGGGCAGCATCAGCGTGCCCGGATGGCGCACTACCCGATAGCCGCCATCGTGGGCAGCGTCGTCAAAGGTGTCGGCACCTTTCCAGTGCGGCGCGTACACCATCACGTCATGCGACCCGACTCCGGAATCAGCTTGGATCAGACGGCCAACGTATTCCCCAAGATAGGACTGGATGCCGCCACGTCGGGGCGGAAAGTCGTTGGTTACCAGCAGGACCCGGCTCACCTGCGCCAGGCTAGCCTGACCGAGATGCGGCCCGCCTCAGCGGGTCAGCCAGTGCTGCCAGTTCGCGAGCAAGGCGGCCGAATCGGTGCCCAGGACCTCGCGGGCGGCGACGAGCGGGTCGGCGTGTCCGACACCACACGCGGCCAGGTAGAACGCACGTAGCTTCGCCGTCCCGAAGGTATCGGCGACGAACCGAGCGAACCACCACGCGCGGTCATAAGCCGACGCCCGCTGGCGCCCAGGTGTGTCCAGGTCGGTGTCCGACGGCAGCATCTGGGCCGCCGAGCGTGCGTCTGCAGACTCTAGAATGTGGGGGGCGTAAGGCCGAGCGACGAAATCTGCCACCCCTTCGGTCAACCATCGAGGTGCATCCGTTGCGGTGTCGGTGCGCGCGGCGTAGTGAAAAAGCTCGTGGGCTAACACTATTCGTAGTGCCGGATCAGATATGTTGGCCGCGCCCGGCGCGAACACGATCCGTTGGCCGACAGCCACCCGGCGAGCCGGGTCGACGCGTTCGACGACCGTCACCGCCGCGATATCAACCCACTGCGATGCCGGGCCCCCGCCGGCCGCTGCGCGGAACTGTTCGTCCGTGGCGGCGGCCAGCACCGAGATGTCGGGCGACCAGTCCACTCCCCAGAAGGCTTCCACTGCGTCGACCGCGACGCCGATGTTTGCCGCAACACGAGACAGCAGTCGATCGGTTGCCGGGCCGCTAACGCCGAGCAGCGTGACAGTGCGGTCGCCGACGACCAATGACCTTGCCGGCGCCGTTACCTGGCTGCGAGCGGACGCGCCAATCAGCTCAATGACAAAGACGCAGGCCAGCAGGATCGGCAGCCACCGGCGCTGGCGGCAACATGACCTCAGTCCGAGGCGTTTAGTAGCGGCGGGCGTCGTAGATCGGGCCGGACGAGTTCATCGGCACCACCCGCACCGGCACACCGTAGGTGGAGGAATGGACCATCATGCCGTCACCGATGTAGATGCCGGCATGCGACGCGTCCGAATAGAAGGTCAGCACATCACCGGGCTGCAGGTCCGACAGCGACACCGGCTGACCGCCGCGGGCCAGGGCTTGGCTGGAGTGCGGCAGCGCAATACCGGCCTGCTGGTACGCCCACATCACCAATCCGGAGCAGTCGAATCCACCGGGTGCCGCGCCACCCCAGACATAGGGACTTCCGATCTGGGTCAGCGCCGCCTGCACAACAGCCGCGCGGTCGCCGCCGCCTGCGGGAGGGGCTGGGGCGACCCCGGGCAATCCGCCGAGGGTTGCGGCATCAGCTGGCGGTGGCCCGCCGGCTGGTGGAGCACCGGGCGGGCCGCATCCGGCGCGGGTGCACCGGGCGGCGCCGCGTCCGGCGGCGGCGCACCGGGCAGCGCCGCCCCCGCCGGGACCGGCCCGGGCTCGGCGAGCGTAGTGCGTTGCCCAGGCGACAACGAGAGGTACTGCGATTTGACGACCGCGATCTGCACCTGTAACTGACTTTGCTTGGACTGCAGGCCCGCCCGTACCGCGGCCGCCTGGTCGGCGGCGTGCTTGGCGTCAGCGGCGGACTTGGCGGATGCCTGCTCAGCCTTGACGGCCTGTTCCCCGGCAGCCCGGTAACTGGCCATCTGTGTGGCCATTTGAGCTGCTAGCACTCGCTGCAGGGCCAACTTGTCGATCAGTTGCTGCGGTGAGTCCGCTGTCAATATCGCGGTCATGCCGTTGATGTGACCACCCATATAGGTAGCGGCGGCAAGTTTGTTGACCGCAGCCTGGAACGTGGCCAGGCGCGCCTTGGCGTCCGCCAGAGCAGCCTGGTCGTCCGTGTGCTTCTTGTCTGCCGCCTGCTGAGCTGCCAGCTTGTTGCTCAGGTCAAGTTGCGCGCTGTGCATCGCTTCGGTGGTCTGCTCAGCTTGGCGGGATAGCTCGTTGAGTTTTGCCAGCGCGTCCTCGGCAGGGTCGGCCGCCGCGGTGGCGGCAAGGACGCTAGATAACACGGTGACCCCTGCTAGCGTTCCGACGACAGATCGCGAAATCAGGCGCACGACCGGATGCTTGCGGCCAAGTCTCAAAGTTTTTTTCCTTAAACTGCCAAAGGCGCTTGGCCGTTGAGCGGGCTTTAGGTCTCAAATAGGTTACGAAACGATATCGACGTTGTCCAAATGGGATCGCTAAGAAAATAGAAAGATTTCAGTCACCCGCTTGAGAGCGTCACACCGGAACCGGCGACCCAGGGGTTTTGGCAGGCCTGGGCACTCAAGCGACCCCGAACCCGCGATTGCCGCGGATCGGCACCAGACGCAACCGGGGCGCCAATCCGACGTCGGCGAGCACTTCCAAAGCGGCACGCTCATCCTGCAACAAGGTCTCCGGTACCCCCAGTAACACGCTGATGACACAGTCGCGGCATCCCGGGCCACGCACCGCGCAGTCGTCACAGTCGATAACCACCGACCCCCCCGGCTCGGGCGCCGCAACGCCTTGGCCATCGGATCCGCTGCTTTGTGCCATCAGGGTGAGTCCTCTCGGGTCGGGGTCGGGTCGGGTCGGTCAGGCTGACTAAGTCGAGCTGTCCGCACGCTAACCGCCGGCACCGACATCTCTTCGCTGCCGGGCATCACGAGAGTGGGATTTAGGCCTGCTGGCTAAACCGCACCCAACGCGCGAGGAGCTGTTCGGCGGCGCCCGAGTCGATGGCTGCGCCGGCGCGCGCCAACCCGTCGTCCCAGGCGGGCAACCATTCAGCGCGGCTGGATAGCCCCGCATGGGCGACGATCGCACCGGCAGCGTTGAGCACAACGGCGTCCCGGATCGGGCCCTTGGCCCCAGCCAGTACCGCACGCACCTTCGCCGCGTTGGCTTGCGCGTCACCGCCCAACAGCTCGTCGAGGTCGGCACGCGCAAACCCGAATCCGGCGGGATCAAAAGTCAGCTTGTCCACCGTGCCCGCCTGCACACGCCAGATCGTGCTGGTAGTGGTGGTGGTCAATTCGTCGAGCCCGTCGTCGCCGTGCACCACCAGCACGCTGGAACGGCGCGCGGCGAACACCCCCGCCATCACCTCAGCGAGATTGCCGAACGCGCAGCCAATCAATCCCGCCCGCGGCCAGGCCGGATTGGTCAGCGGCCCGAGGATGTTGAACACCGTCGGCACCCCGATCTCACGGCGCACCACAGATGCATGCCGATACGACGGATGGAATAGCGGCGCGAAGCAGAACCCGATCCCGACTTCGGCGAGGCTACGCGCGACCTGTTCGGGTCCAAGGTCGATACGCACCCCCAGCGCTTCCAGGGTGTCGGCGCCGCCGGACAGCGAGGACGAGGCCCGGTTGCCGTGTTTGACCACCGGTATGCCTGCGGCCGCAACCACGATCGCGGCCATCGTGGACAGGTTGACCGTGTTCGCGCCATCCCCCCCAGTCCCGACGATATCGACGGTGTCCCCGATATCTCGGCGGATCGCGTCGGTGGGCATCTGACGCGCATGGCTAAGCATGACGTCCGCCAGCTCGCTGACTTCAGCCGCGGTGGGAACCTTCATCTTCATCGCCACCGCGAACGCGGCGATCTGAGCCGGCCGCGCGTTCCCCGTCATAACCTGGTCCATCGCCCAGGCAGCCTGGCCCCGCGCGAGGTTCTGCCCTGCCGTCAACCGCCCCAGGACCTGTGGCCACGACATCACCGATCCGGCGGCGCCGCGAGCAGCAGGCGGTTGCGATGACAAAGCCACCGGCCGATGGTCCCACGAGGACCAACCGCCCGAAATCTCTGACCCGGGTAGAGTTCGACAACTACAAAGCGTCATACTTGCGGATGTGACGAGCGCTGTGGGCACCTCGGGTACTGCAATTACGTCGCGGGTGCATTCGCTGAATCGGCCCAACATGGTCAGTGTCGGCACCATAGTCTGGCTTTCCAGTGAGCTGATGTTCTTTGCTGGGCTGTTCGCGATGTACTTCACTGCGCGTGCTCAGGCCGGCGGGAAGTGGCCGCCGCCGCCGACCGAACTGAATCTCTACCAAGCCGTCCCGGTGACGCTGGTGCTCATCGCGTCGTCGTTCACCTGCCAGATGGGAGTGTTCGCGGCTGAGCGCGGTGACGTCTTCGGACTGCGCCGCTGGTATGTGATCACCTTCTTGATGGGCCTGTTTTTCGTCCTCGGCCAGGGCTACGAGTACTACCACTTGATGACTCATGGCACCACCATCCCCAGTAGCGCGTACGGCAGTGTGTTCTATCTGGCCACCGGCTTCCACGGGCTGCACGTCACTGGCGGCCTGATCGCCTTCATTTTCCTGCTGGCCCGCACCGCGATGAGCAAGTTCACACCGGCGCAGGCGACCGCCAGCATCGTCGTCTCCTATTACTGGCATTTCGTCGACATCGTGTGGATCGCGCTGTTCACCGTGATCTATTTCATCCGATGAGCCGGCGCTGGATGAACAGGAGTGCTCGGTTGAAGAAACTGGGGTCTAACCGGTCTGATCGCGCGCGTCGGCGCCTGCGGCGCCGATTGTCGGGAGGCCTGCTGCTGTTGATCGCGCTGACCGTTTCTGGGGGACTGGCGGCGGTCCTGACTCCCACCCCGCAGGTCGCGGTGGCCGACGAGTCGTCCTCGGCGCTGCTGCGTACCGGCAAGCAGCTGTTCGACACCTCCTGCGTGTCGTGCCACGGCGCCAACCTTCAAGGCGTGCCCGACCACGGACCGAGCCTGATTGGCGTCGGCGAAGCGGCCGTCTACTTCCAGGTATCGACCGGTCGGATGCCCGCCATGCGCGGTGAGGCGCAGGCGGCGCGTAAAGATCCCATCTTCGACGAGTCACAAGTCGACGCGATCGGCGCCTACGTGCAGGCCAACGGCGGTGGGCCGACCGTGGTGCGTAACCCCGACGGCAGCATTGCGATGCAGTCGCTGCGCGGTACCGACCTGGGCCGCGGCGGCGACTTGTTCCGACTCAACTGCGCGTCGTGCCACAACTTCACCGGAAAGGGTGGCGCGCTGTCGTCCGGTAAGTACGCGCCCGACCTTGGGCCCGCCAACGAACAGCAAATCCTCACCGCGATGCTGACCGGCCCGCAGAACATGCCCAAGTTCGCCGACCGCCAGCTTTCCTTCGAAGCGAAGAAGGACATCATCGGCTACGTGCGGACCGTCGTCGAAGAGCGTCAGCCGGGCGGCTACGGCCTCGGTGGCTTCGGCCCGGCACCGGAGGGCATGGCGATCTGGATCATCGGGATGGTCGCCGCCATCGGGCTGGCACTGTGGATTGGGGCACGAGCATGACCGCTAACGCGAAAGACGGCGCCGGCGTTTCCCGGGAACCCGACGAGGCAGCGTTGGGGGCAATGTCGCGCGAGGAACTGGTAGCCCTGGGCGGTCGGCTGGATGGTGTCGACACCGTCTACAAGGAGCCTCGTTGGACAGTCGAGGGTACCAAAGCGGAAAAACGCACCGAGCGAGGGATAGCCCTGTGGCTTTTGCTGGGTGGCGCGTTTGGCCTGGCGCTGCTACTGGTCTTCGTGTTCTGGCCGTGGGAGTACAAACCCAAGGAGGCCGAGGGCAGCTTCCTCTACACCATTGCCACCCCGTTGTATGGTCTGACCTTCGGTCTGTCCATCCTGGCGATCGCTATCGGCGCGGTGCAGTTTCAGAAGAGGTTCATCCCGGAAGAGATTTCGATCCAGGAACGCCATGACGGCGCGTCGCGCGAGATCGACCGCAAGACAGTCGTGGCGAACCTCACCGACGCTTTTGAGGGCTCGACGATCGGGCGGCGCAAGCTAGTCGGGCTGTCGTTGGGCGTGGGCTTGGGTGCTTTTGGCCTCGGCACCCTGGTGGCGTTTGCTGGTGGCCTCATCAAGAACCCATGGAAGCCGGTCGTGCCCACCGCGAATGGGATGAAGGCCGTGCTCTGGACATCTGGCTGGACCCCGCGCTACCACGGCGAGACGATCTATCTGGCCAGAGCTACCGGCTCGCACTCGGGAGCACCGTTTACCCGAATGCGTCCGGAAGACGTCGACGCCGGCGGGATGGAGACCGTCTTCCCGTGGCGCGAGTCCGACGGCGACGGCACCACCGCGGAATCACACGAGAAGCTGACCGCGATCAAGATGGGTATTCGCAACCCGGTAATGCTCATCCGCATCCGGCCCAGTGATATGCCTCGCGTGGTCAAACGCCGAGGTCAGGAGAGCTTCAACTTCGGCGAGTTTTTCGCCTTCACCAAGGTCTGCTCGCATTTGGGTTGCCCGTCCTCGCTATACGAACAGCAGTCCTACCGAATCCTGTGCCCTTGTCACCAGTCGCAGTTCGACGCGCTGCACTACGCCAAGCCGATATTCGGTCCGGCGGCACGCGCGTTGGCGCAACTGCCTATCACGATCGACACCGACGGGTATCTGGTTGCCAACGGTGACTTTGCCGAGCCCGTCGGACCAGCATTCTGGGAGCGCACCACATGAGTACCAAGATCGGTGATGTCCTAGCCCGCCAAGCCGAAGACATCGACACGCGGTATCACCCGTCGGCAGCGCTGCGCCGGCAGCTCAACAAGGTCTTCCCGACGCACTGGTCGTTCTTGCTCGGCGAGATCGCGTTGTACAGCTTCGTCGTGCTGCTGCTCACCGGTGTATGGCTGACGTTGTTCTTCGATCCGTCCATGACCGACGTCACCTACAACGGTGTCTACCAACCGTTGCGCGGGGTCGAGATGTCGCGCGCGTACCAGTCGGCGCTGGACATCTCCTTCGAAGTCCGGGGCGGCCTGTTCGTCCGGCAGATCCACCACTGGGCCGCGTTGATGTTCTCCGCGGCGATCATGGTGCACCTGGCGCGCATTTTCTTCACCGGCGCGTTCCGGCGACCCCGCGAGACCAACTGGGTGATCGGTTCGCTGCTGCTGATCCTGTCCATGTTTGAGGGCTACTTCGGCTACTCGCTGCCCGACGACCTGCTTTCGGGTATCGGCCTGCGGGCCGCGTTGTCGTCGATCACGCTGGGCATGCCGGTGATGGGGACCTGGCTGCACTGGGCGCTGTTCGGGGGCGATTTCCCCGGCAATATCTTGATCCCCCGGCTCTACGCACTGCACATCCTGTTGCTGCCGGGGATCATCCTCGCGCTGATCGGCCTGCATCTGGCGCTGGTGTGGTTCCAGAAGCACACCCAGTTCCCCGGGCCCGGCCGCACCGAGCACAACGTCGTCGGTGTGCGAGTAATGCCGGTGTTCGCGTTCAAGTCGGGCGCGTTTTTCGCCGCCATTGTTGGCGTGCTGGGTCTGATGGGCGGCCTGCTGCAGATCAACCCGATCTGGAACCTCGGTCCTTACAAGCCATCTCAGGTGTCGGCCGGCTCACAGCCAGACTTCTACATGATGTGGACCGAGGGCTTGGCCCGTATCTGGCCGGCTTGGGAGTTCTATTTCTGGCACCACACCATTCCCGCTCCGGTTTGGGTAGCGGTGATCATGGGCCTGGTTTTCGTCCTGCTGATCGCCTACCCGTTCCTAGAGAAGCGGTTCACCGGCGACTACGCCCACCACAACTTGCTGCAACGGCCGCGCGATGTCCCGGTGCGCACCTCGATCGGGGCCATGGCGATCGCTTTCTACATGGTGCTCACGCTCGCGGCGATGAACGACATCATCGCGTTGAAGTTCCACATCTCGCTCAACGCGACGACGTGGATCGGGCGCATTGGCATGGTGATACTTCCGCCGCTCATCTACTTCATCACCTATCGGTGGTGCATCGGGCTGCAGCGCAGCGACCGGGCGGTGCTCGAACATGGCATCGAGACCGGCATCATCAAGCGGCTACCGCACGGCGCCTACATCGAGCTGCACCAACCGCTCGGCCCGGTCGACGACCACGGCCACCCGATACCGCTCGAGTACCAGGGTGCTGCTGTTCCCAAGCGGATGAACAAGCTGGGCTCGGCGGGATCCCCCGGTAGCGGCAGCTTCTTGTTCGCGGACTCGGAGTCCGAAGATGCGGCACTGCGCGAGGCGACGCACGCCGCCGAGCAACGTGCACTGACCGCGTTGCGCGAACACCAGGACAGCCTGGGAAGCACTGTCGGTTCCCCGAACGGCGAGCGCGGCGAGCAAGGCTAATCCGCGGCTAATCCTCGTTAAACACGCGGCGCAACTGCCGAACATAGAGCCACTCGATCACCGGCATCACCGCCGTGATGATCCCGGCTAGCAGGTAGCCAACCCACGACGCACCGTCGCGACCGACGGCCATCAGATAGGTCGCCGCCGCGGCCGCGATCAGCGCGGCCCCCATCGTGCCAGTCAATCCGACCGTGCCGCGCAACCAGATCCGGTCCACCGCCGCGTCAAACCACTCCCCGGGTTGCGCGACTGCCTGAACCCTCTCCGTCCGTGTTCGCATGAGCTCGATGCGCGCTGTGGAACGCCCGGCGCTGACCGGCTGCCTGACTCCCCCGCGTGCCTGCACACCGGCCGGTCGAGCCGGCGGCTCAACCCGGGCCATGCGACGAGCTCGCAACAGTACCGGGACCGCCCCTGCGATGATCAGCGCGGAGACGACGATGACGCCGTACAGCACCCAGGTGGTGTGCGGGTTGCTCGCCATCTTGTGAAAGCCGCGGCCAAGATCCGCCAATGCGACGGCCGCAGCCACGCTCACCCCGATCAGCACCAGCCAGACTGCCGCGCATACCCCGACCAGAATGCGGTCGATGACCTCCGGCGGAATGGTGTCCGACCCACGCCGGTACGCCGAATACCTGCTCACCATCAGCAGCTCGTTTGCGGGGCGTCGTTGCTGTTCGACGAAAGCACCGTTCCGTCGCTTGTGGTGATCGAGCAGTTGAGTTTGCTGACCCGGAAGAGGCTGGACGCCTCAACCGATCCGACGTCGGATTGCGAAATCGGTGTGACGGTCATCGACCACGGAATGTAGACATTGTGCTGGGTTCGTCGCCGACCGGAGGCATCAACGTAGGTCACCGAGATGATGTCGCCCGGCGCTTTGGTGCCCGTCACCGAATAGGTGACTTGCCGAGGACCGGCCAGCGTCGTGGTCGTCGTCGTGGGCGTCGTCGACGGGGGCAGCGCCGCGGGTGGCGGTGGCGCTGCGCTGCTCGTCGTCGGTGGTGGCAAGGGCGTCACCGTCACTGTCTGCGTCTCCGTAGCTGTCGAGGTCTCCGTGCTGGGCGGCGGCGGTGGTGGCGGTGGTGGCGGCGGCTTGGTGGTCGTGATTTCGTCCTGCACCGGCGGTGCGGACCGGCTAGTGCCTGGGGTAGCCAGTTTGCTGGTGTCGGTACGCGTGACCAGCAGCGACACCGAAACCACCAGTGAGATCGCGGCCAAGATGGCAGCGACGCCGACGACCCACGGCCAGCGCGGAGCACCCGGCTCATCGTCGACCGACGACTCGTCGTAGTCGTCGTAGTCGTAGAGCCTGAGATCAGCCGGCACGTACGGGCCGCTGGTGAAGTGCTCGGCCTCAGGAGCCGAGTAGGCCTGCGAATAGACGTCGGTCTGGCTGGTGTGGTCGCTCGCTGCTACGACATCGCTATCGGGCAAGGGTTCTAATTTGTCACCGGACTCCCTGCCGTTATGGGAGTCCAATTCGTCGCTGAGCTCGCTGCCGGAATCGGGTTTTTCATTTTCCTGTTCCGGGGGATTCGGCCCGCTCATGTTTGCCTGCCCTGTCCAACTGCATCACCAGCGCGCGGGTCTGCGTGGCGACATCGTCGCGCGCGCGCTCGGGAGATTCTCATTCTGCCTCGGCCACCCTACCTAACTGAGCAGGGCAAACAAGTCTTGGCGAACTACCCACGAATCAACTGATGCCCTGATTGTGACCTTCTCCGGTGCCGATTAGTGCTTCTCCGGACCGACGTAGTACTCAAAGACCAGTCCGGCTGCCGAGGCGAGAATGAACACGACCCCAGCAACGATCAGCCACGGCAGCCACAGCGCGATACCAACCGCCGCCACCGAGCCCGACAAGGCGACCAGAATCGGCCACCAGCTGTGCGGGCTGAAGAATCCCAATTCCCCTGCACCGTCACTGATCTCAGCACCTTCATAGTCTTCGGGTCGGGTATCCAGCCGACGAGCCACGAAACGAAAGAAGGTGGCAACGATCAACGCTAAGCCACCAGTCAGCGCTAGCGCGGTGGTGCCGGCCCACTCCACACCACCGGTGGCGAACATCGAAGTCAGCACTCCGTACAGCACCGCCGTGATGACGAAGAACGCGGCGACAAACTCGAATAGCCTCGCTTCGATATGCATTGCGTGTCCTAACCTAGGAGACTGCCTACTGGCTGCTGGTCAACTGTCCGCGGCGGGTGTCGAACGGGTGGGTAGTCACCGCCAGCGGAGGCTGGGTGATCGCCTGCAATGCCTCGGCGTTGGTCTTCCCGTCGATCCGTTGCTGCAAATAGGCCTTGAAGTCGTTCGGCGCGACCACTCGAACCTCGAAGTTCATCATCGAGTGATAGGTGCCGCACATCTCGGCGCAGTGACCGACGAATGCCCCGGTCTTGGTTATCTCTTCGACCTGGAAGACGTTGACGGAGTTGTTCGCCACCGGGTTGGGCATGACGTCGCGCTTGAACAAAAACTCCGGCACCCAAAACGCGTGGATCACGTCGGCTGAGTTCAATTGGAACTCGATGCGCTTGCCGGCGGGCAGCACCAACACCGGAATTTCAGTGGTGGTGCCCAAAGTTTCGATCTTGTCGAAGTTCAGGTAGGTGCGGTCCTCTTTGTTGAGCCCACGCACCGGCCCGACGAGCTCCTCACCGTGGGAGTCCTTGCCTTCCGGCTTGGAGACCATGGCCTTTTTGCGGGTCGGATCGGCCCCGTCGTAGGTCAAGGTGCCGTCTTTGAAATTGACTCGCTGGTAACCGAACTTCCAGTTCCATTGGAAGGCCGTGACGTCGATGACGACTTCGGGATCCTTGGCCAGGTGCAGCATCTTCTCCTGCACTACCACGGTGAAATAGAACAGCACCGAGATGATGAGGAACGGCGTCACGGTCAGCACCAGCTCCAGCGGCATGTTGTAGCCGAATTGGCGCGGCAACTCGGTGTCGGTTGTTTTCTTCCGATGGAAGATGGCCGACCAGAAAATGAGGCCCCACACAATGACACCGACAACCAGGGACGCGATCACCGCACCGATCCACAGCTCTCGGTTGAGGTGGGCCTCCGGGGTGATTCCTTCCGGCCAGCCCATGGCCAACGCGTCCGACCAGCTGCATCCGCTCAGGGTGACTGCCAGCACGCCCAGCGTCACGGCCAGCGCCAGCAGCCGAAGACGACGGGAGACACCCCGACCGACACGTTGCGAACGGACTGGCTCGCGAGCTGTCACCTTGGCGCCTCCTGTATCACAAGCTGGGCCGATTCGGGGCTAACCCGCTTCAAGGCGGGATTCGTCGGCTAACTCGGATGTCGAATACTACGCAGCGTAGACCACGGCACTCGCCCGGGCGACGATGCGGGCCCCGAATACGGCATACTGGGGCGCCGTGTGTGGACTGCTGGCATTCGTAGCGGACCCGGCCCGCGCTGCTAGCCCGACCGCCACAGCTGTGCAGGCCGACAATGCCATTGCCCGCGCGTTGCAGGCAATGCGTCACCGCGGGCCCGACGAGCCAGGCACCTGGTCCGACCCCGATGCCGACGGGGCTGTAGTGTTCGGTTTCAACCGGTTGTCCATCATCGACATCGCGCATTCGCATCAGCCGCTGCGGTGGGGGCCGCCGGAGACACCCGACCGCTACGTCCTGGTATTCAACGGCGAGATCTACAACTACCTGGAGCTGCGCAACGAGCTGGCCACCCGGCACGGCGCCGCGTTCGCCACCGACGGCGACGGTGAATCTATCGTCGCCGGCTTCCACTACTGGGGCACCGACGTGTTAACGCGGCTGCGCGGCATGTTCGCCTTCGCGCTGTGGGACACCATTACCCGCGAATTGTTCTGTGCCCGCGACCCTTTCGGGATCAAGCCGCTGTTCATGGCGACCGGCACCGGCGGCACCGCGGTGGCCAGCGAAAAGAAGTGCCTGCTTGACCTGGCCGACGTGGTCGGATTCGACACGCAGCTTGATGCCCGGGCGCTGCAGCACTACACGGTCCTGCAGTACGTGCCCGAGCCCGAGACGCTGCATCGCGGGGTGCGCCGACTCGAATCGGGCTGCTACGCCCGCATCCGTCCCGGACAGCTCGAACCGGCGATCACCCGCTACTTCGTGCCACGGTTTGCCGCCACACCGATCACCAGCGACACCCAACAGGCCCGCTACGACGAAATCACCGCGGTGCTTGCGGATTCGGTGGCCAAGCACATGCGCGCCGACGTCACCGTCGGCGCGTTTCTGTCCGGCGGTATCGACTCCACGGCCATCGCGGCGCTGGCGATCCGGCACAATCCGCGCCTGATTACGTTTACCACCGGCTTCGAGCGTGAGGGATTCTCCGAGATCGACGTGGCGGCGGCCTCGGCCGAGGCAATCGGTGCGCGCCACATCGCCAAGGTGGTCCACGCCGACGAGTTCGTCGCCGCCCTACCGGAGATCGTCTGGTACCTCGATGAGCCGGTTGCCGACCCGGCCCTGGTCCCGCTGTTCTTCGTCGCCCGCGAAGCCCGCAAGCACGTCAAGGTGGTGCTGTCCGGAGAGGGCGCCGACGAGCTGTTCGGCGGCTACACAATCTACCGGGAGCCGCTGTCGTTGAAGCCCTTCGACTACCTACCCGGGCCACTGCGACGCTCGATGGGCACGGTGTCCAAACCACTGCCCGAAGGGATGCGGGGCAAGAGCCTGCTACATCGCGGATCGCTCACGCTCGAGGAGCGCTACTACGGCAATGCCCGCAGTTTCTCGGACGCGCAGTTGCGGGCTGTGCTACCCGGGTTCCGTGCGGACTGGACCCACACCGATGTCACGGCAGCGTGGTACGCCGAATCCGACGGCTGGGACCCGGTGGCCCGCATGCAGCACATCGACCTGTTCACCTGGCTGCGCGGCGACATTCTGGTCAAGGCCGACAAGATGACAATGGCCAACTCGCTGGAGCTGCGGGTGCCGTTCCTTGATCCCGAAGTGTTCGCCGTGGCGTCCCGGTTGCCCGTGCAGGCGAAGATCACCCGCACCACCACGAAATACGCGCTGCGGCGTGCGCTGGAACCCATCGTCCCGGCACATGTGCTGCACCGACCCAAGCTCGGGTTCCCGGTCCCGATCCGGCATTGGCTGCGCGCCGGCGAACTGCTGGAGTGGGCGTACGCGATGGTCGACTCGTCGCAGGCCGAGCATCTGGTCGACCTAGCCGCCGTGCGCCGGATGCTTGACGAACACCGAGGTGGCATCAGCGATCACAGTCGCCGGCTGTGGACGGTGCTGATCTTTATGCTGTGGCACGCCATCTTCGTCGAGCACAGCGTGGTGCCACAGATCAGTGAGCCGCGGTATCCGGTGCAGCTTTAAGCCAGGACAGCGGTGATCTCGGCGGCCGCGTCCTCCCCATAAGCGCCGGCTAGCCGGGTCGCCGCGACGTCGCGGTCCCAGCCCCACTCCTGGGTACCGGTTGACTCCAGCACCAACACCGCGACCAGCGAGCCCAGCTGCGCCGAACGCTCCAGGCTCAGGCCGGCGCTGCGTCCGGTCAGGAAACCGGCCCGGAACGCGTCACCCACGCCGGTGGGATCAACCTGGCCTGTCTCCGGCACCACACCGACGTGCACACAGGTGCCGTCGCGTTCTACCAGGTCCACGCCCTTGGCGCCCAGCGTGGTCACCCGCAGTTGGACCTGCGCCATCACGTCGGCCTCCGACCAGCCGGTCTTGGACAGCAGCAGGTCCCATTCGTAGTCGTTGGTGAACAAGTAAGTGGCGCCGTCGATGAGGTTGCGGATTTCCTCGCCAGATAGCCGCGCCAGCTGCTGGGAGGGGTCAGCGGCGAAGGCCAGCCCGAGCTTGCGGCACTCCTGGGTGTGCCCCAGCATGGCGGCCGGGTCGTTGGCCCCGATGATCACCAATTCCGGCGTGCCGATGGTCGCGATCGCGTCGGCGAGCTTGATGTTGCGGGCCTCCGACATGGCGCCGGTATAGAACGATCCGATCTGGGCCATGGCCAGGTCGGTGGTGCAGACAAAACGCGCCGTGTGCGCGGTCTTGGAGATCAGCACGCTGTCGCAGTTGACTCCATGACTTTGCAGCCAACTGCGATAGTCGGCGAAGTCGTCGCCGGCCGCGCCGATCAGTGCGACGTCACCACCCAGCACGCCGATCGCGTAAGCCATGTTTCCGGCCACGCCACCACGATGAATCACCAAGTCGTCGACCAGGAAGCTGAGCGAGACCTTGTGCAAATTGTCGACGAGCAGCTGCTCGGAGAATCGGCCCGGAAACCGCATCAGATGGTCAGTCGCAATCGAACCGGTTACAGCGATCGTCACCAGATCTCACCCTTCGTTCATCAAGTCGTTTAACCTACCCACGGATACCAGCGTCGCGGCTAGCCTCGATGCATCCACGGCCGCGGGCAGGTGTTGCGCTAGCCTGCCTAGAGAGTTCGTCTGGTTGCCCTAAACGCCAATGTTGAGCGGCAACTGCTCACTAACTACTCATAGCCCCGTCCACCACCGCAGGAGAACCACGATGGCCGGTCCGCATACGCCGAATCCTACTGTCGGCACCGACGGACCGCCGCCTTATACCGACGCCGCCTTCGCAACCACCCAGTCCGCCATCCACGTAGACGACGCGACGCCCGCCTATCCCGGGATGCTGCCACCGCCGGTGTCGTATCCGAGGCGACGGCCAAAGCGGCTGATCATCAGCGTGTTGGTGGCTATCGCGCTGGTAGCCGCGATGACGGCGGCGATCGTCTACGGGGTTCGCACCAACGGGTCTAAAACCGGGGGCACATTCTCCGAGACGACGGCCAAGACCGCGATTCAGGGCTATCTGGACGCCCTCGAACAGCGCGACGTCGACACCATCGCCCGCAACGCGCTGTGCGGTATTTACGACGCCGTCCGCGACCGGCGGCCCGACCAGGCGCTGGCGCGGCTGAGCAGCGACGCATTCCGCAAGCAGTTCTCCGAGGTCGAGCTGACCTCGATCGACAAGATCGTGTACTGGTCGCCGTATCAGGCCCAGGTGCTATTCACCATGCGGGCATCGCCGGCCACCGGAGGCCCGATGCGTGGGCAGCTACAAGGTGTCGCACAGTTGCTTTACCAGCGCAGCCAGGCCCGCAGCCAGGTCTTGGTGTGCTCGTACATGCTGCGCACCGCGGGCTCGCGCTAGCCTCAGTTGAACGAATCCCCGCAGGCGCAGGAGCCACTGGCGTTGGGGTTGTCGATGGTAAAGCCCTGCTTCTCGATGGTGTCCACGAAATCAATCGACGCGCCGTCCACATAGGGCGCGCTCATCCGGTCCACCGTCAAGGTCACACCACCGAACTCCGCGGTGAGATCGCCGTCCAGGGTCCGGTCGTCGAAGAAGAGGTTGTACCGCAGCCCTGCGCACCCACCCGGCTGAACCGCGATACGCAGCGCCAGGTCGTCACGGCCCTCTTGGTCCAGCAGCGACTTCGCCTTGGTGGCAGCGGCATCGGTCAGGATCACTCCGTGGGTCTTGGCGCTTGACTCGTTCTGCACCGTCATTGCTTCTCCTACATGCATCATTATTGGGGTGGGTTCGCCAGCCCATCGCCTTAACGGTACCTTGCAACGCCGCTATTCCCGAGTCGCTCCGCGACAACAGACGCCAAACCCATGAGCTGGTTGGCCGCGTCGGCCTGCGCCAGCCGCACCGAACCGGCGTATTCGGCAATCGACAACGCAGCCATAATGCCCGCTAATCGAGACGCGGACTTGTCCAGGCACACCTGCCCGGCCAGCACCACCACCGGAATGCCCAGCGGACCGGCCGCGTCGGCAAGCGAGCCAACTACCTTTCCGCGCAGGGACTGCTCGTCGAACCGGCCCTCACCGGTGACAATCAGCTCGGCCGCGGCAAGGTCGTCGGCCAAGTGGGTGTGTTCGGCGATGATTGCCGCGCCGGACTCGCACTGGCCGCCCAGCGCAAGCAACCCGGCGCCGATACCACCGCCGGCGCCCGCACCCGGCTCGGCGCTGACGTCGCGTCCGGCCGCGTCCTCCATTTCGAGCGCCCACGCCTCGAGGCGGACTTCGAGCATTGCGACGGTAGTCGTGTCCGCGCCCTTCTGCGGCCCAAACACCCTGGCCGTGCCCCACGGCCCCAACAGCGGATATTCGACGTCTGAGGCGGCGACCAATTCGACGTCGGCCAGCTGTTGGCGGCCGCCGTCCAGGCCGCCGAGCTCAGCAATCATTCCTTGCCCGCCGTCGCTGGACGCGGTGCCTCCCAAACCGACAATGATCCGAGTCGCCCCGGCCCGCAGCGCCTCCGCGATGAGCTGCCCTACCCCCCTGCTGTGCGCCGACAGCGCGGTCTCCGGTGTGGGCGGACCACCAAGCAACGCCAGACCACACGCCTGCGCACACTCCAGGTAGGCGGTTGCCGAACCGGCATCGAACACCCACTCGGCGTCCACCAGGGCGTCCAGCGGTCCAGAAACCCGCAACCCCCGCAGCTCCCCCAGCCTGCTGGCCAGCACCTCGACGAAACCGGGGCCGCCGTCGGACTGGGGCGCGACCAGGAACCGATCGCCCGGACGTGACCGGGTCCAGCCAGTCGCGATCGCGGCAGCGGCCTGCACCGCGGACAAGCTGCCGCCGTAGCAATCCGGGGCCACCAGCACGCGCATCGCGGGCAGCTGGATTCGGCCTGGCGCAAGGTCGTCGGTATCATCATCCGAGGCCATCGAGCCGTCCATCACAGGTAGCCGTTCATCACACGTAAGAGTAGAGCCAAGTGACACTGGCGCACGCATAATACGGGCGCATTCCAGTGCCAGCTGCTGGCGAAGTAACCTGGCGACTGTGAAGCTGCTGGGCCGCAAGAAGAGCTACGAACAGGACACCGAGGCACCGGCGGCATCGGACGACAGGGCGAGTTCGGAGGCTAGTTCGGGGGCTAGGTCGCCGAACACACGCGGGTCGAGTACGACCGCCCCCAAGGGCCGGCCCACCCGCAAGCGCGACGATGCCGACCGACGCCACACGAAAAAAGGGCCGATTGCGCCGGCGCCGATGACTACCTCCGAGGCGCGGGCCCGGCGCAAGTCGCTGGCCCGCCCCAAGCTCAGCCGTGCGGAGCGCCGGGCCGAGCGGGCCGCCAGCCGGGCCCGGGTTGCGGATCGCCGGGAGCGCATGATGGCCGGCGAAGAGGCCTACCTGCTGCCACGCGATCAGGGCCCGGTACGCCGCTACGTCCGGGACGTCGTGGATTCTCGGCGCAACGCGCTCGGCCTGTTCATGCCGTCAGCGCTGGCTCTGCTGTTCATTATGTTCGGGGTTCCGCAGCTGCAGCTGTACATGTCTCCAGCGATGCTGGTGCTGATGGCCGTGATGGGTATCGACGGAATCATCTTGGGCCGCAAGGTCAGCAAGCTGGTCGACGCGAAGTTTCCGTCCAACACCGAAAGCCGGTGGAAGCTGGGCCTTTACGCCACCGGCCGGGCATCCCAAATGCGCCGGCTGCGCGCACCCCGGCCCCAAGTCGAGCGCGGCAGCAGTGTCGGTTAATGGAGTTCGCGCCAGTGTCGCCGCCCGACGGCCGCGTCGCAGCCGCCGCCCGCGCTCGCCAGGACACCCTGACCAAGCCGCGCGGCGCGTTGGGCCGTCTTGAAGACCTGTCGGTCTGGGTGGCGTCGTGCCAGGGCCAGTGTCCGCCACGGCAATTCCAGCGTGCCCGGATAGTGGTGTTCGCCGGCGACCACGGTGTCGCCCGGTCCGGGGTGTCGGCGTACCCGCCGCGGGTGACCACCCAGATGGTGGCCAACATCGACCGCGGCGGGGCGGCAATCAATGTCCTAGCGGGTATCGCCGACGCGACGGTGCGAGTCGCGGATTTGGCGGTCGACGCGGACACGTTGTCGCCGCAGATCGGCATCCACAAAGTGCGACGCGGCAGCGGCGATATCGCGATCCAGGACGCGTTAACCGAGGACGAGGCTGCCCGCGCGATCACAGCCGGTCAACGCATCGCCGACGAAGAAGTCGACTGCGGCGCTGACCTGCTCATCGCCGGCGATCTGGGGATTGGAAACACCACTGCGGCAGCGGTTTTGGTGGCGGCGTTGACGAACGCCGAACCGGTCGCCGTGGTGGGTTTCGGCACCGGGATCGATGACGCCGGCTGGGCACGCAAAACGGCTGCGGTGCGCGATGCCCTGTTTCGGGCACGGCTGGTTTTGCCCGACCCGGTCGGGTTGTTGCGCTGCTGCGGCGGCGCCGACCTGGCCGCGATGGCGGGCTTCTGTGCGCAGGCAGCGGTACGGCGTACCCCGTTGCTGCTCGACGGCTTGGCGGTGACGGCGGCCGCCCTGGTCGCCGAGCGCCTGGCACCGGGCGCCCGGCAGTGGTGGCAGGCCGGTCACCGGTCCACCGAACCTGGTCATGACCTGGCTTTGGCGGCTTTGGGCTTGGACCCGATTCTGGACCTGCGCATGCGGCTGGGCGAAGGCACCGGCGCCGCGGCGGCGCTACCGGTGCTGCGCGCCGCGGTGGCCGCGTTGTCGTCAATGACGACCTTCACCGAAGCTGATGTAGCCGGTCCGGCGACCTCGCTGTGATGCGTTCGTTGGCAACAGCCTTCGCCTTCGGAACGGTTATCCCGGTGCCGAAGGCCGGGCGCGACCCTATGGGTCGCGGCTCCATGACCGCACTTCCAGTGGTCGGCGCCGCGTTGGGAGCGTTGGCCGCGACCGTTACATGGTGCGGCACTTTGTTTTTCGGCCCGTCTAGCGCACTGCCCGGGCTGCTCGCCGTGACGGCACTGCTGCTCGCGACCCGCGGGCTGCACATCGATGGCGTCGCCGATACGGCTGACGGGCTGGGCTGCTACGGGCCGCCGCAGCGGGCGCTTGCGGTGATGCGCGACGGGTCAACCGGACCATTCGGGGTGGCGGCTGTCGTATTGGCAATCACGGTGCAGGGGCTGGCGTTCTCGATGCTGAACACGGCGGGCATCGTCCTGGCTGTGTTCGCCGGCCGGGTCACCGCGGTGCTGGCGTGTCGCCGGTCGGTGCCGGCCGCCGACGGCAGCGCCCTGGGCGCGCGCGTCGCCGGCACCCAACCCGCCCCGGTGGTCGCGGCCTGGCTCGTCGTGCTGCTTGCCGTTTCGCTGATCGCAGGCCCGCGACCGTGGCAGGGGCCGGTCGCGGTGCTGGTGGCGGTGTGCTGCGGCGCGGCCCTGGTGGCGCACTGTGTGCGCCGGTTCGGCGGCATCAGCGGTGACGTGCTGGGCGCCGCGATCGAACTCACCACGACGGCCAGTGCGCTGGCGCTCGCGGCCCTAGCTCGAACGTGAAGCTGGCCGCACAGTCGTCGCCGAATGTGCGGCCAGCCGCACGCTCGGCGGTGAAACGGTCTTAGCCCAGCCGGGCCATCCAGCCGTGGGTGTCGGCGAAGGTGCCGCGCTGGATTCCGGTGAGCGTGTCGCGCAGCGCCATGGTCACCTCACCCGGCGCGCCGTCGGCGATGGTGAACTCGACCTCGCCGTACTTCACCCGCGAGACCGGGGTAATGACGGCGGCGGTGCCGCAGGCAAACACCTCGGTGATCTCTCCGGCGGCCGCTTTCTTCTGCCACTCGTCGATATCGATCTTGCGCTCTTCGACAGTGAATCCGGCATCATTAGCCAGCTGCAGCAACGACGCCCGCGTGACGCCGGGCAGCAGTGAGCCGGACAGCTCGGGGGTGACCAGGCGTGCCGACCCGCCGCTGCCGAGTACGAAGAAGATGTTCATCCCACCCATTTCCTCGACGAAGCGGCGCTCGACAGCGTCCAGCCACACCACCTGGTCGCACCCGTTGTCGGCGGCTTCGGCCTGAGCCAGCAGCGACGCGGCGTAGTTGCCGCCGAATTTGGCGGCACCGGTGCCGCCCGGGCTAGCCCGCACATACTCCGTCGACACCCAGACGGTGACGGGGTTGATGCCGCCCTTGAAATACGCCCCGGCCGGCGAGGCGATCAGCAGGTACCGATACTGCTTAGCTGGCCGCACCCCCAGCCCCGGCTCGGTCGCGAAAATGAACGGCCGCAGATACAGCGCCTCTTCGCCGCCGACCCGAGGCACCCACGCGTTGTCGACAGCGATGAGCTGACACAGGGATTCGATGAATAGCTCGTCGGGCAGTTCGGGAATCGCGATTCGTCGCGCCGACGAGCGCAACCTGGCCGCGTTGGCCTCGGCGCGAAACGACACGATCGACCCGTCCGCCCAGCGGTAGGCCTTGAGCCCCTCAAACACTTCCTGCGCGTAGTGCAGCACGATCGCCGACGGATCCAGCTGAATCGGGCCGTAGGGGATGACCCGCGCATCGTGCCACCCCCGGCCTCCCACATCCGGCGAGCTGTAGTCGATCGACACCATGTGGTCGGTGTGGTACTTACCGAAGCCCGGCTCAGCCAGGATCGATTCACGCTGCGCATCGGTCACCGGATGCGCCGAGCGTGACACCGTGAACTCAAGGGAGCCGCTGGTCATGGGGCCGATTGTATATGTGTGTGCGAATGGGTTTTTGCGGCGCTAAAGCAGGGCGGCTAGCGGGTTTTCACTTCGACGAAGGGCGGACGCACCACTTCGCACTCGACAGCGCGGCCGCGGACGTCAACGATGATTTGCTGGCCGTCGGCCACCGCGGCGGCGCTGTCGATCAACGCCAACGCGATACCGACTTGCAAGGTCGGCGAGAACGTTCCCGATGTGGTGACCCCGACCGGGGTGTCCCCGGCACGCACCGTCAGCCCGGGCCGCAAGACTCCCCGGCCAACCATTCGCAGGCCCCGCAGCAGCCGTCGCGGCCCCGCCGCCTTCTCAGCCAGCAGCGCATCCCGGCCAAAGAACGCATCCTTGCGCCAGCCGATCGCCCAGCCGCACCGGGCCTGCAGCGGGGAGATGTCGAGCGAAAGTTCATGCCCGTGCAGCGGGTAGCCCATCTCGGTGCGCAGCGTGTCGCGAGCGCCCAGACCGGCCGGCTCCCCGCCCGCGTTGGCCACCGCGGCGACCAAAGCGTCGAACACCACACCCGCGGACTCCCAGGGCGGCAGCAGTTCGTAGCCGTGCTCGCCGGTGTACCCGGTGCGGCAGACACGCACCGGCACCCCCGAATAGGAGGCATCGGCGTAGCCCATGTAGTCCATCCCGGTTGGCAACCCAAGTTCGTCGAGCACATCGGTTGATCGAGGCCCCTGCACCGCCAGCACCGCATGGGAGCGATGCTGGTTGGTGATGGTCAGACCGGCCGGCGCAGCCGCCTGCAATGCGTCGACCACCGCGGCGGTGTTGGCGGCGTTGGGCACCAAAAAGATCTCATCGTCATCGACGTAGTAGGCGATCAGGTCGTCGATGACGCCGCCGGATTCCGAGCAGCACAACGTATATTGCGCCTTGCCTGGCCCGATGCGGCCCAGGTCGTTGGTGAGCGCGGAGTTGACGAACTGCGCAGCACCCGGCCCGCGAACTAACGCCTTGCCGAGGTGGCTGACGTCAAATAGGCCGACGGCGTTGCGGGTCGCGTTGTGTTCGCTGACGGTGCCGGCATACGACACCGGCATCAGCCAGCCACCGAACTCGGCGAAACTCGCACCCAACTCGCGATGACGGTCTTCTAGCGGTCCCTTGAGTAGCTGCGGCGCATCAGTCACGGCGTCCCACCCTAATCCGTCGCGGTTGGCGAGCTAATCCGCGCCCCGGTGACTAGGTTCGATGAGTGGTGACCCGTTGCGCCCGGCTTCGCCGCGCTGGCGATCACCACTAGGGTGATTGGCCGTGACCACCACCGAACCGGGTTACCAAGGCCCCGCTGTCCATGTCGCTACGTCGCTGCCGAAACGCGACATCGGTTCCTCGGTATTGATCGTGCCCGTCGTCGGCACCGGCGACGGTGACAAATCCGAAGACCGGCCGAGCGCGGTCGTTGCTGCGGGCGAACCTTTCCTGACCGCAGCTGCGGTCGCCGACATCGAGGCCGGCCTGCGCGCGCTGGAAGCCACCGGTGGCAGTGAACAGGTGCACCGGCTAGTGGCGCCGTCGCTGCCGGTGGGCAGCGTGTTGACGATCGGGTTGGGTAAGCCGCGGTCGGAGTGGCCGGCCGACACGATCCGTCGCGCCGCCGGTGTGGCGGCGCGGTCGCTCGGCAGCGCGGAGGCAGTGATCACCACACTGGCCGAGTTGCCTGGTGAATCCGGTGCCAACATCTGCTCGGCCGTCGTTGAGGGGCTGATGCTGGGCAGCTACCGGTTCACCGACTTCCGCAGCGACAAAACCGCGCCGAAGGACAACGGGCTGCGCAACATCACGGTGCTGGCGAGTGCCAAAGACGCGAAGAAACAGAGCGCGCACGGCGCCGCCGTGGCGACCGCAGTTGCCACCGCCCGTGATCTTGTCAACACTCCACCAAGTCACCTGTTTCCCGCCGAATTTGCAAAACGCGCAAAGGCTTTGGGCGAATCCGCTGGTCTCGAGGTGGAGGTGCTCGACGATAGGGCGTTGCAGAAGGCCGGCTACGGCGGGGTGATCGGGGTTGGCCAGGGTTCGTCGCGGCCACCGCGGCTAGTGCGGCTGATTCATCGGGGATCACGGCTGGCCAAGAACCCCAAAAAGGCCAAGAAGGTGGCCCTGGTCGGTAAGGGCATCACCTTTGACACCGGCGGCATCTCGATCAAGCCCGCGGCGTCGATGCACCATATGACCTCGGATATGGCTGGGGCCGCCGCGGTCATCGCGACCGTCACGCTGGCCGCGCAACTGGAGCTGCCGATTGATGTGATCGCCACCGTGCCAATGGCTGAGAACATGCCGTCGGCAACGGCGCAGCGGCCCGGCGACGTGCTGACGCAGTACGGCGGGACCACCGTCGAGGTGCTCAACACCGACGCTGAAGGCCGGCTCATCCTGGCCGACGCCATTGTTCGGGCCTGCGAAGACACCCCGGACTACCTGATCGAGACGTCCACGTTGACCGGTGCGCAGACGGTGGCCCTGGGCACACGCATACCCGGGGTGATGGGCAGCGACGAGTTCCGCGACCGGGTTGCCGAGACCTCGCAGCGGGTCGGCGAGAACGGCTGGCCGATGCCGCTGCCCGACGAACTCAAGGACGACTTGAAGTCGACGGTCGCCGACCTGGCCAATGTCAGCGGCCAGCGTTTCGCCGGCATGCTGGTGGCCGGGGTGTTCCTCCGCGAATTCGTCGCCGATTCAGTGGCTTGGGCGCACATCGATGTGGCCGGCCCGGCCTACAACACCGGCAGCCCGTGGGGGTATACGCCCAAGGGCGCCACCGGTGTGCCAACCCGGACCATGTTCGCAATGCTCGAGGACATCGCCGACCACGGATAACCGCCGTCGGCTCGAACCGGGTTAAACCATTCGCACCCGCGCGGTGCTGCGCAATGCCTGCGGCAGCACCCGGGAAATGCCGTAAAGCGCGTAAGCCTCAGGCGCGACCGGGCGGATCGGTTTGTTCTTCTTGATCGCGGACAAGATCGCATCAGCCACCTTGTCGGGTCCGTAGCGGCGCAGCCTGAACATCGTGTCCAGCTGCCCGCGCCGATCCCCGACTCGCTCTTGTTTTGCCGCCGGCACGTCGATGCGAGTGGTTTGGATGATGTTGGTATCGATGACACCGGGACAGATCGTGGTTAGCCCGACCCCGGCGGCGTCGAGTTCGGCCCGCAGACAGTCAGAGAACATGTAGGTCGCCGCCTTGGAAGTGCAGTAAGCGCTCAGCGACTGCGACGGGGCATAGGCGGCCATCGACGACACGTTGACGATGTGCCCGCCGGTGCCGCGCTCCACCAGGCGTTGCCCGAACGCCCGACAGCAGTTCACCACTCCGCCGAGATTGACCTGAAGCACACGGTTGAACTCCTCGGGCGGGGTGTCCAGGAACCGACCCGCCTGCCCGACACCGGCGTTGTTGACCACAATGTCGGGGACGCCGTGCTTAGCGCTGACCTGTTCGGCGAACGCGTCGACCGCCGCCGCGTCGGACACGTCGAGCGCATAAGCGTAGGCGACGCCGCCACCCGCCACGATCTGCGTTGCAGTGTCCTTGGCAGCGGCCTCGTCGACATCGCTGACGACCACCTCGGCGCCCTCACGCGCGAAGGCGAGCGCGGTCTCGCGGCCGATGCCGCTGCCGGCGCCGGTGACCGACACCAGGGTGTCGCCGAACGACTCGCGGGGACGTCCTACCTGCGCGCGCAACAGCGCGCGGCTCGGCTGTTTGCCGTCGAGCAGGTCAACCAGGTCGTGCACCGCCGCTGCCATCACCTGCGGGTGCGACATCGGTGAAAAATGACCGGCTTTGATGTCGCGGCGCCACAGCCGGGGCACCCACCGCGCGGTCGCGTCGTATCCGTAGGGCCGCACGTACCGGTCAATCGTGTTGACGATCAGCTGCACAGGCACGTTGACTACCGGGACGCGCTTGCCGCGTCGGCTGCCGAAGAACGCTCGAAAGTAGTTGGCGGGATAGGTTTTCACCGAGTGCGCGGCATCCCTGGCCAAGGTGGCGGAGTGATGGATCTGATCCGTGGGGATGTTGTCGACCATGGTGCGCCGAACCGTCGCACTCGACAGCGCGATCCGCAGCACCATCGGCGCCAACACCGGTATCGAAAACAGCACCATATAGGTCAGCCTGGAGAGCTGACCTATCGCGCGCGCGAAGGTACGCGGGCGCCACGGCCGCCGCAGACCGCTCAGGATGTAGTCGACCAGCTGGTCCTGACTGGGACCGGACACCGACGTGAAGGAGGCGACCCGGTCGCTGGCACCGGGCCGGCTTAAGTACTCCCACACACCCACCGAACCCCAATCGTGGGCCAGTACGTGCACCGGCTGGTTGGGGCTCAGCTCGCCGATCACCGCGGCAAAGTCGTCGGCAAACCGGGCCATGGTGTACGCCGAAACGGGCTTGGGCACCGAGGACTGGCCGACACCACGGTTGTCGTAGCGCACGATGCGGAACCGCTTGGCCAGCAGCGGAACGACACCGTCCCACAACACATGTGAATCGGGGAAGCCGTGCACCAGCACGACGGTCGGGCCCTCGGGTTGGCCATCGTGATAGACAGCGAGGCGGACGCCGTCCGGGCTCTCGACGACCTGGTGGGGCACCTCGTGTATCGACTGCGTTGCTGGCATCCCACCTCCGCCTACCACGACCTGCTGTAAGACCTGCTGTAAGACCTGCTGCGACTTTCAGTCGCCACACGGTAGCAAGCCCCCTGTGCGATCCCCGCCGCCCCCGACATCACGAGCACGCTGCGCCCTGGGTGCGGGCCGCCGAAGGCGCAGTGACAGGATGGTTTCGACATCCACTGGGTTCCACGCCCGGTGCTGCTCCGACTATGAGCTATCGAGGAGTCAAAACAGATGGCCTTCTCCGTCCAGATGCCGGCACTCGGCGAAAGCGTCACCGAGGGGACGGTTACCCGCTGGCTCAAGCAGGAAGGCGACACGGTCGAACTCGACGAGCCACTTGTCGAGGTGTCGACCGATAAGGTCGACACCGAAATCCCCTCACCTGCCGCGGGCGTGCTGACCAAAATCATCGCCCAGGAGGACGACACCGTCGAGGTGGGCGGTGAGCTTGCCATCATCGGCGCGCCTGCAGAGACAGCTCCAGCGGCGGCCGCGCCATCTGCACCCCAGCCAGAACCTAAGGCCCAACCCGAACCCGCAGCGCCATCCCAACCGGCCACCCCGGCCCAGCAACCTTCCGGCGCAACAACCGCGACACCGGTGCTGATGCCCGAGCTCGGCGAGTCGGTCACCGAGGGCACGGTGACTCGCTGGCTCAAGAAAATCGGGGAATCGGTTCAGGCGGACGAGCCACTGGTCGAGGTATCGACCGACAAAGTGGACACCGAGATCCCCTCACCGGTGGCCGGCGTTTTGGTCAGCATCACCGCCGACGAGGACGCGACCGTCCCGGTTGGCGGTGAATTGGCACGGATCGGCTCGAGTGTGCAAGCTCTCGACAGCAGCGCCACCCCCGCGCCGGCGCCCATAGCCGAACCCAAGCCGCCAGCGGCACCCGAGCCTGCCGCCAAACCGGCCCCGGCACCCGCACCCAAAGCCGCGCCCGCACCGAAAGCCGAACCCGCACCGCCCCGGCCGGCGGCGGCCGAGTCGGGAGCCAATGGCGCGCCATACGTGACCCCGCTGGTACGAAAACTCGCCACCGAAAACAACATCGACCTGGCCCAGGTGACCGGCACCGGTGTGGGCGGTCGTATCCGTAAGCAGGACGTGCTGGCCGCAGCCGAGCAACGGACGCAGCGGCAGGCGCCTGCAGCCGTGCCAACCGCACCGGCCACGCCGACGTCCGCGCCATCGGCGGCCGCTGCCACCCCGGCACCCGCGTTGGCCCACTTGCGGGGCACCACCCAGAAGGCCAGCCGGATTCGCCAGATCACCGCGAAAAAGACCCGCGAATCCCTGCAGGCCACGGCGCAGCTCACCCAGACCCATGAGGTCGACATGACCAAGATTGTGGGGTTGCGGGCCAAAGCCAAGGCGACGTTCGCCGAGCGCGAGGGCGTCAACCTGACGTTCCTGCCGTTTATCGCCAAGGCGGCGATCGACGCCCTCAAGATTCATCCCAATATCAACGCCAGCTACAACGAGGACACCAAGGAGATCACCTACTACGACGCCGAGCACCTCGGTTTCGCCGTCGACACGGACCAGGGCTTGCTCTCCCCCGTGATCCACAATGCCGGTGACTTGTCGCTGGCCGGGCTGGCCCGCGCAATTGTTGATATCGCCGCCCGGGCCCGGTCGGGCAACTTGAAACCCGACGAGCTGTCCGGCGGCACGTTCACCATCACCAATATCGGCAGCCAGGGCGCGTTGTTCGACACACCGATCCTGGTTCCGCCGCAGGCCGCGATGTTGGGTACCGGGGCCATCGTCAAACGCCCGCGGGTGGTCGTCGATGCTAGCGGCAACGAGTCGATCGGGGTCCGCTCGATTTGCTATCTGCCGCTGACCTATGACCACCGACTGATCGACGGCGCCGATGCCGGACGTTTCCTCACTACCATCAAGCACCGGCTCGAAGAGGGAGCGTTCGAGGCCGACCTAGGGTTTTAGGAGGGGCTTGCCAACGTGGCTCAAGCTGGTCGTAAGGCCGTTGTCGCGATAGCGGGTTCGTCCGGCCTGATCGGCACTGCTTTGGCTGCGGCGCTGCGCGCTGCCGATCACCCGGTGCTGCGCATCGTGCGACGGACACCGGCGAACGCCGAGGAACTGCACTGGAATCCTGAGAGCGGCGAGTTCGACGCCGACGCGCTGACCGCCGTCGATGCTGTCGTTAACCTGTGTGGGGTCAACCTAGGCCAGCGTCGGTGGTCGGGCTCCTTCAAGCAGAGTCTGCGGGACAGCCGGATCACTCCGACCGAAGTGTTGTCCGCCGCGGTCGCCGAAGCCGGCGTCGACACCTTGATCAACGCCAGCGCGGTGGGCTACTACGGAGACACCCGGGACCGCGTCGTCGACGAAAATGACCGAGCAGGAACAGGTTTCCTGGCCCAGCTGTGCCAGGACTGGGAGGCCGCCACACTGCCGGCCCAATACGCCGGCACCCGTGTGGTGCTGGCCCGCACCGGCGTGGTGCTGGCCCCAACGGGTGGTGTGCTGCGCCGGATGCGACCGTTGTTCTCTTTTGCTCTGGGCGCTCGGATAGGCAGCGGCCGTCAGTACATGTCGTGGATCAGCCTCGAGGACGAGGTGCGGGCGCTGCTATTCGCCATTTCGCACCCATCGCTGTCCGGCCCAGTAAATCTGACCGGGCCCGCCCCCGTCACCAACGCGGAGTTCACCACCGCATTCGGCCGGGCAATCAACCGCCCGACCCCGTTAATGCTGCCCAGTATCGCGGTACGGGCCGCCCTCGGAGAGTTCGCCGACGAGGGGCTGCTCATCGGTCAGCGCGCTATCCCCGCCGCGCTGGAGCGCGCCGGTTTCCAGTTCCACCACAACACCATCGGTGAGGCGCTCGGTTACGCGACCGCCCGGCCGGACCAGGATTAGCCCGCTGCATCGCCCACCGGATCCGGCCGCGGAGATCCGGGTAGCCTGACCTGATGGATTCCATCCGGTCGATCCCGACCGCGATCGACGTCCGCCAGCTAGGCACCGTCGACTACCGCGTCGCCTGGCAGCTGCAGCGAGACCTGGCCGACGCCAGGATGGCCGGCGGACCCGACACGCTGCTGCTACTGCAGCACTCGCCGGTCTACACCGCCGGACGGCGCACCCAGCCACACGAACGACCAAACCCGTCGCTGCACAGCGTTCCCGTGGTGGACACCGACCGCGGAGGCAAGATCACCTGGCACGGCCCGGGACAGTTGGTCGGGTACCCGATCATTGGGCTGGCCGAGCCGCTCGACGTGGTCAACTATGTTCGGCGCCTCGAGGAGGCACTGATCAAGGTCTGCGCGGAGCTGGGCCTGGACACCGGCCGAGTCGACGGCCGGTCCGGGGTCTGGGTGCCGGCCAGCGCCGGTCAACCCGCGCGCAAGGTCGCCGCCATCGGCGTGCGGGTGTCGCGTGCGACGACGATGCACGGGTTCGCGCTTAATTGCCAGTGCGATCTGGACGCGTTCCGCGCCATCGTGCCGTGCGGCATCAGCGACGCCGGGGTGACATCATTGTCCGCCGAACTCGGACGCACCGTTGCTGTCGACGATGTCGTCTCGGCGGTCGCCGCGGCCGTCGGCGACGCCCTGGACGGTCGGCTGGCCCTGACCTGGCGGCCCACCCCCGCCCGCGTAGCATCGATACCGTGACTTTGTCGGAATCCGCAGCGCCCGAAGGCCGCCGCTTGCTGCGCTTGGAAGTGCGCAACGCGCAGACCCCGATCGAGCGCAAGCCGCCGTGGATCAAAACCCGGGCCCGCATGGGGCCGGAGTACACCGCACTGAAAAGCCTGGTCCGCCGCGAGGGTCTGCACACGGTCTGTGAAGAGGCCGGCTGCCCCAACATCTTCGAATGCTGGGAGGACCGGGAAGCCACCTTTCTGATCGGCGGTGATCAGTGCACCCGTCGGTGCGACTTCTGCCAGATCGACACCGGCAAGCCAGCTGCGTTAGACCGCGACGAGCCCCGGCGGGTCGCCGAGAGCGTGCAAGCCATGGGGCTGCGGTATGCCACCGTCACCGGGGTCGCCCGCGACGACTTGCCCGACGGCGGCGCCTGGCTGTACGCCGCGACGGTACGAGCCATTAACGAGCTCAACCCGTCGACCGGCGTCGAACTGTTGATTCCGGACTTCAACGGGCAGCCCGAGCGGCTGGCGGAAGTCTTCGAGTCCCGCCCGCAAGTGTTGGCGCACAACGTCGAAACCGTGCCACGCATCTTTAAACGGATTCGACCTGCTTTCACCTACCAGCGCAGCCTGGGCGTGCTCACCGCGGCGCACGCGGCCGGTCTGGTCACCAAGAGCAACCTGATCCTCGGCCTCGGCGAAACCCCCGACGAGGTGCGCACTGCCCTGGCCGATTTGCGCGACGCCGGCTGCAACATCGTCACCGTCACCCAATATCTGCGTCCGTCGACGCGCCACCACCCGGTGGAGCGCTGGGTCAGGCCTGAGGAGTTCGTCGAGTACGCGCAGTACGCCCAAGGTTTGGGCTTCGCAGGCGTGTTGGCCGGGCCACTGGTGCGGTCGTCGTACCGCGCCGGTCGGCTCTACGAGCAGGCAGCAGGCATCCGGACCTCGAGTGCCTCGGCATCCCGTTAAGCCGCACCTACGTATTCTTGGTAACTATGGCTAAACCGCGAAATGCCGCTGCGAACGCGGCGGCGAAGGCCGCCAAAAACCAAGCCAAGGCCGCCCGCAAGGCCGCGTCTCGGCAGCGCCGCCATCAGCTGTGGCAGGCGTTCACGATGCAACGCACGGAGGACAAGCGGCTGCTGCCGTACATGATTGGTGCCTTCGTTGTGATCGTGGGCGCCTCGGTGACGGCGGGAGTGCTGGTCGGCGGATTCACCATGATCACCTTGATCCCGCTCGGCGTGGTGCTCGGGGCGTTGGTGGCGTTCATCATCTTCGGCCGCCGAGCCCAGCGATCGGTCTACCACAAAGCCGAAGGCCAAACAGGCGCGGCGGCGTGGGCCCTGGACAACCTGCGTGGCAAGTGGCGGGTGAGCCCGGGAGTGGCCGCTACTGGCCACTTTGACGCGGTGCATCGAGTGATCGGCCGGCCTGGAGTCATCTTCGTCGCCGAGGGATCGGCGGCCCGGGTCAAACCGCTGCTGGCGCAGGAGAAGAAGCGCACCGCACGCTTGGTCGGCGACGTGCCGATCTACGACATCATCGTCGGCAACGGCGACGGCGAGGTTCCGCTGGCCAAGTTGGAGCGCCATCTCACTCGTTTGCCCGCCAATATCAGCGTCAAACAAATCGACACGCTGGAGTCGCGGCTGGCCGCGCTGGGATCGCGAGCTGGTGCCAGTCTGATGCCGAAGGGACCGCTGCCCAACGCCGGCAAGATGCGCGGCGTGCAGCGCACCGTGCGCCGCAAGTAGCTCCCGCCACGCAGCGCGGCGAAGCCGGGCACAGCGGCACGCATAAGACCTAGCGTCGCACCACCGCCGTGCCGGTCACCCGATCGTGCAATCCGCGTCCGTCCGAATCGGTGAACAACGGCGGGATGACCATTCCGATGAGCAACCCCCGCGCCACCAGCCGGCCAACCCCTACCGGTACGCGACCGTCCACCGCCGCCACTTGCAGACCCAGCGCCAATTGTCCCGGCGTGAAACCAAAGAGCCGCACCGCCACCACACCGACAACGAGCCAGATCACCAAAACCGCGGTCGACAACATTTCCACGGAGATGGCGCCGAGTCCCAAGGCCAGTAACGCCAAGCCGTAGCCGATCAGCCAGTCGATCGACAGCGCCACCAGCCGGCGTCCCATCGGGGCCAATGATCCTGGCCCGTGCTCCGGCAAGCCGAGGGCCGCGCCGGGGTGTGCGGGGCGTGATGCCGAGGTCATCGGCCGATCCGATGCTCGGGGCGGGGCCGCGATGAACCGCTGCGCCTGCACACCAGACCAGATACGATCTTGCGGTCCATGGCCCCACAATAGAACCCGCGGGCAACCCGGCCTCGGTCGTGGGCGGCATGGTCAAGTAACCTCGGCGCAATACGGGGGTGACTGACCGGCAATATCAGCTCCATAGCGTCAGGCCGCGGATCAGGAAAGTAAAGGAGCATTCTGTGACGGAAAAGACGCCCGACGACGTCTTCAAACTCGCCAAGGACGAGAACGTCGAATTCGTCGACGTCCGGTTCTGTGACCTGCCCGGCATTATGCAGCACTTCACTATTCCGGCTTCGGCCTTCGATAAAAGCGTGTTCGAGGACGGGCTGGCCTTTGACGGCTCGTCGATTCGCGGGTTCCAGTCCATCCACGAGTCCGACATGCTGCTGCTTCCCGATCCGGACACCGCGCGCATCGACCCGTTCCGTGAGGCCAAGACGCTGAATGTCAACTTTTTCGTCCATGACCCGTTCACCCTCGAGCCGTACTCGCGCGACCCGCGCAACATCGCCCGCAAGGCCGAGAACTATTTGATTAGCACCGGTGTCGCGGACACCGCGTACTTCGGTGCCGAGGCCGAGTTCTACATTTTCGACTCGGTGAGCTTCGATTCACGCTCGAACGGTTCGTTCTACGAAGTCGATGCCATCTCGGGGTGGTGGAACACCGGCGCGGCGACCGAGGCCGACGGCAGCCCCAACCGCGGCTACAAGGTTCGCCACAAGGGCGGGTACTTCCCGGTGGCACCCAACGACCAGTACGTCGACCTGCGCGACAAGATGCTGACCAACCTGATCAACGCCGGCTTCGTGTTAGAGAAGGGCCACCACGAGGTGGGTACCGGCGGGCAGGCCGAGATCAACTACCAGTTCAACACGCTGCTGCATGCGGCCGACGACATGCAGCTGTACAAGTACATCATCAAAAACACCGCGTGGCAGCACGGCAAAACAGTCACCTTCATGCCGAAGCCGCTGTTCGGTGACAACGGCTCCGGCATGCACACCCACCAGTCGCTGTGGAAAGACGGCACCCCGTTGATGTACGACGAAACCGGCTATGCCGGTTTGTCGGACACCGCACGCCACTACATCGGCGGCCTGCTGCACCACGCGCCTTCGCTGCTGGCGTTCACCAACCCGACGGTGAACTCCTACAAGCGATTGGTTCCCGGCTATGAGGCCCCGATCAATCTGGTCTACAGCCAGCGCAACCGGTCGGCGTGTGTGCGTATCCCGATCACCGGCAACAACCCGAAGGCCAAGCGGCTAGAGTTCCGCTGCCCCGACGCATCGGGCAACCCCTACCTGGCGTTCTCCGCCATGCTGATGGCGGGCCTGGACGGCATCAAGAACAAGATCGAGCCGCAGGCGCCGGTCGACAAGGACCTCTACGAACTGCCACCGGAGGAGGCCGCGAACATTCCGCAGGCCCCCACCCAGCTGGCTGCGGTGATCGACCGGCTAGAGGAAGACCACGAATACCTCACTGAGGGAGGCGTGTTCACGTCCGACTTGATCGAGACGTGGATCAACTTCAAGCGCGAGAACGAGATCGAACCGGTCAACATTCGACCACATCCGTACGAGTTTGCGTTGTATTACGACGTTTAAGGACGTCTCGGGGGAAGCGGGAACCCGCTTGGTGACGAGCCGAGCGGGTTCTTGCGATCTGCCGACAGTGCGCAGAACTTCATTCGACTTCCCGCGCCCACGCTGGCTCGATGAATACCCCTCCCGCCTCGACGGTGATCCCTGCGGCATCCGAAAGATAACCGCGCGCATAGGCTTTGGTCGGGCCTTGGCTTGCCGCCGCGCCGAGCATGTGGTGCGCTTCGCTCAACACCTCGATGGCAGCCAACTCCAACCAGCCTCCTGGTTCAACTCCCGAACACCTTGTGCACGACCGCTTTTGCACGTCGGGTCACCCGCAGATAGTTGTCCAAGAATTCGCCGCCGTCGCCGCTTGGCCAGCCGGCGGCGACAGCGACCGCGTTGAGCTGGCGTCCGGGCCCTGGCAGTTGGTCGGTGGGCTTACCCCGGACCAGCACCAGCGCATTGCGGGCCCGGGTAGCGGTCAGCCACGCTTGCCGCAGCAGGTCCACGTCCGCTGCGGGGACCAGGTTGGCCGCCGCGATGGCGTCCAGGGATTCCAACGTCGAGGTGTTGTGCAGGGTCGGCAGCTCGTGCGCGTGCCGCAACTGCAGCAGCTGCACGGTCCATTCGATGTCGGCCAGTCCCCCGCGGCCCAGCTTGGTGTGCGTGTTGGGGTCGGCGCCGCGCGGCAACCGCTCGGCCTCGACCCGAGCCTTCATCCGGCGAATCTGGTGCACCGCCTCGGCCGATACACCGTCGGGCGGATAGCGCGTCTTGTCGGCCATCAGCAGGAACCGCTGGCCCAGATCGGCGTCGCCGGCCACCGCGTGGGCGCGCAGCAGCGCCTGAATCTCCCACGGCTGAGCCCACTGCGCGTAGTAGGCGGCATAGGCCGCCAAGGTGCGGACCAGCGGCCCGTTGCGCCCTTCGGGCCGCAGATTGGCATCCACGTCCAACGGCGGGTCAACGCTGGGTGTCCCCAGCAGTCTGCGAACCTGTTCGGCGATCGTCGCCGACCACCGCAACGCCTGTGCATCCTCGACACCAGCCGCCGGCTCGCAGACGAACATCACGTCGGCGTCGGACCCGTAACCCAACTCGGCGCCGCCTAATCGGCCCATGCCGACGACCGCGATCGCCGCCGGTGCCTTGCCTTTTTGGGGGCCGTCGTCAGGCAGGTGGGCCCGGATCACTGCGTCCAAAGCGGCCTGCAGCACCGCCACCCACACCGACGTCAGTGCCTTGCACACCTCGGTAACCTCCAACAAGCCCAGGAGGTCCGCGGAACCGACCCGGGCCAACTCACGACGCCGCAGGCTACGCGCGGCGGCGATGGCCCGCATCGGGTCGGCGTGCCGGCCCGCCGACGTGATCAGCGCGCGAGCCACCGTGGCCGGCTCGGCCTCGAGCAACTTCGGGCCCGCTAGCCCGTCGCCATAACGCTGAATGACCTCGGGGGCGCGCATCAGCAGATCCGGCACATACACCGAGGTCCCCAGCACATGCATGAGCCGCCTGGCCACCGCGGGCTTGTCACGCAGCGTGGACAGGTACCAGGTTTCGGCCGCCAACGCCTCGGACAGGCGCCGGTAGGCCAATAGCCCGCCGTCGGGGTCAGGCGCATACGACATCCAGTTGAGCAGCCGGGGCAACAGCACCGACTGCACCCGACCTCGCCGTCCGCTCTGATTGACCAGCGCCGACATGTGCTTCAACGCGGTCTGCGGGCCCTCGTAGCCCAGCGCGGCCAGCTGCCGCTCGGCTGCCGCCGAAGTCATGCCGTGACCGATCTCTAGGCCGGCCGGCCCGATCGACTCCAATAGCGGCTGATAGAAGAGCTTGGCGTGCAGCTGCGACACCCGCAGGTTCTGGTGCTTGAGCTCCTCACGCAGCACCCCCGCAGCGTCGTGCCGGCCGTCCGGACGGATGTGCGCCGCGCGGGCCAGCCAGCGCACCGCCTCTTCATCGTCGTCCTGGGGCAGCAGGTGGGTGCGTTTGAGTCGCTGCAGCTGCAGCCGGTGCTCGAGCAGCCGCAGAAACTCATAGGAAGCAGTCAGGTTCGCGGCGTCCTCACGGCCGATGTAGCCGCCCTCGCTCAACGCCGCCAACGCGTCCACCGTGGAAACCACATGCAGCGACTCGTCGCTGCGGCCGTGCACCAGCTGCAGCAGCTGCACAGCGAACTCCACGTCCCGCAGTCCGCCGCTGCCGAGTTTGAGCTCGCGGCCGCGGACATCCGCGGGCACCAGCTGCTCCACGCGCCGCCGCATGGCCTGCACCTCGACCACGAAATCCGCACGCTCGCAGGCAACCCAGACCATCGGCATCAACGCGGCCAGGTAACGCTCACCCAGTTCCGCATCGCCAACCGCCGCGCGGGCTTTCAGCAACGCCTGGAACTCCCAGGTCTTCGCCCAGCGCTGGTAATAGGCGATGTGCGACTCAACTGTGCGGACCAGCTCACCGCTGCGGCCCTCCGGCCGCAGCCCGGCGTCCACCTGGAAGAACGCCGCCGAGGCCACCCGCATCATCTCACTGGCCACGCGAGTGCTGAGCGGATCGGCGTGCTCGGCGACGAAGATGACGTCGACATCGCTGACGTAGTTGAGTTCGCGGGCACCCCATTTGCCCATCGCGATGACCGCCAGTCGCGGTGGCGTGCGATCACCGCACACAGTTTTCTCGGCCACCCGCAGCGCGGCCGCCATCGCGGCGTCCGCGGTATCGGCCAGCTGGGCAGCGACCACGGTGAACGGCAGCACCGGCTCGTCTTCGACCGTTGCGGCCACATCGAGCGCGGCCAGCACCAGCAGCTGGTCACGATACAACGTGCGTAGCCGAGGCACCACCGCGTCCGACGTCCCCAAAGTTTCGTCCCCGACCTCGCTCTCGAACGTGCTCACGCACTCGTCGAACGCCTGGCGCAGCTGGTCGGCCGACGGCAATTTGGCCCTGCCGCGCAACAGCTTCCACGACTGCGGATGGGCGGCCAGGTGATCGCCTAACGCCAGCGACGAGCCCAGCACGGCAAATAGCCGCCCGCGCAGACCGCGATCGGTGAGCAAAGCGGCATTGAGCTCGTCCCATCCGGTGTCTGGGTTCTCGAACAGCCGAACCATGGCGCGCAGCACAGCATCGGCGTCTGGGGCGCGCGACAGCGACCACAACAGGTCCACGTGTGCCCGGTCGTCGTGGCCATACCAGCCCAGCAGCGCGAGGTTCTCCGCGGCGGGAGAGTCAAGCAATCCAAGCCGGCCGACGCCGGGCAGCCTGGGGCGCTCCGTCGTGGGTTTGGTCACGACCACGACGGTAGCGCAACGCGCCCCCCGGTCGAACCGACCGGGAAGAACTGGGCTACAACGACAGGTAAGTCTTCAGCTCATAGGGCGTGACATGACTACGGTAGTTCGCCCACTCCGCGCGCTTATTGCGCAAGAAGAAGTCAAAAACGTGCTCCCCCAGGGCTTCCGCGACGAGCTCGGAGGCCTCCATGGCGCGAAGCGCACTGTCGAGACTGGTTGGCAGCTCGCGGTATCCCATAGTGCGCCGCTCTTCGGGCGTGAGGTCCCAGACGTTGTCTTCGGCCTGCGGCCCCAGCACGTAACCCTTCTCCACCCCGCGCAAGCCGGCGGCCAGCAGCACGGCAAATGCCAGATAGGGGTTGCACGCCGAATCGGGACTGCGCACCTCGACCCGCCGCGACGACGCCTTATGCGGGCTGTACATCGGCACCCGCACCAGGGCCGACCGGTTGGCCGCCCCCCACGACGCGGCAGTGGGCGCTTCACCGCCGTGCACCAGCCGCTTGTAGGAGTTGACCCATTGATTGGTGACCGCGCTGATCTCGGAGGCATGCTCCAGGATCCCGGCAATAAAGGATTTGCCGACTTCCGACAATTGCAGCACATCGTCGGGGCTGTGGAAGGCGTTAACGTCACCCTCGAACAAACTCATATGGGTGTGCATCGCGGAGCCAGGGTGCTGCGCGAACGGCTTGGGCATGAATGATGCCCGTGCACCGTTTTCGATCGCGACTTCTTTGATGACGTAGCGGAAGGTCATCACGTTGTCGGCCATCGACAGCGCGTCGGCGAAACGCAGGTCGATCTCCTGCTGCCCGGGCGCACCTTCGTGGTGGCTGAACTCCACCGAGATACCCATGAATTCCAGGGCCTCGATCGCCTGCCGGCGAAAGTCCGACGCCGAGTCGTGCACCGCTTGGTCGAAATAGCCGGCGTTATCGACGGGAATGGGCGTCGCCCCCTCCTCGGACCCGGCCTTGAGGAGGAAGAATTCGATTTCGGGATGGACGTAGCAGGAAAAACCAAGGTCGTTGGCCTTCGTCAGCTGACGCCGCAACACGTGTCGCGGGTCTGCCCACGACGGCGAGCCGTCCGGCATGGTGATATCGCAGAACATCCGTGCCGAGTGGTGGTGACCGGCGGGAGTAGCCCAGGGCAGGACCTGGAAGGTCGACGGATCCGGGTGCGCCACGGTGTCAGATTCCGAGACCCGCGCGAAGCCCTCGATCGAGGATCCGTCGAAGCCGATGCCTTCCTCGAAAGCACCCTCTAGCTCGGCGGGAGCAATCGCGACCGACTTGAGGTAGCCGAGCACGTCGGTGAACCACAGGCGCACAAAGCGGATGTCCCGCTCCTCGAGCGTGCGCAGGACAAATTCCTTCTGTCGATCCATAACCCGCACATTATGCAACTGCTGTTAATTCTGTGTTACGCAAGTAACTAGTGCCATGCACGCTGGTTAAAACCTGCAAGTCAGTAAAGCGCTGTGCCTCAGTTATCCGACACATGGCAAAGTCATCTTGGGTCAGCTTGAGGTCACTTCGTCAAGTACTCAATTAGCGCTCGACGGATCGTCTCCCCTCTGGTCACACTATCGATCTCGGAACGCTCATCGGCGAGGGTTACCAAGTCGTCGGGGAGCCGCACCGAATACGTGCTTGCCGCTTCGTCGCCGATCGCGGGACGCCCACGACGACGCAGTTTCTCGGCGGGAATACCGTTCTCAGCTTCAGCGACCAAACGCGCGATGGTTTTCTCGTCTACCGATTCTGGCCGGGGGCGTTCGTCGCCGACGTGCCCCCTCCCCTGCGGCATCGTCGGCATAGGTGGCTTCATGGTGGCGGGCGTCTCCCTCGCCACAGGGCGTCGGACCGGTCCTCCGGAACGCACCGTTTTGGCAGGCATCTTCTTGGCCCCACGCTGGGCCTGCAACAACGCCGACGCAGCGATCCGCTTGTTGCGTCTGCCCGTTCTAAGGGCTTTACTTGCGGCGGCCGCATCCTTCTTCGAAGTTGCCATGTCAGTACCTGCCTCCCGTAACACGGAGAGCTTTGTCGAGTTCGCCCTTCCGGGCCTTCATACAATGGATCACGAGGTCTTCCTTGGCCTGATGAAGCACGACCAGTTCAACCAGAGTTCCCTTCGCCGTGAACCCAAATACCCAGGTCCGAGGCGGATCGTCGTCGATCACATCGTAAGAAATATGCACGTGCTTCAGGGCATGTCGTATGTCGTCCTCGGTATACCCGTGTTTGAGGGCCGAGCCGGGAACTCTCGGCGGTCTCACTTCATTAACGTAACACGAAATTCAGTTAGTTTCATGACGCACGCGCCTACTGGGACGATCATCGTGACACCGATCGACCTATGGCAGGCCCAAGCGCTGCGTCCATGGGTCGCCGGTGCGATCGGGCGTCGGGCGCCAACTCACCGCGACCCGCCGATCCTGCGTCTGCATTGCGACGAACAAGTCGAGTTCCACCGTCTCGCGTCCATCGACGACGTCGAAATATAGGGCTGCTCGCACGGGCTCGCCCGTAACCGCCAACCACGCCGGCACGACATCACCCCAATGCTGCGACAGCCAGTGCAACACCAAATGACCCCAATTCGCATGTATCCAATGCAGCACGAAAAGCAACGCTAGCGGGACAAATCTGGATTTGCCGTTACCCGCCGGGATAGCCTGGGAAGCCTGGGAAGCCTGGGAAGCCTGGGAAGCCTGGGAAACGACGACTGGGCTGACGAGGTAGCCAAGGCCATAAAGCGGGTCGTCAAAGAGAAGTTCCCCAAGGGGTCAACGTTCCTACCGGCGTCAGCGAAGACGAAGCGGTACGCGCCATTCAGAAGCAGTTCAAAGACGCTGGCTTTGATTGCCCGGACGAAACAGCCCGAGGGCTCGTACGCCAAGGCCGGAACAAATAGCGCGCAGAAGTTTCTGCGTTACCAGACCAGCCCATTAGCGTTGCGAAGTTCCCAGCTTGGCAGCCGTTACGTCCGGCTTAGGGCTGACATTGCAGGGACGCCGGTGGCAAAATCCCGTCGACAAAGTAACGCACCACCGCGGTATCCACGCACTGGTCGCCGTTGAACACCGCGGTGTGCTGGGTTCCGTCGTAGGTGATCAGCGGGCTGCCCAGCTCGCGAGCCAGGTCTACCCCGGCCTGATATGGGGTGGCCGGGTCGTGCGTGGTCGAGACCACGACGACCTTGCCCGGCGCGACCGGCGGCGCGGGGTGCGGCGTCGACGTCGCCGGCACCGGCCACAGCGCACAGATATCGCGCGGGGCGGTGCCGGTGAATGGCCCGTAGCTGAGGAACGGAGCGACCTGACGGATCTGCTGGTCGGCCGATATCCAGCTCGCCGAATCCGTTGGCGCCGGCGCGTCGACGCAGCGGATCGCGTTGAACGCGTCCTGGTCGTTGGTGTAGTGCCCATTGCGGTCCCGGCCGTTGTAGTCGTCGGCGAGCAACAGCAAGTCACCAGCATCGGTGCCGCGCTGCAGCCCAAGCAGGCCACTGGTCAGGTATTTCCAGTATGCCGGGGTGTAGAGCGCATTGATGGTGCCGGTGGTCGCGTCGGCGTAACCCAGGCCGCGTGGATCCGACGTCCGACCCGGCGTGGTGGCCAACGGGTCGATCAGCGCGTGGTATCGGTTGACCCATTGGCTGGGGTCAGTGCCCAGCGGGCAGGCCGCCGAGCGGGCGCAGTCCGCGGCATAGTCGGTGAACGCGGTCTGGAATCCCGCCATTTGCTGGATGTCTTCCTGGATTGGGCCAACGGTCGGGTCAATGGCGCCGTCGAGCACCATCGCCCGCACATGGTCGCTGAACCGCTCGAGATAGGCGGTACCCAATTCGGTGCCGTAGCTGTAGCCGAGGTAGTTGATCTGCTCGTCACCCAGAGCCTGACGGACCATATCCATGTCGCGCACGGCGGACGCGGTCCCCACGTTCGCCAAGAATGCGGCGCCGACCCGGGCAACACACCGCTGGGCGAGCTGCTGGTAGACCTGCTCGATGTGCGCCACACCCGCCGGGCTGTAGTCAACCATCGGTTCGCTCCGGTACGCGTCGAACTCGGCGTCGGTGCGGCACCGAAGCGACGGGGTTGAGTGGCCGACGCCGCGCGGGTCGAACCCCACCAGATCGAAGTGACGGCCGATATCGGTCCGTTGTAGCCCCGATGTCATTGCGGCGACCATGTCGACCGCGGATCCCCCGGGTCCTCCCGGATTGAGCAGCAGCGACCCGATCCGTTGACCAGTCGCCGGAACGCGGATCACCGCCAACTTGGCGTGCGCCCCACCGGGATTGTTGTAGTCGACCGGCACCGACACCGTTGCGCACTGTGCCGAAGGGATGTCGCTGGTGTCGGGCAGGAACACGCTGCAGTTGCCCCAGTTCTGCTGTGGCACCGCGGCCGGCACCGGGCTCGGGGGCTGCTCTGGACTGGCGCCAGCCACTGGCAGCGCCATTGCCGGGTGTAGCAACAGCCCTAACGAAAGCAGCGCCGAGCTCAACGATCTCAGGCGCAGCATGGCTGCCATCGTTGCATCCTCGGATACCCGCGGCGGCGCGAAAAGGTCACGCGTCGGTCACTTATCTGTGGTTGTCAGACGTCAGCACTTCGCCCCGCTCGGCGGCATGGTGCCGCCGATCAGATACTCCGTCACGTAGTCGTCAATGCAGCTGTCACCCTGGAAAACCACGGTGTGCTGGGTTCCGTCGAAGGTCAGCAACGAACCCCGAAGCTGGTTCGCCAAATCCACCCCCGCCTTATACGGTGTCGCCGGATCATGGGTGGTCGACACCACCACCGTCGGCGCCAGGCCGGGCGCCGAGACGACGTGTGGCTTGCTGGTCGGTGGCACCGGCCAGAACGCGCAGGTGCCCAGCGGCGCGTCACCGGTGAACTGTCCATAGCTCATGAACGGTGCGACCTCCCGTGCCCGGCGGTCTTCGTCAATGACCTTGGCCCGGTCCGTAATCGGGGGCTGATCAACGCAATTGACTGCCACCCGCGCATCGGTGGCGTTGGTGTAATGACCGTGCGAGTCGCGACGCATGTACATGTCGGCCAGGGCAAGCAGGGTATCTCCGCGGTGGTCGACCAGCTCCGACAGACCGTCGGTGAGGTGGTGCCACAGCGTCGGCGAGTACAGCGCCATGATGGTGCCCACAATGGCGTCGCTGTAACTCAACCCACGCGGGTCCTTCGTCGGCGCGGGCCTGCTGACCATCAGGTTGTTCGGGTCGACCAGCGGGTTGACCAGACTGTGGTAGACGTCGACGGCTTTGGCCGGGTCGGCGCCAAGCGGGCAGGACGGTTTCTTCGCGCAGTCGGCGGCATAGTCGTTGAACGCGTCTTGGAATCCCTTGGCCTGGCGCAGGTCCGCCTCGATGGGATCGGCGTTGGGGTCGACGGCGCCATCGAGAATCATCGACCGCACGTTCTGCGGATAGGCCTCAGCGTAGGCCGCACCGATCCGGGTGCCGTACGAGTAGCCAAGGTAGGTCAGCTTGTCATCACCCAGCGCCGCGCGGATGGCATCGAGATCCTTGGCGACGTTAACTGTCCCGATGTTTTCCAGGAATGTCTTACCCATCTTGGCGATACAACGACCGACGAACTGCTTGGTCTCGTCCTCGATCTGCGTCACACCCGCCGGGCTGTAATCGACTTGCGACTCGGCTCGTAACCGGTCGTTGTCGGCATCGGAGTTGCACCAGACCGCAGGCCGCGAGGACCCCACCCCACGGGGGTCGAACCCGACCAGGTCAAAGCGTTCGCGGACCCGCTTCGGCAACGTCTGAACAACGCCCAACGCGGCCTCGATACCGGACTCGCCGGGTCCCCCGGGGTTGATAACCAGCGAGCCCATCTTGTCACCGGTCGCGGGAAAGCGAATCAACGCCAGCGCCGCCACCTCGCCATCGCGGTGGTCGTAGTCGACGGGGACGGCGAGCTTTCCGCACAACGCACCGCCGGGGAGTTTCACCGCGGGGTTGCTAGGACGACACGGTGCCCACGCCACCGGCTGGCCCAGTTTCGGCCCAGCCATCAGAGCACGCCCGCCGACAACGCGGACACAGCCGGCGAGAACCAGCGCGACGGCCGCGATCGCGGTCCAGATCAGCAACATGCGCGCGATCTTGTCGCGACGAGACAGGGCCATGCTCACCTATGCTGCCAGAGAGGGCTCCAGTTCCTGGTGAGCGGCCGCCACCCAGTGGCGATCGCAAGCGCGGCGGAGCCGGGCGCAGCGGGTCGCCACTCATCAAACCCAGTGGCGATCGCAAGCGCGGCGGAACCGGGCGCAGCGGGTCGCCACTCATCAAACCCAGTGGCGATCGCAAGCGCGGCGGAGCCGGGCGCAGCGGGTCGCCACTCATCAAACCCAGTAGCGATCGCAAGCGCGGCGGAACCGGGCGCAGCGGGTCGCCACTCATCAAACCCAGTAGCTATTTGATGGCTGCGAGCAGCTCTTCTAAACCGATGCCGAACTCGTCGGCCATCTCCCATAAGTCCGGCAGCAGTTCCGGGCACGAGATGAGCCCGACGTCTAAGTTGCCGTTCAGCGACATCACGGTGATGTTGAGACCCGCGCCGTGAAAGATCGGCCCTAACGGATACATCGCCTTGACCTCACAACCCAGCAGGTACAGCGGCAGCTGGGGACCGGGCACATTGGAGACCACCAAGTTGTGCACCGGCAGGCTCTCGGTCAATCGGGTTCGGGCGTAGAGCCGCATCGCCACCCCAAAGACCGCTGGCGCGGCGAACTGCGACCAATCCTGCAGCAGCGTGGCGCCGATAGCCGAACTATGTTGCTTAGCAACTGAATTCGCTTGCGCGATAGCGTTCAGTCGTTCCACTGGATCGGCAACGTGGGTCTGTAAGCTGGAAAACATGCCCGAAACCTGATTGCGGCCAGGCCGATCAGACTTGCCATGCACGGAGATTGGCACCATCGCCACCAGCGACGAATCTGGCAACACGTTGCGCTCGCTCAAGTAGTGTCGAAGCACCCCCGAAACCAGCGCCATCACCACGTCATTGACCTTGACGCCGAAGTGGTTCTTCACCGTCTTGATGTCCTCGAGATCCAGCTCGGCGTAAGCGATGTTGCGGCGGCCGCTGATGCGCGCATTGAACGACGTTCGGGGCGCTGCGAACGGCCGCGCCATGGTCAGGCCGTCGCGGGCCCGGGCCACCGTCGCGATCACCGAGGACACCGTGCTGGGCAACACGTTGGCCAGATGCAGTGGCCGGGCGGCGAACCGCAAGAGCCCGCCCGCGGCGATCTGCCAGCCGCTGGCGCCGCCGACGCCGTCTACCGGGTCCGGTGGCGGCGCGTCGGCTTCGGTGGCACATAGCCGCGACATCAGGTTGGCGCCGGTCACCCCGTCCACGCCAGCGTGGTGCACCTTGGTCATCACCGCCACGCGGCCGCCATCGCGGTGACAGTCGGTGCCCGCCACGCCTTCGATCACCCACATCTCCCACAGCGGTCGGCGGCGGTCCAATGGTAACGACGCGATATGGCCACAGATTTCCGAAAGTTCGGCCCGCCCTCCTGGGGGCGGCAACCCGATACGGTGCAGATGGCGGTCCACATGGAAGTTCGGGTCGTCCACCCAGACCGGATGGTCGAGGTTCAGCGGACTATTGGCGAGCCGTTCGCGAAACTCCGGCATCGCCTTGATGCGCAGCGATAGCGCGTCACGCAGCCGGTCAAAGGTATAGCCGCCCGGCATCGTCGAGGTATCCAATTCCATGATCGAACAGACATGCATGGGCTGCGAGGAGGTTTCCAGGTACAGGAAGCTGGCATCCAGTCCACTAAGCCGCTGCATGCGCCGATGGTATGTCTTGCAGGACCAGATGGTGCAACTGCGCAAAAGAGATGGCAGACTGTCAGGGTCAGACGAACCCGGGGACCCTACCGAACCAGCTTCTTACGGGCCACGAGGATCGACCCGACCAACACAAAGGACAGTAATGTCTGAGCAGAATATTTATGGGACTAGCAGCTCTACGCCGCGCACCAAGATCCGCACCCAGCACCTGCAGAAAATGAAGGCCGAAGGCCACAAGTGGGCCATGCTGACGGCTTACGACTATTCGACCGCCCGGGTTTTCGACGAGGCCGGCATCCCGGTGCTGCTGGTGGGTGATTCGGCGGCCAACGTGGTGTACGGCTACGACACCACGGTGCCGGTTTCGGTCGACGAGTTGATCCCGCTGGTCCGCGGCGTGGTGCGGGGTACGCGACACGCCTTGGTCGTCGCCGACCTGCCATTCGGCAGCTACGAGCCCGGACCCACCGCCGCGCTGGCCGTCGCCACCCGATTCATGAAGGAGGGTGGTGCGCACGCCGTAAAACTCGAAGGCGGCCAGCGGGTAGCCGAGCAGATCGCGTGCCTGACCGCGGCGGGCATTCCGGTGATGGCGCACATCGGGTTCACGCCGCAAAGCGTCAACGGCCTCGGCGGCTTCCGGGTACAGGGCCGTGGTGACGCCGCCGAACAAACCGTCGCGGACGCCATCGCCGTTGCCGAAGCCGGAGCATTTTCCGTCGTAATGGAGATGGTGCCGGCCGAGTTGGCCACCCAGATCACCGGCAAATTGACCATTCCGACAATCGGGATCGGAGCCGGTCCGAACTGCGACGCCCAGGTCCTGGTCTGGCAAGATATGGCCGGTTTGAGCAGCGGTAAGGCGGCACGCTTTGTCAAGCGGTATGCCGATATCGCCGGCGAGTTGCGCCGTGCCGCAACACAGTACGCAGAAGAAGTGGCCAGCGGGATCTTCCCCGCCGAGGAACACTGGTTCTGAAGCGCTAGCCTCGGATCGGCGCGACCAATCTTCGACATCGGAACCGTATCGCTCGCAAAGTCATTGATCAGCAGGGGGAATCGCTATCTCACCCGCCACGTATGTGGATCCTCGACAGCTCAGGATCCGCCCGCGGCGGCTCCTGCCACGAAGGCATGCTCGCCAACTTGTCGCGCACGTACATCTCATAGCGCCACATCACGTCGACATCGTGGGCCCAGAATCTCTCATACTCCCTATCGAGTGCCGCAATCTCCTCATCGTGTCGCGCTAACCCAGAACTCTGCTCTGCCACCAAAGTCGCCCGCTGAGCGCGGTTCTCGGCAACCTCAACCGTAGACCTCATCGAATGTTGCGCTTCGACAAACTCCCGCGCGAGGTAACGGACATTAAGGGCGGCCTTCCAGGCATCCTGCGAGAAGTCAACCATCCACTGTTGAAACTTCTCGGCGGTCTCGGCCATCCGTGCCGCCGACTGACCTGACCACTGCCCTTGCAGCGCCTGGTTCCAGCTCTTCAACGAGGCAGATTTGAGAGACATTTGATCAGCCAACGCCTCGAAACGGTCGATGACGTCCCATAGCGCCTTAGAACCAGGACCATCAAATATGTTACTAGAGTTGACCTCCGGCGATAGCTTGGCATAGTGCAACTGACAACTAGAGCCGCCAAACGGGTAGGCAGAGTTAGTGTTCAGTGATGGTTGGCTGTCAGGCATCATCTCTTCGTTCCCTTCGGCTGGTAACGACCGCTGGCACTCGTGTTGATGTTTGCGGTGCTGGTATCAGCTTCAGCTAGATCACTGGACGGTTTGGGTGTTGCCGGTCTCGGCGTCCTCATACGCCTGAACATTAATGAGCAAATTGAGCGCATACAGGTCAAAAGTCTTCGCGGCCTGAGAGATTCTGTGGTGGCACTCCACTACGTTCTCAAGGAGGCCGCTCGCCACCAGCTGCGACACACAGTCCTTAGCCGGGGGCACAACGTTTTTCGCCACCGCATCCCTGATTTCACGCATGTCTTCACTTATCTTCTTCAGGTCGACGGCTGATTGACGCAACGCCGAGGTGTTTACCGCCACAAAAGACATACCAACTCCGCTTCGCTCAACGAAAACCCAGCAATGTACCGGGATGCTCAACGGCCAGTCACGTGCTCTGTCTGCACCGCCGACGCTGGCTATACGAAGTGACTGCCACTGACCACTATCGGCTGGTGAGGGCCGCAGGCGGGTCGGATGAACACCGGATTGGGCGGATGAAATTTTGCCCTCCTATTGGGGGAGGACCGTGAACTCTTCGCATTCCTGGGTGCTCGCGGCGCCGCCGGGGTTATGGGAGGGTACGGCAGCGACCCTGTAGTCGGTGCCCCAGGTTGCGGCGGCGCCGCAGATCGTCCAGAAGGCATCGTGCCTCGTGCAGTAGCAGCTAGTCAGGTGGTGGAGAACGTGACGTGGTGGCAGGCTATGGATGCCTGTCCACGTCCATCCACGACTGCGCCAAGGCGCCCTCATCGGAGGAGAAAATGCCGGTAAATGCGCCCACAGCGTCGCGCCATTTGGAGGTGGAGCGCAAGTTCGACGTGGTCGAGTCGACCGTGTCCCCGTCCTTCGAGGGCATCGCTGCGGTGGCTCGCGTCGAGAAGTCACCGACGCAATCACTGGATGCGACCTACTTCGACACGCCGACACAGGACCTGGCGCGCAATAAGGTCACCCTGCGGCGGCGCACTGGTGGTCCCGACGCGGGCTGGCACCTGAAGTTGCCGGCCGGACCCGATGCTCGTACCGAGATCCGCGCGCCCCTGGCCGCGTCCGACGATACCGTGCCAACCGAGTTGCTGGATGTGGTGCTGGCGATTGTTCGCGACCGCCCGGTGCAGCCCATCGCGCGAATCACCACCCAACGGGAAGGCCAAGTCCTGTACGACATCAACGGCACCGCGCTCGCGGAATTCAGCAACGACCATGTCACCGCGTGGTCTGCCGCCAGTTCGGCGGGCTCCGGCTGGGACCCCGCCGAACAACAGTGGCGCGAATGGGAACTGGAACTGGTCAATCCGAACACCAATTCCGAGCTGTTGGATCGGCTGAGCAATCGACTGCTCGATGCCGGTGCTGCCCCCGCCGCTCACGGCTCCAAGCTGGCACGGGTGCTTGGCCCGTCGTCGCAGCCGCACAGCACGCGGCCACCCGCGGACCCAGTGCACCGAGCCGTAGCCCAGCAAGTTGACGAGCTGCTGGTGTGGGACCGCGCCGTGCGCGCCGACACGGACGACGCCGTGCATCAGATGCGGGTAACTACCCGCAAGATCCGCAGCTTGCTGCGGGACTCGCAGGATTCGTTCGGATTGTCCGACGGCGCGTGGATCCTCAATGAACTGCGTGAGCTTGCCAGTGTCCTGGGCATGGCGCGCGACGCCGAGGTTCTCGAGGAGCGCTACCAGCGCCAATTGGACCAGCTGGCACCGGAGCTGGTGCGTGGACCGATACGGGAACGTCTGGTCGAAGGCGCGCAGCGCCGCTATCAGGCCGGGCTGCGGCGGTCGCTGATCGCCATGCGGTCGCAGCGATACTTCCGTCTGCTCGACGCCCTCGATTCGGTGGTGGCCGACATCCCGGCCGCCCCGGTCGGCGAGGAACCGGCGCCAGTCACCATTGACGCGGCCTACAAACGGGTCCGCAAAGCCGCGAAGGCCGAGAAAGCCGCTGCCCAACAGAGCGAAGCGGGCCACGGCGGTGAACACAATGTCGATGAAGCACTACATCGAATCCGTAAGCGCGCCAAGCGACTCCGCTACACCGCGGCAGCGACTGGAGCGAACCGCGTGTCGCAGCAGGCCAAGGCCATCCAAACTCTGCTGGGTGATCACCAAGACAGCGTGGTCAGCCGCGAGCATCTGATTCACCAGACCGAGGCCGCGCACGCCGCCGGCGAGGACACCTTTACCTATGGTCTGCTCTTCCAGTTGGAAGCCGACTTTGCCGACCGTTGCCGTGGGCAACTCGACGCCGCGCTGCGCAAACTCGACAAGGCGGTGCGCAAAGCGCGGCGCTGAGCCGGGCCATCAAACCAAGCAGGGCGGGCGAGTTGGCCTGTAAGCCGGATTCTGTTCCCCGCCGCCGCGGCATAGCCAACGGCAGCGCGGCGGCGACCATCCATCTGGACACACCGTTGCCGGGTGCCTCGAGCGGCCTACCCGCAGGCTCGGGCGAGCAGCCCTCGAACGCCTGCGCGGCCGCACTTATGGTGCGGCCTTCTTGGCCTTGCTTCGGGTGGGGTTTACCAAGCCACCCCGGTCACCCGGGATGCTGGTGCGCTCTTACCGCACCGTTTCACCCTTACCACCGCGAGGGTGGCGGTTTGTTTTCTGTGGCACTATCCCGCGAGTCACCTCGGATTGCTGTTAGCAATCACCCTGCTCTGTGAAGTCCGGACTTTCCTCGACTCCGGTACCGGACCTCTGGAAACTAACAGAAGCCCGGCACGAGCCGCGGCCGCCCGGCCAACTCGTCCGCGACGAACACGGTACTCGTTGCGGGGTGTCGGGGCCAGGGGCACATCGCTCGTGGCCATGGATAGCCGAGCGTGCGGGGCGGGATCCCACGCTAGTTAAAACGCCAGTTGCTGTCCCACCAGCGGCATGCGCCTGGCCTGGATTTGGGTTGACAGCGCGGCGAGTTGCGCATTGGTGGATCCGGTCGTCAAGATGACCCATGCCCTATTCTCTCGGCTTTGCCCGCAGGATCGCTGCGCTCCTCGCGACGGTGGTCGCGTCCTTTTCTGCCGCGCCCGGCGGTATAGCCGCTGCGCAGCCGGAATCCGTTGCGCCGATGGACTTTGTGGCGCTGCAGGACATCGATCCGACGATCCTGCAGGACGTCCGCTACTTTACGGCGCACAACTTCACCGGCGACCCTGTCACCGGCTATGAGACACCAATGTGCATTCTCACTCGTGATGCGGCCGAAGGACTCAAACGCGCGCAACAGCAGTTGGAGCAGCGAGGCTACGCCTTGAAGGTGTACGACTGCTACCGTCCGCAGCGCGCGGTTAACGACTTCGCCTCATGGGCCAACGATCGCAGTGATCAGCGGATGAAAGCCGAGTTCTACCCGCGCGTCGACAAGTCGACCCTCTTCCGCGACGGGTACATCGCCGAGCAGTCGGGACACAGCCGCGGCAGCACGGTGGACCTCACGTTGGTAAAGCTCCCGGTCATACCCGCCCGGCCGTACGTGCCCGGCGAGCCCCTGATCGATTGCACCGCACCGGCGTCGGCGCGGTTCCCAGACGAGTCAATCGACATGGGAACCGGCTTTGACTGCTTCGACACCCTTGCCCATACGCTCGATCCGCGGATCCAGGGCGACCAACTCACGAACCGGCTGCTGCTTAAAGACGCGCTGCAATCTCAAGGTTTCGTCAACTACGAGGACGAGTGGTGGCATTACACCTACCAACCAGAGCACCATCCGGGCACCTACTTTGACTTTCCGGTCGCACAGTCGTCGCTTGGTTGATTGGGTATGAGGGCCGTTTCGGGGCCGTTCCGGCGCGCTTCAGAGGTAGCCGGTTTGGTTCACCAACCGCACCGAAGACGCGCCATCGGGGTAGAACTCGGCGATGCTTAATGACCCCAAGTCAAGATGTAGCCGGTACAGGAGGCCCGCACCGGCATCCAGCGCGAGCCGCAGCAGCATCTTGATCGGCGTGACGTGTGACACCACCAGCACCGTTTCGCCCTGATATCCGGCGATGATCCGTTCACGCGCCAAGCACACCCGGCCCAGCACATCGTCGAAGCTTTCACCGCCCGGCGGCGACGCGGCGGTGTCGTGCAGCCAGCGACGATGCAGTTCCGGATCACGCGCGGCGGCCTCGGCGAACGTCAACCCCTCCCAGGCCCCGAAGTCGGTTTCGATCAGATCATCATCCACCGTCAAGTTGACGCCCAGCATGTCGGCGGCCGTTGCCGCGGTGTCGTACGCCCGTTGCAATGGCGAGGAGACCACTGCGGCGATGCCGCCGCGCTGCGCAAAATACCGCGCCGCAGCTCGAGCTTGCCGCCAACCTACGTCATTTAGTGCCGGGTTGCCGCGTCCCGAATAGCGGCGTTGCACCGACAGCTCGGTCTGGCCGTGTCGCAGCAACAACAGCCGGGTAGGCGTACCGCGCGCACCCGTCCAGCCGGGCGCTGTTTGCGATTCCGTCGCAACGGTTTCCGCGGGCTGAGCACGCGGCAAAGCGGCTTTCTCAACCCGGCCGTCGGCGCAAGCCGCGGCGTCCATCGCCTCGTTGGCCAACCGGTCGGCGTGTGAGTTCCGGGTGCGCGGAATCCACGTATAACTGACGCGCGCCAGCCGCGACGCCAGCGTCTGCGCTTGTGTGTATAGCTCAATCAAGTCGGGGTGCTTGACTTTCCACCGCCCGGACATCTGTTCCACGACCAGCTTGGAATCCATCAAGACCGCGGCCTCGGTGGCACCCATTTTCACGGCATCGTCCAAACCTGCTATCAGGGCCCGGTACTCGGCGACGTTGTTCGTCGCTCTGCCGATCGCCTGCTTAGTCTCCGCCAGCACAGTCGAGCGGTCCGCGGTCCACACCACCGCGCCGTATCCGGCTGGTCCGGGGTTGCCTCGCGACCCGCCGTCGGCCTCGACGATAACTTTCACTGATCGAATCCTTTGACCCGCAACAGGATCGCGCCACACTCCGGGCACCTCACCACTTCGTCGTCGGCGGCCGCCGAGATGCGGGCCAACTCGCCGCGGCCGATCTCGATCCGGCAGGCGCCGCACCGGTGTCCCTGCAATTGCCCAGCGCCCGGCCCTCCCCCAGCACGCTGTCGTTCGTAAAGCGCCGAGAGGGCGGGGTCCAGTTCCGCGGTCAGCACATCGCGCCGTGAGGAATGTTGCTGGCGGGCCTGGTCGATCTCGGCGATGGCGGCGTCGAGAGCCTGCTGAGCACCGTCCAGGTCAGCCTGCATCCTCTCGATTGCCTCTAGCTCTGCAGTTAGCTGGGCCTGCAGCTCCTCGCGGCGCTCCATGACCTCCAGCAGGGAATCTTCCAGGCTGGTCTGGCGGCGTTGCAGGGTCTCCAGCTCATGTTGTAGATCAGACAACTGCTTAGCGTCCGTCGCCCCCGACTTGAGCAGCGACCGATCTCGGTCTTCACGCTGTCGCACCGCGTCGATCTCCGACTCGAGTCGCGACACCTGGGCATCTAAGTCCTCCACCGCAATTCGCACGGCGGCCAGCCGCTCACTGACGGCGGTATGCTCGACCTGCATCCGCTCGTAGGCCTCCCGCTGCGGTAAATGGGTGGCCCGATGCGCAATCCGGGACAGCTCAGCATCCAGCTTCGACAACTCTAACAGCGAACGTTGTTGCGTTACTTCGGCTTTCATGACTGATCTCTCCAACTATCACTCACATCGTTCACTCGTTTTGCCTCCAGGTTCCACGGGTCGGTGCGGATAGTGCACACCCGCACCTGCAGCGCCGCACCGAAATGGGATCGCAGCACGTCGGCGGCCTGACCGCACCACGGGAATTCGCTTGCCCAATGCGCGACGTCGATTAGCGCCACGTTTGAAGTCCGCCGATGTTCGTCGGCTGGATGGTGCCGCAGGTCGGCCGTGACATACGCCTGAACGTCCGCGGCGGCCGCGAGGCTCAGCAACGAGTCCCCGGCGCCGCCGCACACCGCGACCTGCGACACGAGCAGATCCGGGTCTCCCGTGGCGCGCACACCCGAGGATGTTTGCGGCAATGCGGCGCCAACTCTGGAGACGAAGGTACGTAGCGATTCTGGTCGCGGCAGCGATCCGATGCGACCCAAGCCGACGTCGCTAGGCGGGGGCACCAGCGCAAGGATGTCGAACGCCGGCTCTTCGTAGGGATGCGCGGCGCGCATCGCCGACAACACAGCGGCCCGTGCGCGCGCGGGTGCGACAACCTCAACCCGGTCTTCGGACACCCGCTCGACGGTGCCGATGCTGCCCACCGCGGGCGACGCCCCGTCATGCGGCAGGAACTGTCCGGTACCGGTGACGCTCCAGCTGCACTGCGAGTAGTCGCCGATGTGGCCAGCACCAGCCTCAAACACCGCCGCCTGCACCGCTGCTACGTGCTCGAGTGGCACATAGATGACCCACTTATCGAGGTCGGCCACACCGGGAAGGGGCTCGAGTACCGCGTCGACAGTGAGGCCAAGGGCGTGTGCTAGCGCGTCTGACACACCCGGTGATGCCGAGTCTGCGTTGGTGTGCGCGGTAAACAATGAACACCCGGAACGGATCAAGCGGTGTACCAGCGCACCCTTCGGCGTGCTGGCCGCCACCGTGTCGACCCCGCGTAACAGCAACGGATGATGGGCCAGTAGCAGGCCGGCATCGGGAACTTCATCGATGACCGCGGGCGTGGCGTCGACCGCGATGGTCACCGACTCCAGCACATCCGCGGGGTCGCCGCATACCAGGCCGACCGAATCCCACGACTGGGCCAGCCGCGGCGGATAGGCCTGATCCAACACTTCGATGACGTCGGCCAGCCGCACACTCATTGGCACCTCCCAAGATTCGCGCAGGCGATCGCCTCCGAAATGGCCTGGACTAGCAGCGGCCACTCCGGGCGCACCGCCGCCCTCAGATACCGCTCGTCGAGACCGACGAACGTGTCACACCGACGAATCGCAATTCCGTTGTTCTGCAATCTCTTTCGTACCAGTTTCGCATCAGCCATGCTGAACAATACGAACGGGGCCGCACCGTCGACAACATCGGCACCCAGCGATCCCAGACCGGCCGCCATCTCGGCGCGCACAGCCACCAACCGCGCAGCACCGGCCGCGGCGTCGGCGACGGCATCGGCAGCACAACAGGCCGCGATAGCGGTCAGTTGCAGTGTGCCCACCGGCCAGTGCGCCCGCGAGGTGGTCAACCGCGCCAGCACTTCTGGCCAGCCAAGGGCATAGCCCACCCGCAACCCCGCCAACGACCACGTCTTGGTCAGACTGCGCAACACCAGCACGTCGGGCAGCGAGTCACCGGCCAGCGACTCCGCCTCGCCGGGAACCGAATCGGCGAACGCCTCGTCGACCACCAGAATCCGTCCAGGCCGGCGCAACGCGAGCAGCTGCTCACGGGTGTGCAACACCGAGGTGGGATTGGTCGGATTGCCCACCACGACCAGGTCGGCGTCCTCGGGTATGTTTAGCCCATCCAGGACGAACGGCGGCTCGAGCACAATATGGTGCACCGGCACCCCGGCCGCGGTCAGCGCCACGGCCGGCTCGGTGAACGAGGGCGCAACGATCGCCACCCGCGCCGGCCGCAGGTTGGGTAACAACGCGAACGCTTCCGCCGCCCCGGCCAGCGGCAGCACCTCATCGCGGGTTCGATGGTGGCGGTTGGCGACCGCGTCTTGGGCCCGGTGCACATCGTCGGCGCTTGGGTAGCGGGCCAGACCCGACAGCCGCTCAGCCAGCTGTTTCACCAGCCACTGCGGTGGTTGGCTATGACGGACGTTGACGGCGAAATCCAGCATGCCAGGCGTGACGGCCTGATCACCGTGATAGCGCGCCGCTGTGAGGCGAATCGCCGCGCCGTGATCCAGACTCGCCATCCGTGAAACACTAGTGCGCCACTGTGGGGGCCTGTCATGAACACCGTCACGCCCGGGTGCGCCCATCAAGGACAATGGTCACGTGGCAAGCACAGCCAATGGCCCAACTCCCCGTCCCGAGGTCGTCGCCGGCGCAAGTGCCGACGGCACCTGTGGCGCTAAGACCGAGGTGCTCGGTGTCTGATTGGACTGCGCTGCACGTCACGTTTGTCTGCACCGGCAACATCTGCCGTTCGCCGATGGCCGAGAAGATGTTCGCCGACCAGCTCCGGCGGCGTGGTCTGGGCGACGCAGTCCGGGTGACCAGTGCCGGCACCGGAAACTGGCATGTGGGCGATGGCGCCGACGCGCGCGTCACCCGGGTGCTGCGTGCCCACGGCTACCCCACGGACCACTGCGCCGCCCAAATCGATGCCGACCATCTGTCGGCCGATCTGGTGGTCGCCTTGGGCCGCAACCACGTTCGAATGTTGCGACAGCTGGGGGTCGAGGACAGCCGGATACGGATGCTGCGATCATTCGATCCGAGCTCGGGTGCATATGCCCTTGACGTCGAGGACCCTTATTACGGTGACCACGACGACTTCGAAGAGGTTTTCGCCGTTATCGAGGCTGCCTTGCCGGGCCTGCACGATTGGGTCGATGAGCGACTCGCGCAGAACGGACACCCTTGATGCGCCGCTTGGCGTTCTTGCTGCGGCCAGGCTGGATCGCACTGGCCTTGGTGGTTATTGCGTTCACCTACCTATGTTTTGTGGTGCTCGCGCCGTGGCAGCTGGGAAAGAACACCAGGACATCGCGGGAAAACAGTCAAATCGAATATTCCCTCAACACGCCGCCGGTGCCGCTGAAAACCTTGCTACCGCAGCAGGATTCGTCGGCGCCGAAGGCGCAGTGGCGCCGGGTTACGGCGACCGGGCGCTATTTGCCGGACGTGCAGGTGCTGGCCCGGTTGCGGGTGGTTGATTCAGACCAGGCTTTCGAGGTGCTGGCGCCATTCGTCGTCGACGGTGGACCGACCGTCCTGGTCGACCGTGGTTACGTGCGTCCCGAACCAGGCTCGCATGTGCCGCCAATCCCCCGCCCGCCAGCTGAGGCCGTGAGCATCACGGCCCGGCTACGCGACTCCGAACCGACCGTGAAAGACAAAGGACCGTTCTCCAGGGACGGTGTCCAGCAGGTGTATTCGATTAACACCGAACAGGTCGCAGGGTTGACAAAGGTCCCGTTGGCCGGGTCCTATCTGCAGTTGGTCGACGACCAACCCGGTGGGCTCGGTGTGATCGGCATACCGCATCTCGACGCTGGACCGTTTCTGTCCTATGGCATCCAGTGGATCTCGTTTGGCATCCTCGCGCCAATTGGATTGGGCTATTTCGCCTACGCAGAGATCCGCGCCCGCCGCCAGGAGAAGCTGGCGAAACCGACACAGGCTCCGATGAGCGTCGAGGAGAAGCTGGCCGACCGCTACGGCCGCCGGCGGTAAATCGACAGCCCAGCCAGTAGTACCGCCCCCGCCTGGACCGCCCGCGACAACACCACCGCGCGACGCAGGTCGGCAACGGTAGGCAGTCGGCCGTCGCCGAGGGTGGGCCGAATCTGCAGCTCATGATGGTACTGGGTGGGTCCGCCCAGCCGCACACCGAGTGCCCCGGCGACGGCCGCCTCGACAACGCCCGCGTTGGGGCTGGGATGCCGGGCGGCGTCACGGCGCCAGGCGCGCACCGCACCCGACGGTGATCCGCCGACAACCGGTGCACACACCACCACCAACGCCGCGGTCGCCCGTGCGGCGACATAGTTGGCCGCATCATCCAATCGCGCGGCGGCCCAGCCGAATCGGATATGCCGCGGCGAGCGGTGGCCAATCATCGAATCCAAAGTGTTGACCGCCCGGTAGACCAAAACACCGGGCACGCCGCCCGCCGTCGCCCACAGCAGCGGCGCCACCGCGGCGTCCGACGTGTTCTCCGCTACCGATTCGAGTGCCGCACGCGTAAGGCCCGCGCCGTCCAGTCCGGCGGGATCGCGCCCGCACAGCGATGGCAGCAGCCGCCGCGCAGCTTCGACGTCGCCGCGATCCAGCAGCCGTGACATCGCCAAGCCGGTGTGTGCCAGGGAGGTTCCCCCCAATGACACCCAGCTCGCTGTGGCGGTGGTCGCGATCGACCAGAGCCGACCCCGGCGTCCGGCGCTGCGCTGCAGCACCATGCCCAGCACGCCGACCACCCCCACCAACAGGCCCAGGTGCACGCCGCCGGCAATCCTGCTGTCGCGGTAGGTGACGTGCTCCAACTTCGCGGCCGCCTGGCCAAACACCGCGACCGGGTGACCTCGTTGCGGGTCACCGAGCACCAGGTCAGCTAGGTAGCCGGCCAGCACGCCGACGAGCCGGATTGGCATAGCGGTGGGTTGCGAAGAACGCGCGAATGTTCTCAACAAACAGCTCCGGTTGTTCAAATGCGGCAAAGTGATCGCCGCGCGGCGTGGTTGTCCAGTGTGTGATGCGGTAGTGGCACGCGCCTTCGGCGCGTCCACCGTGAACTGTCGGATCGGTCAGCGGCTCAATCACTTTGTGAAACTCCACGATCGAACCCGGCCAGCCGTGGGTGCATCTACACACTCGGCCGCGGGCCATCGGGTGCGCGCTAGGCGGAAACGTAAATCGTCGAGAACGTCGTCAGGAACGTTGATGCGAAACGACTTCACCGACAGACGCCTTTGCGGCTCGGCGCCAGCGTCACCAATCCTCGGGTAGCTTGTGCCCGACCTCGCCCTTGGCCTGCTCCAGATCAGTCACCCGGCTGTCCGCCGCCTGAATCAACGTACGGACGTTCTCTAGCAGTTCGCGCATATCGGCGCGCAGCGCATCCACTGCGGCATACAGATCCGCCTTGGTCGCCGGCTGTTGCTCGGACGACAGCGGCCCGACGGACGGTACTCGTCCTGCTGCTTTTTTCGGCACCGCCCTGCCGCTCTGAAAATCAGATTGCTCGTCCACGCCCCCGACCTTGCCATACCGGCTCAGCACCGACAACGGACCCCCAGAGATACCGCTGGTGTGGCGGACGGACTCGCCTTTCGCGGCAAGGACCTTATGATGCAGATTTGCCTGGTAATGTACGTACATTCGCCGTACACTGCGCCGCGCGCAAGTGAGGTGTCATCGTGGCAGTCAAGACGAAGCGCATCGAGCTTCGCGCGGAGCAAGCGACCTTGGACCGCATTCAGCGAGCCGCCAATGTTGTGCATGAGCAGACCTCGGAGTTCGTGCGGAAAGCTGCGATGCAACGCGCTGAGGACGTCCTGCAGCAGCAGCTGTTAACGGTGATGGAGCCCGAGCAATTCGACAAGCTGATGTCCTCGCTGGACATTGCTGACGCCGCGCCGCGACTGGCGGCAGCCGCACGTAAGCCTGTGGTGTTCACCAGGCGCTGACGAGTGTTCGAGTCCGCGCGGCTGAACGACGGCCACACGTTGGAAGGGTTCAACTGCGGCAAGGAGACACTGAACACCTGGCTGGTCAAGCAGGCCCGCCGTGTGGATAGCAGCGGAGTAGCGCACGTGTACGTGTGGACTCCGCTCGGGGAATCGAAGGTCTGTGCCTATTTCGCCATCTGCCCCACCGAGGCCGTACGCAAAGATGACGGCGTGTCGGGACCCATGGCGGGGGGCTATTCCCGCATACCCGGGTACTTGATTGCTCGTCTGGCAATCGATGCAGCACTGCATGGACAAGGCTACGGCGAGCAGTTGCTCCTGGATGCGCTGGGGAAAGCCGTCGCCGCATCGGAGATCGGTGGCGGGCGGCTCATCGTCGTCGATGCGATAGACGACGCAGCGCAGTCCTGCTACGGCATTACCACTTCATCCCAGTCAGCAACCGCGAGCGTCGTCTGGTGATGAAGGTGTCCACCGCGGCGAAGGCCCTTGGGGCGCGCTGGCAGCACTGAATACCGGGCCGCCATTCGGAGACAGGCCGAATTCGGTTGTCTCGTAATGGCTCTCAATTCGGCCTAACCAGGGGTTGTGCTCATCACCGGGACCTACGGTTTGCCGCTGCCCGAATGCATCTGAACGTGCAATGACTCTTCAACCTTAAGCGGGCAGGTAGCCCATTGATTTTGTTCGGCGTGTCCGACAGCTGAGAGCCCTTGCTACGACAGTGTTGTTCGGGCTGCCAGGAGTACGCGTTGTGCGTGTTGAGCGCTACGGCGACGGGACGCGGGTAGTTGATGTGGTCACCGACGAGCAGAGTGCGGCGCTGCGCCCGTCGTGGGGTGGTATCGATGTCGATGAAGGACTACGTGGTCACTTCTCTGAAAGATATCCCTTACAGGAAAGTTTGGCTGCGTGTGCAGATGGCCAAGGTGGTCGGGGACGCGGCCCGGTCGGTGGCCGAGATCGCCGCGGCCCACGGCGTAGTAACTCAGTGATGGCTGATGAGTGTGTTGATGCAGGGGACGTACTCCTGATGTGGTTGACGGGCTCAGTGTCCCAAGACATCAAGGAGGAGGTCGTGGTTCAGGGCAGTGACCGATCATGATTCGCAGGTGTTGGCCCATCGGCGGGTGCGGGCCAAGACTTGGCAGCTGGGCCCGGTTTTGGAGTGGACTCGCCAGCAGGTGCATCGACAGCGCAGCCAGTCGAGCTCCTTGCGCTCACTCTCGGTCAGCGGGGAAACTTCGCCGTTCCATCGCCATCACTCCCTTATAAGGCGATGCCTCTACGGTACGAGGGGACGGCCCTCATAGCCGCGGCTCGAAACTACGGGGACAGATCAGGTGGGCTCAGCATACCGCCAACGGTCAAAACTCAAACCCCGCCCACGCCAATCCAACAGGGAATCAGATTAAGATTAGTAGTACCTCCTTTCCCTTCTGGAAGAGCTGGAGATCACCAGCGGCGCTGGTGCAATTCCCTCACTCTCAGCCTGCCCCATAATATCGAAGATGGCTTCCTGATATGTATTCATCATTTTCGCATTCTGGGCCCACATCTTTTGGTATTCGTAATCCAGCTCCGCGATTTTGGCGGTGAATTGCCCCAAAAGGTTAGTTGTTTTCAAACCTAAGGTAGCCACGCGGTTCGTCGCTATCGTAGTGTACGGCACCATCCCCTCGACCGTCTCGTCGTAGATATTCGCCGCGCGATGAAGATACTCAGCGGTCTTACTAGCCGTGTTGCCGTGTCCCTGCAGCCAAGAGCTGTACCGTGCCGCCGCTAATGAAAAGCTTTCCGCTGCCGGACCTTGAAACCAGCTTTCCGCATCGCCAACTTGACATATCCACTGTCTCGTCGCAGAAGACAACTTTTCCGCCAGATCGGTCCATGCGGCTGCAGCGGCCCGTATTGGCTTAGAACCCGGACCACGAATATTGAGGACGTTGACGTCGGGTGGTAATAGGTCGAAATTTGACACCCCGGTTACTTTCTCCTGAACTCTACGGTCAACATATCGCTGGTAGATCTATTCGCCGGTAACACACCGTGAGTAGCTACGCTGTGACACAATCCTCGTCGTCGTCCTCGACAGTATTCGTATAAGCAGGTGCGACAGCCCGGCTCCGGGACAACTGCTTGCCGATGCCCATGCCTCGACCGGCATGCAGCTAGCACAACAGCCCGCGAGCATTAGAACATTAAACGAGCATTACATAATATCAAATTCATTCAGATCTTGTCAGTTTCGCTATAAGCAGTTGCGGCATCCTTTAGGCTCCAAGAGAACTGCTCGCCGATGTCCGCGCCGCGATCGGTATGCACCTGGTACGACACCCCGCGAGCATTAAAAAATCTCGCTAACAGAGCTGACACGCTATCCTTCCCCGGCGCGGGAATCTTGGTCATCGCCGGGGCCTTCTGGGCATTTGCTATCGAAACCTGGTGAGCTATTTCCACCATCTTGGTGCTTATCCCAGTCATGCTATCTGGACTTGCCTGCATCGCCTCCTTGTCGCGTAGGGACGACGCATTCGAGTCTTTATTTCTACGTGAGGATACTAACGCCAGCGACTCGATCTCTTCGTCGGAGGAGTCTTCTTGTTGTATGAGCCGGCGCGGCCGTCGGCGCGGCTGAAGCGAGCTTGGCGGTAACAACCGATCCGAGCCTTCTGGTAAGTCTGATTGTGGCATAAACGCCATTGGCACTACATCCTTCGACCGCTTAGTTATGTTGAATTATGTGTACGTCATCGTACGACATCGTTTCAGCAATCTTACAGTAGGGTTAACGGTGGTGGGCTTGCCCCGTTCAGTGGACGAAGAGCCTGCAAAACACTGGCGTCTATTAATTTGTTCCCGCCGCCTTGAAGCCAGGCCAACATAGTTGCGGCCCTTAACTTTAATTAGGTAGACGCGGCCGCCCAACCAGAGCCGGGTCAGGGATTCCCCGGCGCCCAAAGCCGCCGGGAATGCGAGCCGGAGCGCGGCCAGGCTATCAGCTCCTCGCCGGTGTCCGCTAGCGCGTCAAGGATCAGGCGGGTCTACCAGAAGTTTGCGCAGAACGTGGCCAACGGCATCCACAGGCGGAACAACGCCGCGGGCAGCTACGCACACGCCATGGCGGCAGTGCTCGACGAGCGGACAACAAACTGATCGGCGGGAACCCGCAGCAGGAAATCTACGCTGTCGCGCCCGCCCGCGAGGACCGAATCCAGCGGGGCAACCTCACAACGGCGCTCGGCAACATCGAACTTCTATCGTCGCTTCGCCACGGTGCGCTGGCCGTGGGAGGACATGACCACGGAGGCCGAAGCGTCGGGCGATGTGGGTCGCTATACGGCGACGAGCGATGCCGCTGCGGACAAGGCCAGCAACTAGCTCACGGACGCCTTGGCCTATTCCTAGCCTATCGGGCGGTTCGACTAGCCGTGTCCTGCAGCCGGGAACCATTCTCTACCTGGAAATTTCAGTTGTGGGCGCGGACGGTATCGAACCGCCGACCGCTGGTGTGTAAAACCAGAGCTCTACCACTGAGCTACGCGCCCCATACCCGCCGCAGGCTACCCGCCCGGGGGCAAACCACCCAAACGTCAAGCCTTTAGCGCCGCCAAGGCTTGAGTCCACAGCCGCTGGTCGCGGGCCTCGCCAGGCTGCTTCATCTCGGCGAACCGAATGATCCCCGACCGATCGACGACGAAGGTACCGCGGTTGGAGTAGCCGGCGGCATCGTTAAACACGCCGTAGTGCTGGCTGACCTCGCCGTGCGGCCAGAAATCCGACAACACCGGAAACAGAAATCCGCTCTGGGTCGCCCAGATCTTGTGGGTGGGCGGTGGCCCGACCGAAATGGCCAGCGCCACGCTGTCGTCGTTTTCGAAATCCGGCAGATGATCACGCAACTGGTCCAGCTCACCCTGGCAGATCCCGGTGAATGCCAGCGGGAAAAACACCAGCAGCACGTTCTTGGTGCCGCGATAGCTGCTGAGCGTGACGGACTGCTGATTCTGGTCGCGCAGCGTGAAGTCGGGGGCGGTGGCTCCGACGCCCAGCATCAGCGCTTCCCGGCCCGCGACTTCGGCTGGACTAGCCGGCTAGCGCTCCAGTCACCCAGGTTGACCGACGAGGTCGGCATCAGGCCGGCAGTGGGGGCCGCCTCCGCGATCTCAGCGGGCAGTACGTGACCGGGCTTTCCGGTCTTAGGGGTCAGCACCCAAATCACCCCGTCTTCGGCGAGCGGAGTAATCGCGTCCATCAAGGTGTCCACCAGATCCCCGTCGCCGTCTCGCCACCACAGCAAGGAGACGTCGACCACCTCGTCGGTATCTTCATCGAGCAACTCGCCACCGCACGCCTCTTCAACCGCGGCGCGGATGTCGTCGTCGGTGTCTTCGTCCCAACCCCACTCTTGGACAACTTGGCCTCGTTGGATGCCCAGTTTGCCAGCGAAGCTCGGGGCGTGATCCGCCGCGACCACCGTGGAGCCTCCTTCAACTATCCGCGAAACTGATCTGCGCGCCGTTGCGATGGGCACTATCGTCGCACAAGCATCGTCGCACAAGCCGACCTCGGCCCGGGCGGCTACCTCAGAACGAAGCCAGGCACAGTTTCAATGCTTTGGTCTTGGTGTCGTTGAGCTGATCGACCCGCTTGTTGAACTCCGACGTCGGGGCGTGCGTGCCGATGGCGGTAGCCACCGACCGGGCGGCGTCGACATACGCGTTGAGGGCATCACGCAGCTGCAACGACAGCGCCTCGGTGAGACCGCTGACAACCGTCGAGGCGCTGTCGTTCAGCGCGTCGATGGCCGGGCCTTCGGTCGGACCGGTATTGCGGCCCTGATTGAACGCCCCAACAAAAGCGTTCACCTTGTCGATTGCCGAGCCGCTGGTGGCAGCAAGCGAGTCACACGAGCTGCGAATTGCCTTGGTGGTCAGCGATTGTTGCCGCTGCGACTCCCGGATGCTAGACGTCGCCGCCGAAGCTGACAACGACGCGGACACCGAGGCGCGGTAGGCCGAAGCGACCATAGTGTCCGGCGTTGCTGTTCCATCGGTGACGGCGGTGCAGCCTACGATGCCCATCAAGGCCGCCGCGCTACAGCCAAGCAGCAGCGCGCCTCGCCTAGGGATGGCACGCCATGCGGTGAGCACAGCTTGTGACGTTACCGGGTCACGATTCCAACCGCCCCCGACGCATCAGGTTCGGGTCGACAAACGGGTCTCGTCGTGCACTTACTCGAGGACCTCCAATGGGCGACCGGACGGCGGCTACCGACCCGAAATATCGGTGCGGCACGATAGGGGGACGATGGTCCAGATAGCCCCAAAGACATCATCCCAGCCAGTGCCCCGCCAACTACAGGAGTAGTGCGTTGACAACCGAGTTCGCGCGCCCGGATCTGACCAAAACCCCCATGAGCTCCAAAAATCCCGGCAGCGCAAGCGAACCCGACCGCGTTCGGGTGATCCGCGAAGGTGTGGCGTCGTATCTGCCCGATATCGACCCCGAGGAGACGACGGAGTGGCTGGAGTCCTTCGACGAATTGCTGGAGCGCTCGGGGCCGTCGCGGGCGCGATATCTGATGCTGCGGCTATTGGAACGGGCCGGCGAGCAGCGGGTGGCGATCCCGGCGCTGACATCGACTGACTACGTCAACACCATCCCGACCGAGCTCGAGCCGTGGTTCCCCGGCGACGAGGACATTGAACGTCGCTACCGCGCCTGGATCAGGTGGAACGCGGCGATTATGGTGCACCGCGCGCAACGACCGGGTGTGGGCGTCGGTGGTCATATCTCGACCTACGCCTCGTCCGCGGCGCTCTACGAGGTCGGGTTCAACCACTTTTTCCGGGGCAAATCGCATCCCGGCGGCGGAGATCAGGTGTTCATCCAGGGTCACGCGTCCCCCGGAATCTACGCGCGCGCCTTCCTGGAAGGCAGGTTGTCCGCAGATCAGCTGGATGGGTTCCGTCAGGAGCACAGTCATCCCGGCGGCGGGTTGCCGTCCTACCCGCACCCGCGGCTAATGCCCGACTTCTGGGAATTCCCCACCGTGTCGATGGGTCTGGGCCCGCTCAACGCCATTTATCAGGCACGGTTCAACCACTATCTGCATGACCGGGACATCAAGGACACCTCCGACCAGCACGTGTGGTGTTTTTTGGGCGACGGCGAAATGGACGAGCCGGAGAGCCGCGGGCTCGCGCATGTCGCGGCCCTCGAGGGTCTGGACAACCTGACCTTCGTCATCAACTGCAACTTGCAGCGCCTCGACGGTCCGGTGCGCGGCAACGGCAAGATCATCCAGGAGCTGGAGTCGTTCTTCCGGGGCGCCGGCTGGAACGTCATCAAGGTGGTGTGGGGCCGCGAATGGGACGCGCTGCTGTATGCCGACCGGGACGGCGCCCTGGTTAACCTGATGAACGTCACCCCTGATGGTGATTACCAAACGTACAAAGCCAACGACGGCCGCTTTGTCCGCGACCACTTCTTCGGGCGCGACCCGCGTACCAAGGCGCTGGTGGAACACATGAGCGACCAGGAGATCTGGAACCTTAAGCGCGGCGGTCACGACTACCGCAAGGTTTACGCCGCCTACCGCGCCGCCGTCGACCACAAGGGACAGCCAACGGTGATCCTGGCCAAGACCATCAAGGGCTACGCGCTGGGCAAGCATTTCGAGGGCCGCAACGCCACTCATCAGATGAAAAAGCTTACGCTGCAAGATCTTAAGGAATTTCGCGATACCCAGCGGATTCCGATTTCGGATGCCCAGTTGGAGGAAAATCCCTACCTGCCGCCGTATTACCACCCCGGCCCCGACGCCCCGGAAATCCGTTACCTGCTCGACCGGCGTCGCGCCCTTGGCGGTTTCCTGCCGGAGCGCCGGACCAAGTCCAAAGCGCTGGCGCTTCCTAGTCGCGACACCTACGCCGCGCTAAAGAAGGGCTCGGGAACCCAGGAAGTCGCCACCACCATGGCGATCGTGCGCACATTCAAAGAAGTGTTGCGGCACAAGGAAGTCGGCTCACGGATCGTCCCGATCATTCCCGATGAGGCACGCACGTTCGGCATGGACTCGTGGTTTCCGTCGTTGAAGATCTATAACCGCAACGGCCAGCTGTACACCGCCGTCGACGCCCAGCTGATGCTGGCGTACAAGGAGAGCGAAGTCGGGCAGATCCTGCACGAAGGAATTGATGAGGCCGGGTCGGTGGGCTCATTCATCGCGGCGGGCACGTCGTATTCGACGCACAACGAGCCGATGATTCCGATCTACATCTTCTATTCAATGTTCGGGTTCCAACGCACCGGCGACGGCCTGTGGGCCGCGGCCGACCAGATGGCGCGCGGCTTCCTACTCGGGGCCACCGCGGGACGCACCACGCTGACCGGCGAGGGCCTGCAACACGCCGACGGCCACTCGTTGCTGTTGGCGGCCACCAATCCGGCAGTCGTCGCCTACGACCCCGCGTTCGCCTACGAAATCGCCTATATCGTCGAAAGCGGGCTGGCCCGGATGTTTGGCGAAGACCCGGAGAACGTGTTCTTCTACATCACCGTCTACAACGAGCCCTACCCACAGCCACCCGAGCCGGAGAACTTCGATCCCGACGGCGTGCTGCGCGGCATGTACCGCTACCACAAGGCTAAGGAGCAACGTTCCAACAGAGCGCACATCTTGGCCTCCGGGGTGTCAATGCCCGCGGCGCTGAAGGCAGCCGAGATGTTGTCCGCTGACTGGGATGTCGCCGCCGACGTGTGGTCGGTGACCAGTTGGGGCGAACTGAACCGCGACGGGGTGTCCATCGAAACGGCCCGGCTGCGTTACCCCGACCAGCCGGCGAGTGTCCCCTATGTGACCCAGGTCTTATCCGAAGCCCGCTCGGATAACGCCGGACCGGTAATCGCCGTATCGGACTGGATGCGCGCGGTGCCCGAGCAAATCCGGCCGTGGGTTCCTGGCACCTACGTCACGCTGGGCACCGACGGATTCGGCTTTTCTGACACCCGGCCGGCCGCTCGGCGCTATTTCAACACCGACGCCGAATCACAGGTGGTCGCGGTGTTGGAGGCGCTGGCACGCGACGGTGAGATCGACCCGTCGGTGCCGATCGCGGCCGCACGTCAATACCAGATCGACGATGTGCAGGCCGCCCCAGAGCAGACGTCGGATCCCGGTCTTGCCTAACCTGATCCCACCCGCCCGCCGAGCGTGCGGCCAGCCGCACGTTGGGCCTCGAACGTGAAGCTGGCTTCACGTTCGAGGCTTCGGTCGTAAGACACCAGTAAGGGCCGAGCACTGCTTTGGGGGAAACTTCCAGAAACTTGGCGTAGCTTTTAGGCGTGAATGACAATCAGTTTGCGTCTGCAGCGCCACGCAGGTCACCGCTCGAACTACTGGACACCGTGCCCGATTCGCTGCTGCGACGGTTGAAGCAGTACTCGGGTCGACTGGCCACTGAAGCGGTCACGGCGATGCAAGAACGGTTGCCCTTCTTCGCCGACCTGGAAGCGTCTCAGCGCGCCAGCGTGGCGCTGGTGGTGCAGACGGCGGTGGTCAACTTCGTCGAGTGGATGCAAGACCCGCATAGCGACGTGAGCTACACCGCGCAGGCGTTCGAACTGGTGCCCCAGGATCTGACCCGACGAATCGCCTTACGCCACACCGTGGACATGGTGCGCGTCACCATGGAGTTCTTCGAAGAAGTTGTGCCGCTGCTGGCCCGTTCCGAAGAGCAGTTGACGGCGCTCACAGTGGGCATCTTGAAGTACAGCCGCGACCTGGCGTTCACCGCCGCCACGGCGTACGCCGATGCGGCCGAAGCGCGCGGCACCTGGGATAGCCGGATGGAGGCCAGCGTCGTCGACGCGGTGGTGCGCGGCGACACCGGCCCCGAGCTGCTGTCCCGCGCGGCCGCGTTGAACTGGGACACGACCGCGCCAGCGACGGTTGTGGTCGGCACCCCGGCGCCGGACCGCGACGGCGCAAACGGCCAGGTCAGCAGCGAACGAGCCAGCCAGGAAGTCCGCGATATTGCCGCCCGCCACGGCCGCGCGGCGCTGACCGACGTGCACGGTACCTGGTTGGTGGCGATCATATCCGGCCGGTTAGCGCCGACCGACAAGTTTTTTGGTGACCTGCTGCACGCGTTCTCCGACGGCCCGGTGGTCATCGGCCCGACAGCACCGATGCTGACTGCCGCCTACCACAGCGCAAGCGAGGCGATTTCCGGGATGAACGCCGTTGCCGGATGGAATGGAGCGCCGCGCCCCGTGCTGGCCAGAGAACTCCTGCCCGAACGCGCCTTAATGGGGGATGCATCGGCGATCGTGGCGTTGCATACCGACGTGATGCGGCCATTGGCCGATGCCGGGCCGACGCTCATCGAGACACTCGACGCGTACCTGGATTGCGGCGGCGCGATTGAGGCCTGCGCCCGCAAGTTGTTCGTTCATCCAAACACCGTGCGGTACCGGCTCAAGCGCATCACAGACTTCACCGGCCGCGATCCCACCCTGCCACGCGATGCATATGTGCTGCGAGTGGCGGCGACGGTGGGTCAGCTCAACTATCCGACGCATCACTCGAGTACGGGCAACAAGACGATGCCCCAGGTACAACTGCCGGTGATCCGGGGTGCCATGACACCGTCCGGACGATAGTGATCCAGATCGCAGGTCGCGGGATGATATCAAACCCGTAGCTTACCGAACTGTTTTGTAGGTTACATACAAAAACCTAAGACGAGGTTCATAATCTGTTACACCCCGCAAAACCGTCTTCACAGTGTTCTCTTAGACACGTGATTGCATTACTTGCACCCGGACAGGGCTCGCAGACCGAGGGAATGCTGTCGCCGTGGCTGGAACTGCCCGGCGCCGCGGACCAGATCGCGACCTGGTCGAAAGCGAGTGGCCTAGATCTGGTACGCCTAGGCACCACCGCCTCGACCGAGGAGATCACCGATACCGCCGTCGCTCAGCCGTTGATTGTTGCGGCCGCGCTGCTGGCTCATCAGGAGCTGGCCAAGCATGCCGCGTTTGAGAATGCCCCCGACGACCTCATCGTGGCCGGACACTCCGTCGGCGAGATCGCGGCGTACTGCATCGCCGGTGTGATCGCCGCCGACGATGCAGTCGCGCTGGCCGCCACCCGCGGCGCCGAGATGGCCAAGGCGTGCGCCCTCGAGCCGACCGGCATGTCTGCCGTGCTCGGCGGTGACGAAGCCGACGTGCTGAATCGCCTCGAGGAGCTTGACCTGGTTCCTGCGAACCGCAACGCCGCCGGTCAGATTGTCGCCGCCGGTCGACTGACCGCGTTAGAAAAGCTCGCCGAAGACCCCCCAGCCAGGGCTCGGGTGCGCGCACTGGGTGTGGCCGGAGCGTTCCACACCGAGTTCATGACCGCGGCCCTTGATGGCTTCGCCGAGGCGGCGGCCAGCATCGTGACCGCCGAGCCCATCGCGATGCTGCTGTCCAACCGCGACGGAAAGCCGGTCACGTCGGCAGCAGCAGGGATGGCGACCCTGATTTCTCAGCTGACTCACCCGGTGCGCTGGGATCTGTGCAACGCGACGCTGCGTGAGCACAACGTCACGGCGATCGTGGAGCTCCCGCCCGCGGGCGCTCTCACCGGAATCGCCAAACGCGAGCTTCGGGGGGTTACGGCGCGCGCCGTCAAGTCGCCCGCAGACCTGGACGAGTTGGCAAGCCTCTAATCGCCGGTCCGGCCATTTGCAAGGCCAGAACAACCACACAGGTCTAAACAGCAAATCAATCCGATTTGCACACAACACATTACGAAGGGAAGCAGACTGTGGCCGTCACTCAGGAAGAGATTATTGCCGGTATCGCCGAGATCATCGAAGAGGTGACCGGTATCGAGCCGTCCGAGGTTACCCCGGAGAAGTCGTTCGTCGACGACCTGGACATTGACTCGCTGTCGATGGTCGAGATCGCCGTGCAGACCGAGGACAAGTACGGCGTCAAGATTCCCGACGAGGACCTCGCCGGTCTGCGTACCGTCGGTGACGTTGTCGCCTACATCCAGAAGCTCGAGGAAGAGAACCCCGAGGCCGCCGAGGCGCTGCGCGCCAAGATTGTGTCGGAGAACCCCGACGCCGCCGCGAACGTTAAGGCAAGGCTGGAAGCGGAAAGCAAGTGACCAAGCCTTCCACTGCTAATGGCGGTTTCCCCAGCGTTGTGGTGACCGCCGTCACAGCGACGACGTCGATCTCGCCGGACATCGAGGGCACGTGGAAGGGTCTGTTGGCCGGCGAGAGTGGCATCCACGTACTCGAAGATGAGTACATCACCAAGTGGGACCTGCCGGTCAAGATCGGCGGCCACCTCAAGGAGCCGGTCGATACTCACATGGGCCGGCTGGACATGCGGCGCATGTCGTACGTCCAGCGGATGGGCAAGCTGCTCAGCGGTCGGCTGTGGGAGTCCGCGGGCAGCCCGGAGGTCGATCCCGACCGGTTCACCGTCGTGGTCGGCACCGGTCTGGGTGGCGCCGAGCGAATCGTGGAGAGCTACGACCTGATGAACGCGGGCGGGCCTCGTAAGGTGTCTCCGCTCGCCGTTCAAATGATCATGCCCAACGGCGCCGCGGCGACCGTCGGGCTGCAGCTCGGGGCACGCGCCGGGGTGATGACACCGGTGTCGGCCTGTTCGTCGGGCTCCGAGGCGATCGCGCACGCCTGGCGCCAGATCGTCATGGGAGATGCCGACGTCGCCGTCTGCGGCGGTGTCGAGGGCCCGATCGAGGCGCTGCCCATCGCGGCGTTCTCGATGATGCGGGCCATGTCGACCCGCAACGACGACCCCGAGGGGGCATCGCGCCCGTTCGACAAGAACCGTGACGGGTTTGTGTTCGGCGAAGCCGGTGCCCTGATGCTCATCGAGACTGAGGAGCACGCCAAGGCCCGCGGCGCCAAGCCGCTGGCTCGGCTGCTTGGTGCGGGCATCACCTCGGACGCCTTCCATATGGTGGCGCCCGCGGCCGACGGGGTGCGGGCCGGGCGGGCAATGACCCGGTCGCTGGAGCTGGCGGGTTTGTCGGCGAAGGACGTGGACCACGTCAACGCACACGGGACAGCGACGCCGATCGGCGACAGCGCGGAGGCCAACGCCATCCGGGTCGCCGGTTGCGAGCAGGCTGCGGTGTATGCGCCAAAGTCAGCACTGGGCCACTCCATCGGCGCGGTCGGCGCGCTGGAGTCCGTCCTGACGGTGCTGACTCTTCGCGACGGTGTCATCCCACCCACGCTGAACTATGAAACCCCAGATCCCGAGATCGATCTGGACATTGTCGCAGGTGAACCTCGCTACGGCGACTACCGTTACGCGGTCAACAACTCCTTCGGGTTCGGTGGCCACAACGTGGCGCTCGCCTTTGGGCGCTACTAAGCACGGGAAGGAACCTTCGCTAGACCCATGACCACATCGCCGGAGCTGGTTACAGGGAAAGCTTTTCCCAATGTGGTCGTCACCGGCATTGCGATGACGACTGCGCTGGCAACAGACGCGGAGACCACGTGGAAGTTGTTGCTCGACAACCAAAGCGGAATTCGTATGCTCGATGACCCGTTCGTCGAGGAGTTCGACCTACCGGTTCGCATCGGTGGGCATCTGCTGGAGGAATTCGACCACCAGCTGACCCGCGTCGAGCTGCGCAGGATGGGTTACCTGCAGAGAATGTCCACCGTGCTGAGCCGGCGGCTATGGGAGAACGCCGGCTCGCCCGGCGTGGACACCAATCGGTTGATGGTGTCCATCGGCACCGGGTTGGGTTCGGCCGAGGAGCTGATCTTCAGCTACGACGACATGCGTGCTCGGGGCATGAAGGCGGTCTCGCCCCTGGCCGTGCAGAAGTACATGCCCAACGGTGCGGCCGCGGCCGTCGGGCTGGAGCGCCACGCCAAGGCTGGGGTGATGACGCCGGTGTCGGCGTGTGCGTCTGGTTCCGAAGCCATCGCCCATGCGTGGCAGCAGATCGTGCTCGGCGAAGCCGACGCCGCGATCTGTGGTGGCGTGGAAACACGGATCGAGGCCGTACCGATCGCCGGGTTCTCCCAGATGCGCATCGTGATGTCCACCAAGAACGACGACCCCGCCGGTGCGTGTCGCCCGTTCGACAGGGACCGCGACGGCTTCGTGTTCGGCGAGGCCGGCGCGCTCATGTTGATCGAAACCGAGGACAGTGCGAAGGCGCGCGGCGCCAACATCCTGGCTCGGATCATGGGCGCCAGCATCACCTCGGACGGCTTCCATATGGTGGCGCCGGACCCCAACGGGGAACGCGCTGGGCATGCGATCGCCCGTGCGGTTCACCTCGCGGGCCTCAGTCCGGGCGACATCGACCACGTCAACGCCCATGCCACCGGCACCCAGGTCGGTGACCTGGCCGAAGCCAAAGCCATCAACAGCGCCCTCGGTAATAACCGACCGGCGGTGTACGCACCCAAATCTGCCCTCGGCCACTCGGTGGGTGCAGTCGGCGCGGTGGAATCGATCTTGACTGTGCTCGCGTTGCGAGACCAGGTAATCCCACCGACACTGAACCTGGTAAACCTCGATCCAGACATTGACTTGGACGTGGTGGCGGGTAAGCCGCGGCCAGGTAATTACCGGTATGCGGTCAACAACTCATTCGGATTCGGCGGTCACAACGTAGCGATCGCCTTCGGCCGATACTGACCCGAACATCACTGACACAGGAGACCTGCGATGACAATCACAGCCCCAGAGGTGGTGGGCGAGTCCCTTGACCCCCGCGACCCGTTGTTGCGTCTGAGCAATTTCTTCGACGATGGCAGCGTCGAACCGCTGCACGAGCGTGACCGGTCCGGCGTATTCGCCGCGGCAGGCACCGTGAACGGTGTCCGCACCATCGCGTTCTGCACCGACGGCACCGTCATGGGCGGCGCCATGGGCATCGAAGGATGCGCGCACATCGTCAACGCCTACGACACCGCTATTGAGGAGCAGAGCCCCATCGTGGGCATCTGGCACTCGGGCGGGGCCCGGCTGGCCGAGGGCGTGCGGGCGCTGCACGCGGTCGGTCAGGTGTTCGAGGCCATGATCCGCGCGTCCGGGTACATTCCGCAGATCTCGGTGGTCGTCGGTTTTGCTGCCGGCGGCGCCGCCTATGGACCGGCGCTGACCGACGTCGTCGTCATGGCGCCGGAGGGCCGGGTGTTCGTCACCGGGCCCGACGTGGTCCGCAGCGTCACCGGCGAAGACGTGGACATGGCCTCGCTCGGAGGCCCAGAGACCCACCACAAGAAGTCCGGGGTGTGCCATATCGTCGCCGACGATGAACTCGACGCCTATGAGCGCGGCCGCCGGTTAGTCGGATTGTTCTGCCAGCAAGGGCATTTCGACCGTAGCAAGGCCGAGGCCGGTGACACCGATATCCACGCGCTACTGCCCGAATCGTCCCGGCGGGCCTACGACGTGCATCCGATCGTGACCGCCATTCTGGACGAAGACACACCTTTCGACGAATTCCAGGCGAATTGGGCACCGTCCATGGTCGTCGGGCTGGGCCGGCTGTCCGGCCGCACGGTTGGCGTACTGGCCAACAACCCGCTGCGGCTGGGCGGTTGTTTGAACTCCGAAAGCGCCGAGAAGGCAGCACGTTTCGTACGACTCTGCGACGCGTTCGGGATCCCGCTGGTTGTGGTTGTCGATGTCCCCGGCTATCTGCCGGGTGTCGACCAGGAGTGGGGCGGCGTGGTGCGCCGCGGCGCTAAACTGCTGCACGCGTTCGGCGAGTGCACCGTTCCGCGCGTGACGCTGGTCACCCGAAAAACTTACGGCGGAGCCTACATTGCGATGAACTCTCGCTCGTTGAATGCGACGAAGGTGTTCGCGTGGCCGGACGCTGAGGTGGCAGTGATGGGCGCCAAGGCGGCCGTCGGCATCCTGCACAAGCGCAAGCTGGCCGCAGCACCGGACCACGAGCGCGAAGCGCTACACGACGAGTTGGCTACCGAACATGAGCGCATCGCCGGCGGCGTGGATAGTGCCATCGACATCGGCGTGGTCGACGAGAAGATTGACCCGGCGCATACCCGCAGCAAACTCACCGAGGCACTGGCTCAGGCGCCTGCGCGCCGCGGCCGCCACAAGAACATCCCGCTGTAGTTTCCTGGCTCGCGCCATCTAATGACTGCCCAGCACGAGGAACTCCTCGGCCACACCGACAACCCGCTCACGGTCGCGCGGCACCAGACCGATCCGGGTCCGCCGGTCGAGGATGTCATCGACATCCAATGCACACTCATGGGTCACCGCGTATTCGAACTCCGCCCGAGTCACGTCGATGCCGTCGGCAACCGGCTCAGTTGGCCGCGCGCAAGTCGCGGTGGCGATGACGTTGAGCGCCTCAGCCCCATAACGTTGCACCAGCGATCTCGGCACACCAGCGCCTGGCCCCTGCTGCGGCCAACCGCGCGGCCCGGGATTGGCCGGTGCTCCGATCAGCGGTAGATCGCAGGTCCGGCACTTTGCGGCGGGCAGGTGTCGCAGGCCGATGGCGCGATCCAGGACATCCTGTGCCATGTAACGGTATTCGGTCAGCTTGCCGCCAATCACGCTGATGACGCCACAGGGCGACTCGACGACGGCGTGATCCCGCGACACATCGGCGGTACGACCCTCGCCGGTGTCGATCAGCGGCCGCAAACCAGCGTAGGCACCAATGACATCAGTGGTCCGTAGCGTCGCCCCCAACGCGGTGTTCACCGTGTCCAGCAGAAACGTGATCTCCTCCGAAGAGGGTTCGGGCACATCGGGAATCGGGCCTGGAGCCGCTTCGTCGGTCAACCCAAGGTAGACCCGATTTAGCTGTTCAGGCATGGCGAACACGAAGCGGTTGAGCTCACCAGGAATCGGAATCGTCAGCGCTGCAGTCGGATTGGCGAACGAGCTGGCATCAAAGACAAGGTGGGTTCCACGGCTAGGCCGCAACGTCAGCGATGGGTCGATCTCGCCGGCCCACACCCCGGCGGCGTTAATGACGGCAGCGGCCGATACCTCGAACGACTGTCCGGTGCGCTGGTCAGTCAACCGCACCGAGGTGCCGGTGGCCTCGGATGCGGCCACGTAGGTGAGGATCCTGGCGCCGTGTTGCGCCGCGGTGCGCGCGACCGCGATGACCAGTCGGGCGTCATCGATCAATTGCCCATCGTAGGCGAGCAATCCACCGTCAAGACCATCACGTCGAACCGCAGGAGCCATGTCCACGACGCGCTGGGCCCCAACCCTGCGCGATCGCGGCAGCGTCGACGATGGTGTACCCGCAAGCATCCGCAGCGCGTCGCCGGCGAGGAATCCGGCACGTACTAGCGCTCGCGTGGCGTGACCCATCGACGGCAGCAATGGAACCAGCTGCGGCATCGCGTGAACGAGATGAGGGGCGTTGCGCGTCATCAAGATTCCGCGCTCGATGGCGCTGCGCCGGGCGATTCCCACGTTGCCGGTCGCCAGATAGCGCAGACCGCCATGGACCAGTTTGGAACTCCAGCGGCTGGTGCCAAACGCCAGATCATGCTTTTCGGCCAGCGCCACCCGCAGGCCGCGCGACGCGGCATCTAGGGCAATTCCGACGCCGGTGATGCCTCCTCCGATCACGATGACGTCGGGCCGCTCGCCGTCGGCGAGCGCCTGCAGGTCGGCCGCGCGACGCGCGGCGTTGAGCGCCGCCGGGTTGGTCATCAGGACAGGTATCCGTTCAGCGAGTAGGCGAGTTCGGTGGCCAGCGCGTCGGCATCAAGAATCGGCCGAACGATCTGCTCCGACTGAATGGTCGACTGGGCGATCAGCAACACCATCGTGGCCATCTGCAGGGGGTCGCCGGTGCGGACGCTGCCGTGCCGCTGGGCCACTCGCAACCGGTCTGCAAGAGCGTCGATCAACATCTGCTGACTAGCCCCGAGGCGTTCGGTGATGTAGATCGGCGCCAGCTCCGAGTGCATCACCGACATCACCAGTTTGTCCTGACGCAGCAGATTAGCGACCGTAACAATCTGGTGCACAAGCGATTCGCGGTCGTCGCCGAGCAATGGCGCGTCGCGCAGCACGCCGGTGATGCGCTTGGTCAGCAGCGCCGCCACGATCGACCGGGTATCGGGCCACCGCCGGTACACCGTTGGCCGGCTCACACCCGCGCGCCGCGCTATCTCGGCAAGGGTCACCCGGTCCACGCCGAAATCGACGACACAGCTGGCCGCTGCCCGCAGTATCCGCTCCGCGGTATCCAATGGAGCGTTACTAATTGACAGCATATGTAATACTGTAACGCATGGCCCATGTTGAGGAACTCCTTCCGCCGATGAAATGGAACGCGTGGGGAGATCCGGCCGCAGCCACACCACTTTCCGAGGGGATCCGGTCTTTGCTAAAGCAGGTCCTGAACCTCGCGGAGCGAGAAGAAACCGAGCTTGATCCCGACCAGGTGCAGCTGCGCCCCTGCGCGTTATCGGAAGCGGATCACGATGCGCTGGCCGCGATCGTGGGCGCCGATTACTGCCGCACCTCCGACCGCGACCGGTTGTTGCACGCCGGCGGCAAGTCCACCCCGGACATGTTGCGGCGACAGGACACCGGAGTCCAGGATGCACCCGACGCGGTGTTGCTGCCCGGCGGCCCCGCAGGTGAGGACACCGTCGCCGCCATTTTGCGTTACTGCTCCGAGCACGGCATCGCGGTCATCCCGTTCGGAGGTGGCACCAACGTCGTCGGTGGGCTCGACCCATCCCGCGGCGGGTTCGATGCTGTGGTTTCCCTGGATTTGCGGCGTTTCAATCAGCTGCTCGCCCTCGATGAGGTGTCCGGCGCGGCCGAGTTGGGCGCCGGCGTCACCGGACCAGAGGCCGAACGTCTGCTCGGCGAACACGGTTTCTCGCTCGGCCATTTCCCACAGAGCTTTGAGTTCGCCACCATCGGTGGCTTCGCGGCGACCCGGTCGTCTGGCCAAGACTCGGCTGGCTACGGCCGGTTCAACGACATGATTCTTGGGCTGCGAATGGTCACCCCGGTGGGCACCATGGATGTGGGTCGCGCGCCCGAATCGGCCGCGGGTCCCGATCTGCGACAACTGCTGATCGGCTCCGAAGGCACCTTAGGCGTCATCACCCAGGTGCGGCTGCGCGTGCATCGCGCGCCGCAGGCCGTCCGTTACGAGGCGTGGTCGTTCCCGGATTTCGAGACCGGGGCTGCGGCGCTGCGGGCCGTCACTCAAAATGCCACCGGTCCCACCGTTATTCGGCTCTCCGATGAGGCCGAGACGGGAGTCAACCTGGCCACCACCGAGTCGATCGGCGAAAGCCAAATCACCGGCGGCTGCTTGGGAATCACCGTGTTCGAAGGCACCAAGGAACACGTCGAGAGCCGGCACGCCGAAACCAGTGCGCTGCTGGCGGCCCAAGGTGGCAGATCGCTGGGCGAGGGGCCGGCACAGGCCTGGGAGCGCGGCCGATTCGCCGCGCCATATTTGCGCGACGCCCTGCTCGCCGCGGGCGCGCTCTGCGAGACGCTCGAGACCGCCACCGAATGGTCCAACATTCCCGCGCTGAAGGCCGCGGTCACCGAAGCGCTGACCACGTCGTTAGCCGCCTCAGGCACACCGGCTCTGGTGATGTGTCACGTGTCGCACGTGTACCCCAGCGGCGCTTCGTTGTACTTCACAGTCGTCGCCGGGCAGCGGGGCAATCCGATCGAGCAGTGGCGGGCCGCCAAGAAGGCCGCTTCGGATGCGATCATGGCCACCGGCGGAACCATCACCCACCACCATGCGATCGGCACCGACCACCGGCCCTGGATGCGCGATGAGGTGGGCGATCTGGGTGTGCAGGTGTTGCGTGCGGTCAAGGCGACGTTGGATCCAGCCGGAATTCTCAATCCCGGCAAGCTGATTCCGTGACCCAATTACGCCAGCGTGAAATCGCCCATGTGACCGCGCTGACCAATCCCCTCTCGGGACATGGCAGTGCAATAGCGGCAGCGCGACGCGCGATCGCCCGGCTGCAGCAGCACGGCGTGGAGGTCGTGGAAATCATCGGCGATGACGCTGACGATGCGCGGTATCTCGTCGGCGCGGCACTCGAGAGGGGCACCGACGCGGTGGCGGTGACGGGCGGTGACGGCGTCATCTCCAACGCACTGCAGGTGTTGGCGGGCACCGATATTCCGTTAGGAATCATCCCGGCTGGAACCGGTAATGATCATGCCCGTGAATTCGGCATTCCCACAAATGATCCCGAAGCCGCCGCCGATATTATCGTCGATGGCTGGACGAAAACCGTTGACCTGGGCCGGATTCAGTGCGGCGAAGGCAGCAAGAAGTGGGGCAAGTGGTTCGGCACGGTAGCGGCAACCGGATTCGATTCCCTGGTGACCGATCGCGCCAACCGCATGCGCTGGCCACACGGACGATTGCGCTACTACCTGGCGATGGTCGCCGAACTGTCGCAGCTGCGACTCTTGCCGTATCGGTTGGTCCTCGACGGAACCCGGGAGATCGACACCGATATCACGCTTGCGGCCTTCGGCAATACCCGCAGTTATGGCGGGGGGCTGCTGATCTGTCCCAACGCCGATCACACCGACGGCCTGCTCGACATCACCATGGTGAACGAGGCATCCCGGACCAAGCTGATCCGGCTATTTCCCACCGTATTAAAAGGCACCCACATCAACCTGAACGAGGTCAGCACGGCGCGCGCCAAGTCAATCCACGTCGAGTGCCCCGGCATCAATGTCTATGCCGACGGTGATTTCGCGTGTCTGCTGCCCGCCGAGATCTCCGCGGTCGCCGGCGCGCTACAGATCCTTCGTCCCCACCGGTGACCGGTTAGCCGACCCCACGGCTGAGCCAGGTCACCTCACCGGCGTCGCCGCCGTCGCGGTACACCTCGAGCGCGTCGTCCCATGCCGTTCCCAGCACCGAGTCCAGTTCGGCGGCAAGTGTGTCGGCGCCGTGAGCCATCATTGCCCGCAGGCGCATCTCCCCGACCATGATGTCGCCGTTGGCGCTCATCGACCCGCTCCACAACCCCAGCTGCGGGGTATGACTGAACCGCTGGCCGTCGACTCCGGGACTGGGATCCTCGGTGACCTCGAACCGCAGCACCGACCACGAGCGCAACGCGTTGGCCAACCGGGCGCCGGTGCCCACCGGTCCGATCCAGTTGGTGACCGCACGCAGCTGCCCAGGCATCGCCGGCTGCGGTGTCCACACCAAGTTCGCCTTGGCTTGCAGGGTCGACGACAACGCCCACTCGACGTGCGGGCATACCGCCGCGGGTGAGGCGTGGACATACACCACGCCCGCCGTGGCGTCGGCGAATTGATTCGACGCACGCATCTGCTACTCCTTCGGTTCCACGAGGGACGTCTTCCCCAACGACCTGGTGAACCCCAAGAACGGATGCTTGCCGATATTTGTGTGTCTTGCGTGTCTATTGTGCCTTGTGAGACCCGTGTTGCGCTAGTCTGCAATCTCTATCGGGTGTATTCGGACAGCACGGCGTCGGAAATCGCTGGCCACAGCTGCAGTGCCCACTCGCCGAAATCGCGGTCCGTGAGGACCACCAGCACCAGCTCCGCCTCCGGATCTGCCCAGATAAAGCCGCCTGATTGGCCGAAATGGCCGTATGTTCGGGCCGAGTTGAGGGTGCCGGTCCAATGCGGTGATTTCGAATCCTTGATCTCAAAACCCAGTCCCCAATCGTTGGGCCGCTGCACGCCGTACCCGGGCAGCACGCCGTCCAAGCCGGGAAATTGCACAGACGTCGCGTCGGCGTGCATGTGCGCCGAGACCGTCGCAGGACGCAGCAAGTCAGTAGCGAATGCGGCCAGATCCGCTACCGTCGAGGTCGCCCCAAACCCGGCGGCCCACGCGCCATCCTCCAGCTTGGTGGCTGCCATCGCCAATGGCTCGAACACCGCCTCGGTGAGATAACGGCCGAATTCGATCCCCGACTCCCGCTGCACAGTCTCGGCCAGCACCCTAAAGCCGTAGTTGGAATACATCCGACGGGTGCCGGCCGGGGCCATCACGTACTTGGAGTGCATCGCCAAACCCGACGCATGCGCCAGTAGATGGCGAACCGTGGAGCCAGGCGGACCGGCCGCAGTGTCGAGGTCGACGACCCCTTCCTCGACGGCGATCTGCGCGGCACGGGCCACCAGCGGTTTGGTGACCGAGGCCAGCGCGAACACCTGCTCAGTGTCACCGTGAGCGGCCAGCACGCCGGTGGGTCCGACCACCGCGGCGGCGGCAGCCGGAACTGGCCAGTCGTCAAGTGCGTCCAGAACAGCCATTAGGTTAGGCGGGTCACTTTGTGGCCCCCTTATAGGCCACGTAGTAGTTGTTGATCGGGTCGGACTCGATCTCGACCACCCGCACGTCGTCAAATCCGGCGTCGCCGAGCATCGTGGTGGCCAGCTGCCTTCCCCACACCGCACCCAGTCCGGCACCCTGCAGCGCCAGAGACACCGTCATGCAGTGCATCAGCGAGGTCGTGTACAGGTAGGTGCTCATCGGGACGTCGACGTTGTCCTCGAGCTGGCTTGACGCCTTGATGTCGGCCATCAGGAGCACACCACCGGGTCGCAAGGCGCGATAGATGTTTTCCAGCACCCGTGCTGGTTGCGCCTGATCGTGGATGGCGTCGAAGACAGTGATGACGTCGTAGGCAGCAGCCTTAGCTAACTGGGCCAGATTGTGGCTCTCAAAGGCCGCGTTTCCCAAACCCAGTCGAGCCGCCTCGGCCGTGCCGACCGCGATGGCCTCGTCGGAAAAGTCGAGGCCGGTGAACCGGCTCGCGGGGAATGCCCGTGCCATCACGTTGACCGCGTGACCACTGCCGCAACCGAAATCGGCGACGTCGGCTCCAGACCGCAAGCGTTCCGGAAGGCCGTCGACCAAGGGCAGCACCACATCGACGAGCGCTGCATCGAACACCGCACCGCTCGTCTCGGCCATCAACGAGTGGAAGCGCGGAAATTCGCTGTAGGGCACACCACCGCCGTCGCGGAAGCACCCGATGATTTGCTGTTCGACCCCGCTGAGCAGCGGAATGAACTGAGCCACCAGGGCGAGATTGTCTGGCCCGGCCGCCCGCGTCAGCACGGCCGCGCGGTGGGCCGGTAACGAGTAGGTCTGAGCCTCGGCGTCGTAGTCGACGACGTGCCCGGTGGTCACGCCGCCCAGCCACTCCCGGACGTAGCGCTCGTTGAGCCCGGCGGCGTCGGCGATCTGGGTGCTGGTGGCGGGCGGCAGCCCGGCCATCGTGTCCAGCAGGCCGGTCTGATGTCCGACGCTCATGAGCAGCGCCAGACTGGCGCTGTCGATGGCCGCAACTATTCGCTCGGTGAATGCTTCAGTGGTTTCGGAGGCGGTCTCGGGTGCTCCATTCATATGCGCTGCTCCTCCTCATCGCTTCGCTCTGCATCGTCACCAGCGCTCATGCTCAGCGACGCTACACCGTAGGTTGGACGCCATGAGTCAGACAGTGCGCGGCGTGATTTCGCGAAAGAAGGGCGAGCCCGTCGAATTGGTGGATATCGTCGTCCCGGATCCCGGGCCAGGGGAGGCCGTGGTCGACGTCATCGCGTGCGGGGTGTGCCACACCGACCTGACCTACCGCGAGGGCGGCATCAATGACGACTACCCGTTCCTGCTCGGCCACGAGGCCGCCGGCACGGTCGAGGCCGTCGGGCCGGGCGTGACCACGGTCGAGCCGGGCGACTTCGTGATCCTGAACTGGCGCGCGGTGTGCGGGCAGTGCCGGGCCTGCAAACGCGGCAGGCCAAACTACTGCTTCGACACGTACAACGCCCAACAGAAAATGACGCTGACCGACGGCACCGAAGTTACCCCGGCGTTGGGCATCGGAGCCTTCGCCGACAAGACGCTGGTGCACTCCGGTCAATGCACCAAAGTCGATCCCGCGGCCGATCCGGCGGTCGCCGGCCTGCTGGGCTGCGGGGTGATGGCCGGGTTGGGCGCCGCGATCAATACCGCCGCCATGACCCGCGATGACACCGTCGCGGTGATCGGCTGCGGCGGCGTCGGGGATGCCGCGATCGCAGGCGCCGCACTGGTTGGCGCCAAGCGGATCATCGCGGTCGACACCGATGACACGAAACTGGATTGGGCCCGCACGTTCGGCGCCACCCACACCATTAACGCCCGCGAAATCGATGTCGTCACAACCATCCAGGACCTCACCGGCGGCTTCGGCGTCGACGTAGTGATCGACGCGGTCGGCCGGCCCGAAACCTGGACGCAGGCCTTCTACGCCCGCGACCTCGCCGGAACCGTTGTGCTGGTGGGTGTCCCGACGCCCGACATGCGCCTGGACATGCCGCTGCTGGACTTCTTCTCTCATGGCGGCTCACTGAAGTCATCGTGGTACGGCGATTGCCTACCCGAACGCGACTTCCCCACCCTGATTGACCTCTATCTTCAGGGCAGGCTTCCGTTGGACAAGTTCGTCTCCGAACGCATCGGGCTGGGCGACGTCGAAGACGCATTCCACAAGATGCACGGCGGTAAGGTGCTGCGCTCGGTGGTGATGCTGTGATTGAACGGGTGGTCACCCACGGGACCTTCGAACTCGACGGTGGCAGTTGGGAAGTCGATAACAACATCTGGATTGTCGGTGACGATACCGAGGTCGTGGTTTTCGACGCCGCCCACGCTGCGGCGCCGATACTGGCGGCAGTCGATGGCCGCAACGTGGTTGCGGTGGTGTGCACGCACGGCCACAACGATCACATCACAGTGGCTCCCGAGCTCGGCGAAGCGCTCGACGCGCCCGTGCTGCTTCACCCCGGCGATGAGATGCTGTGGCGAATAACGCATCCGAGCAAGGACTTTCGCACTGTTTTCGACGGCGATACGGTGCGTGTCGCCGGCACCGAGTTGCGAGCGCTACACACCCCGGGCCACTCCCCCGGATCAGTGTGCTGGTATGCCCCCGAGTTGGGCCCTGGAACGAGTGTGGTGTTCAGCGGCGACACCTTGTTCTCCGGAGGGCCGGGCGCTACCGGACGTTCGTTCTCCGACTTCCCGACAATTCTGCAGTCCATCTCAGGGCGACTCGGCGTGCTGCCCGGCGACACCGTCGTCCACACCGGCCACGGTGACAGCACCACGGTGGGTGACGAGATCATCCACTACGAAGAGTGGGTAGCGCGAGGCCACTAGAGCCCGCCTACCCGCGAGCGCGCTCGCGGTCTAAGGGTGGGGGGTCTCCGCTACCACCGCCGAGACCACCTTCTGCCGGGTGCGGGCCACCCAGGTCACCGACAGCGCCACATCGATCAGGCCGACCACGAACACCGCAACAAACACCCAGACCAGAAAGCCGTATGAACTTTGATGGCCGAAGGCCAGTCGCGGGTTAATGAATCCGCCGATCTGGCCGTCGGTGGTGACGTTGTAGTTACCGTCGGCGGGAATCTGAACCATCCACACCCGCACATGTGCATCGTTGTTGACTGTTGTTGTGCTGCCGATACTTTCCATCACCACCGGTTGCGGCACACCGTCGGGCGGGGTGATGGTAACTCCAAGCGGTGGCACCGGAAGGCCGCCGCCGTTGGTTCCGCCGACCACCACGGTGTGCAGGCTGACACTGACTTGACCGGCGGGCAAGTGCAGGCTGCCCGATCCCGGGATAGGCACCTCGCCGTAGGCGTTGTACTTGTCCAGAAAGAATGCGTTGAGCACCAAGGAGACGACAAAACCGGCGACCGACACCACCAACATCGCGATGGCGACCGCCAGCGAAATCCTGGCGGGCCGTCTGCTCTTCATCCACGCAGTGTGTCATCGCGAGGGAAGCGGCGCCAACGAAACAGCGCAAAGCCCAGGATCGCGAACGCCGGCACCAGAACCCCGTCCCCTAGCCGTTGATACAGGGTGGCACTCGATGCCAACGAGACGGTGACTACGACCACACCCTGGTAGCCCGACGGGCACCACGCCAGCCGACGCCCCCGGGCGTCGAAGGCCGAGCTATCGCCCGACAATCCGACGTGCACCGCCGGACGGCCCACCTCGGCGGCGTGCACCGCCGGCAAAGCGGCCAGCTGCGGCTGCGCCCAAGTCCCTTGAAAAGTTGAAGTGGAACTCTGATACACCAGCAGCTCGGCGCCGAGCTGCACCTCACGACGGGCAAGGTCGGAGAACGTTGTCTCGTAGCTGATCAACGGCCCGATCACGAGCGTGCCCGGTGAGCTAATTCGCAGCGCCACCGGCCCAGTTCCCCGTTGCCGGTCCTCGGCGGCGGCCTTGGTGTAGCGGGTGATCCAGCCGAAAACGGGCCGGAGCGGCACATATTCACCGAACGGAACCAGGCGGGATTTCTGGTAGCTACGCAGCGTTGCGCGTTCCCCGACGAGCGTCGCGGACTTGTAGATTCGGCCGCTCGGTGCCGCAGCGTCGACGTTGACCAGCAGGTCGGCTCCCACCTGCCGTGACAAATCGGCGAGCCGGGCCAGGACCTCGGGGTGGCTGGTGAGGTCTTGTCCAACGCTGCTTTCTCCCCAAACCACCAAATCCGGCCGCTGGCCCGCAACCGTTGCGGTGAGCGTCTCACTGGCCGCCTGCCGCGCGCGCGAGTCAACAATGCTGCCTGGCTGCACCAGCGCCACCCGCACCGTCGGACCGCGAGCCGGTGCCGGACCCAGCAGGTACCAGGCCGGGCCAACTCCTGCGCACGCCACTACGCACGCCAGCGCGATGAGTCGACCGCGCATCTCACGGTGCACGATCATGCCGGCAATGGCAGTGTTGGTGGCAACCAAGAGAAAACTCGTCAGCCACACCCCGCCCAATGCGGCCGACGCCAGCGTGACGGGCTGGTTCCACTGCGATCCGCCCAGCGACGTCCACGGGCCACCCAACCAAGGCACGGACCGCACCGCTTCGGCCGCCACCCATGCGCTGGGCAACACCACCAGCGCGGCAACCGTGCGGCCCACGGTGACAGGCGCCGACAACAGTCGGTGCGCGAGCCAACCCCACGGCAGCCATAGCGCACCGAATCCGACGGCAAACACCGCCAGCATGGGGCCAATGCTGGTTGCCAGCCAGTGCTGGGTAGTCAGCACAAACCCACCGGCACCCAACCAGGCTCGTATGGCAGCTGCCCGCGGCGTCGGCGCGGCGCGCACCACCAACAGCAGCGGCACCACACCGAACCAGGCCAGCCACCACCACGCCGGCGCGGGGAAAGCGACGGCAGGCACTACGCCGACCGCCAACGCGGCCGCCCGGCCGAGGATTTGCTCTCGACACGCTGCCGAGCATGCGACCATGCCGTCAGAATGCCGCCCGGATTCACCGACGGCCAGGCGAAGAGCACACTAAGAGCCATCAAGTAAAGGAGTGATACGCATGGCCAACGATCTCGTCGCCACCGTGCCCGATCTGTCGGGCAAGCTGGCAATCGTCACCGGGGCAAACAGCGGTCTGGGATTCGGGCTGGCCCGGCGGCTGTCGGCGGCCGGCGCCGACGTCGTGATGGCGATCCGCAATCGCGCCAAAGGCGAGGCGGCGATCAAAGAAATCCACGCGGGAGTCCCCGACGCCAAGCTGGCCATCAAATCCCTCGACCTGTCGTCACTGGCCACCGTTGCGGCCTTGGGCGAACAACTCAACGCCGAGGGCCGCCCCGTCGACATTCTGATCAACAATGCCGGCGTCATGACGCCGCCGGAGCGCGACACCACCACCGACGGCTTCGAGTTGCAGTTCGGCAGCAACCATCTCGGACACTTCGCGCTGACCGCACACCTGTTGCCGCTGTTGCGTGCCGCCAAGGGCGCGCGCGTGGTCTCGCTAAGCAGCTTGGCAGCCCGCACCGGCCGCATCCACTTCGACGACCCGCAGTTCGAAAAGTCCTACGCGGCCATGCCGGCCTACGGCCAGTCAAAGCTGGCGGTCTTGATGTTCGCCCGTGAGCTGGATCGCCGCAGCCGCGAGGCGGGCTGGGGAATCACGTCCAACGCCGCGCATCCCGGCTTGACCAAGACCAACTTGCAGATCACTGGACCCTCGCATGGCCGGCAACGGCCCGCACTCATGGAGCGTTTATACAAGACGTCATGGCGTTTCACGCCGTTCCTGTGGCAAGAGATTGACGAGGGGATTCTGCCCGCGCTGTACGCGGCCGCCACACCGCAGGCCGAGGGCGGCGCGTTCTATGGACCGCGCGGCATCTACGAGGCGGCCGGCGGCGGCGTCGCACCGGCCAAGGTGCCCAAGCGAGCCAGCAACGACAGTGATTGCCGGCGACTGTGGGAGCTTTCCGAGCAGCTCACCGGGGTCAGTTACGCAACACCGAACTAGCCCCTCGGCTTCAGCGAATCGTGCCGACACCGGCGATCAACAGAAGGTCAAGCGGGGGTAACCCAGCCCGGTCGCAACTCGTTGACCGCCGGGCGCGCCGCGGTGGTGCGCTCGGTGGGAGTCTCGCACGCTTCGGTGATGGGCTCGATCCAGTTCGGCCGGGTTCAGCGGCATCGTCGGCCAGACCCATGGCGTCATCGCACCATCTACCCCACGAAACCGGTGCCCCAGACAACTACCCGCTTTGAGCCGCGTTCCGACCACGTTGTCTGCACAGCACGCCACCTGATCTACCGGCAGCCGTTGATCCATGGGTTTAGGCTCGCGGTGTCACTCCTTCACAGGCGAAGCGGGACCTAGGAGGGTCTAGATGGGCCTCAAGACAGGCATTGCGCCTCGACTGAACGGGGCAATACCACCTGAGGTTCCCCGTGCCGACATCCGTCTCGGCTCGTTCGATTTCTGGGAGCGCGACGACGACTACCGCGATGGTGCTTTCGCAACCTTACGCCGAGAGTCCCCGATCTCGTTCTGGCCCGCACTCGAGATGGAAGGGTTCATAGCAGGCGAGGGGCATTGGGCTCTAACCAAGCTCGACGACGTCTTCTACGCGAGCCGCCATCCGGACATTTTCAGCTCCAGCCCCAACATTACGATCGGCGACCAGACACCGGAGATAGCCGAATACTTCGGCTCGATGATCGTGCTTGACGATCCACGACATCAGCGGTTGCGGTCAATCGTGAGCCGAGCGTTCACCCCAAAGGTGGTGGCCCGCATCGAGGCATCGGTGCGCGAGCGGGCCCATCGGTTGGTCGCGTCGATGATCGCCAATCACCCCAACGGAGAAGCCGATCTGGTGAGCGAGCTCGCTGGACCGCTACCGCTGCAGGTTATCTGCGACATGATGGGGATTCCTGAGGAGGACCATCAGCGCGTATTCCACTGGACGAACGTGATTCTGGGGTTCGGCGACCCTGACTTGTCGACCGACTTCGAGGAATTCACTCACGTTTCGATGGACATCGGCGGCTACGCGAGCGCGCTGGCCGAGGACCGCCGCATCAATCATCACGACGATCTCACCACCGCCCTGGTGGAAGCCGAGGTCGACGGCGAACGACTCTCGTCATCGGAGATCGCCTCGTTCTTTATCCTGCTGGTGGTGGCCGGCAACGAGACGACGCGCAATGCGATCAGCCACGGCGTGCTAGCACTGTCCCGCTATCCCGAGGAACGGGACAAGTGGTGGTCTGACTTCGACGGTCTGGCACCCACCGCCGTCGAGGAGATTGTGCGGTGGGCCTCGCCGGTGGTCTACATGCGGCGCACCTTGAGCCGGGACATCGAACTGCGCGGCACTAAGATGGCCGCCGGAGACAAGGTCTCACTGTGGTACAACTCCGCCAACCGCGACGAGTCAAAGTTCGCTAATCCATGGGCTTTTGACGTCGAACGCAACCCCAATCCGCATGTCGGTTTCGGCGGCGGCGGTGCCCATTTCTGTCTAGGCGCGAACCTGGCTCGGCGCGAGATCAGAGTCGTGTTCGACGAATTACGCCGCGAAGTACCCGACATCGTCGCGGCAGAGGAACCAGCACGCCTGTTGTCGCAATTCATCCGCGGCATCAAGAGTCTGAACGTCACCTGGACTCCGAATTCTGGGCGCTGAGGCCAACTCCCACCCTTCTCACTCTCAACATGCAGCGGACCCGGGGGCTGCTGGAGCGGTTCAGCACAGTCGGCACCGAACCGGCTGCCCGATTCCCGTTCGGCGGCGTGCATCTGGACTTCACGCACCTTGTCGACCCCCCGATGCGGGGCCGAACTTTGAGACAGCATGCACCGGGCACTCGGTGCAAATCTCCCGTTAGGAGACCCTATTCGGTTGTCTCGCTTTCGTTTCCAAGCTCGACACGCCGAGCGATATTGAGACGGGCGAATTCTGCTGGCAGGCGATGCGGCCCATCTTTTCCCGGCCGGAAGCGAGGCTCTTAACGCCGGGCTGCTCGATGCGGTCAACCTGGCCTGGAAGCTGGCCGCCGCTATCCGATGCCATGACATCACCGTGCTCACGCTGCAGGTAGCGCTCTCCGGCTGGTTCGGCGCACCCATGGAAACCTGATCTGCAGCCGCAGCCCACCCGCAGCCGAAGGGTTCACTGGCCTCCGCCAAAAAGAGGACAAAGATTTCATCCGCCCAATCCGGTATTTATCCGATCTGCCTGCGGCCATCGCTAGCCGATAGTGGTCAGGGCCAGTCACTTCGTGTAGCCACCACCGGCGGTGCAGACAGGGCACGTGACCGGTCGTTGAGTATCCCGGGTGCATTGCTGGGTTTCTTTGAGAGAAGCGGAGTTTGCATGTCTTTGTGGCCGTAAACACCTGGTCGTTACGTCAAGAGCCGTTGACCTGAAGAACATCAGTAAAGTAATGCGGGATTTCAGGGATGCGGCGACGAAAAGTGTTGTGCCCCAGTCAAGCGACTGTGTCAAAGTTGGTGGCGAAACCGACAACACCCAAGCCGTCCAGTGATCTAGCCACCGCAAATATCAACCCCCACGAGTGCCAGCAGTCGTGACCAGCCGAAGGGAACGAAGAGATGATGCCTGACCGGCGACCATCAGCGAACAATAACTCCGACAACCCGTTTGGCGGTCCTAGTTGTCAGTTGCTCTATGCCAATCTACCCCCAGAGGTTAACTCGCGTAACATATGTGACGGCCCTGGTTTTTATGTGCTATGGGACGTCATCCACCGTTTCGAGGCGTTGGCTGATCTAATGCCTCTCAGATCTGAGTCGTTGAAGGACTGGGGCCAGGCGCTGCAAGCACAATGGTCAGGTGATTCGGCGACACGGATGGCCGAGACAGCCAAGAAGTTTCAGCTGTGGCTGGATGTCTTCTCGCTAGAGGCCGCGCATGCTGCCCTTAAGGTCCGTGACATCGTGCGAGCCTATCAAGAAGCATATCGTGCGATGAGGTCCCCGGTAGAGGTTGCCGATAACCGTAATCAGCGGGAGACTCTGGTGGCAGAGCAGGGTTCTGGGTTAGCGCGACACGATGAGGCGATCGCGGCACTCGATCGGGAATATGAGATGTTCTGGGCCGAGGACGTCGAGGTGATGTGTCGCTATGAGGAGCGCGTGCGCGAAGCGTTGGCGGCCATGCCTTCGTGGCCTGAGCCGCCGCCGGCGGATCCTGTGCTAGCTAGGATCCACGTACGTGGCGGGTGACCGCCTACTTCGTGTTCGACGACACGGAAATGCTTGTCTGCGAACGTATTTACTTCGACACGCCGACCATGATGAAACAGCTGCTGAGCCCGGTAACCGTCACCGTTGTCGATTGTGGGACAGCCCATTTGGCCGAGGTGTAGCTGCGCGCTCCGATGGCCGTGGACACCGCTGCCGTCGCCAAGCACCGTCATCTGCCTGCTCCAAGCCGCCAACGGCCGGCCCCTGACCGGCTCGGCGCATCGCTGACCCAACGGTTTAGCTGGAGCCGGCCCGCGACCGGCTAATGCAGCGTGGCCAGCCATGCCGTTGAGTAGACTCTGTCGACGGCAAACACCATTCCCTGATACGCCCTGCGAGGTACCTCGTGGCCGATAACACCACCACGCCCGCCGACCAACAACGCACCGACGGCGAAGCAGAGATCGAACCCGACTATCGGTTCACCCTGGCCAACGAGCGGACTTTCCTGGCCTGGCAACGCACCTCACTGGGTCTGCTGGCCGCTGCAGTCGCCCTAGTTCAGCTCGTTCCGGAGCTGACCGTTCCCGGCGCGCGCCGGGTGCTTGGTGTGGGGCTCGCGGTGCTGGCCACCCTCACTAGCGGAATGGGGTTACTGCGTTGGCGGCAGGCGGATCGCGCCATGCGTCGTGGCCTGCCATTGCCCCGTCACCCCACCCCCGGCTACCTCGCGCTAGGTCTCAGCCTGGTCGGAATCATCGCGCTGGTATTGGTAATCGCCAAGGCGGTCATGAGTTGAGCCAGGCAACGATGGGCGATCGGCCGGATCCCGGGCTACAGCCGGAGCGGACCGCGCTGGCCTGGACCCGGACCTCTTTTGCGTTGCTGGTCAACGGCGCCATGCTGACGTTCAAGAACGTGCACGGTGCCGACGGACTAACGATGCTGATTCCGGCCGAGTTGGCGACCGTCGCGGCGTCATGCTCCTACGTGATCGCTTTACAACGCCAACGAGCGTTGGCACAACGCCCAATCCCCGCACGCATCACTCCACGCCGCCAGGTGCACATCGTCGGGATATCGGTGCTGGTGCTCACAGCTGTGACCGCGTTCGCTTTATTGCGCTAGCGCCCGGCGTTAACCTCAGCGCTAGGAGCCATGTTGCGCAGCTCGTCAGACAGCCTCCGGATTTCGTCCCGAAGCTCACTGATGTGGGCAGCCGTAATAGCCTGATACGCCGAATCTGTTTCCGATACACGCTGAACTATCCACGAGGCCAGCGATGCAGTGACCACACCGACGAGGCTGATACCGCCGATCCACCCGGTTGGGTGCGTTCCTGATCGAGGATGGCGAGCGAGCCCACGTAAATCAACAGAACGACACCGGAAATGGTGTATATGAGAATGCGGCCGCGCACGGCATTACCAATGGCCTTCTGCAACGCACCGACGAGGACCACCAACCGCAACAACCGCAGTGGCCGCATGACTGGCAGGGCAACAATAAGCAGATCAACTAGGTGGCACAGAAACCATTGTCTGTGGTCTGCTGCCAACATCCAACGAACCAAGTAGTCGATGACAAACAGACTCCATGCAATCCAGCCCACCGCCCAAAGAACGCGCCCCTCGTGACCATGTGGTCGGCTCAACACTTCGATCGAGTAGATGATCAGGAAAGCAATAGCAACCAGGGCCAGTGGCCACTCGGTGCGCTGCTCCCAGCGCTCCCCTGGTGTTTGCTTGGTCATGCGGCTGGCCCTCCAACTCGTCGCGCAAGCCAGATAGTGTGATGGCCGCAACTGGGATCTTCCACGACGTGCAGGTGCACGTCGAACCCATTATCGTGCAGAAGCTCGCGATATTCGGCAGTGTCAAGGCTTGCGTGATAGAGCGGCTCGCCCCGATAACTGCCGATCTGTTCGCCGGCCGACGAGCCGCTGGTGAACATCAGCGCCGCACCGGCTGCGGCGTGGCGCCTAAAGATCGGGAACATCCGGCGTTGGTCAGCCTCGGGTAGATGAAAGAAGCTGTCCCAAGCGATAATTCCATTGAATGCGCGGCCGAGGGCGAGGGTTCTCATGTCCACGACATGCCATTCATGGTCGGGGAAGCGATCCGCGCACCTGGTGATCATTGCGCTGGATCCATCCACACCGGTCACCTGGCAGCGACGTTCGGTGAGGTAGCGGGCAATCGGCACACCGGTTCCGCAGCCGATGTCAAGCACTGTGGGCTCGTGCGGAAGCAGAGCCAGAAATCGATCGAGCCACGCCTGTTCGACTAGCCGATTGCCACGATCACGGGACCATGCGCCCGCATGACGTTGGTAAATATCGATAATCCGTCCATCGGCAGATCCCATGGCTAGCAATCTAGGGTGCCTCAGCGAATCGGTCGAGCGCGTCGACGCCACGATCGGACATCGCGCCACCAGCGGCGTGTCCAGCCTCGGCGACAATGTGCAGCTGCGCTGCGGACCAACGCTGCGCGAGTTGCCACGGGATGTCGGGTGGGCTACTCAGATCGAGGCGACCGTGAATAAGCGCTGCCGGGATATGAGCGATCTTGCTGACATTGCCCAGCAGTTCGCCTTCAGCACGCCACGCACCGTGAAGCCAATAGTGAGTAACCAAGCGCGCGAAGCACATTCGGAACAATGGATCAGAGTACTGGGGATTGGGACGGCGTACGGGTCCGAGGTTAACGTGGTTTTCCTCCCACTCGCACCAGTCCCGCGCCGCCTTCTCCCGCACGGCTGGATCGGGATGGTTGAGCAGCCGCGCATACGCCGCAACGAGGTCGCCATCCCGGTCGGCCTCGGGCAGCCCGTCCCGGAAACGGGACCACTCGGCGGGGAACAGCCGCCCCACGTCACGGGTGATCCAGCGCACCTCGTGCGGGCTGGTGGTGGTGACCGCCGTCAGCACCAACGCAGTGACACGCTCGGGGTATTGCTCGGCATAGGCCAACGCCAAGGTAGTGCCCCACGACCAGCCCGCCAGCACCCACCGATCCACGCCGAGATAGGTCCGAAGCCGCTCGATGTCGGCGATCAGGTGATCGGTGGTGTTAGCGCCAAGGTCGACCGCGGGATTGCTGGCATGCGGTGTGCTGCGTCCGCATCCCCGCTGGTCAAAGAGCACAACACGATACTTCTTAGGGTTAAATGGCTGACGCATTCCCGGCACGCATCCTGAACCGGGACCGCCGTGCAGCGCTAATGCCGGTACACCCGTTGGATTGCCGCAGGTCTCCCAATAAATGCGGTTGCCATCTCCCACGTCGAGCATGCCTGACTGGTACGGCTCGGTCGCTGGATACAGGTTTCGACGATCCCCCACAGCGCCTCAAGGTATCAACAGCTGCACCACCCGTGCTGGCTGGCGAGGTGAGGCTTTATCTGGATTGCGATAGCACATGCGCTATCACTTTCCGCGCTCATCGGTTAGCCGAACGAGTCGATGTGTTTACGAAAGCGTGCCGCCGAATAGACGGATGCGCCCGCCTGCTGGACCCGGTCGGTCAACGTGCTATCGGATGTCACGACACGGATTTCTTGAGGTTCCGGGTCGGCGTGCACCAACCGGACGATCTCGTCGTCGGCCGAGTTGGGGAATGCCTCGGGCGCGTGCGCAATCGCAACCATCGATGAGCGAATGGGGGGCGACGGCGGCCGCTCAAACACCACTGTCACGTCATTGCCTTCGACCGATACCCAGCGCTCGAGCTTGTCCACCAACCCGACCATTGCGCCCCAACGGTCCTTCCACCAGCCGTCCGGGCGAGTCCCGATCACGTTCATCGCGTCGACTATCCACCGCACACATCCGACGGTACGGCGTCCTGGGTTGCCCTAGTGCACCGTCACCTTGGCCGTGACCGTACACACCGGTGCGGCAGCGCTGTCCACGACGCTGGCGTAGTTGTCGACGATCGCCGCAGTGCCTGCCTTCAACGCCGTGAACGTCCAAACCTCGGTGCCAGGCGCTCCCATCAAACCAGAGGTCGATCGGACAAACTCGTGACCGGTTTGCTTCACGACGGTGGCATCGTCGATCTTGGCGTCCGCCGACCACCGGTACGGGGTGGTGTGGTTCGAGCCCAACGTCACTTTCAGCGTGTCGCCAACCGCCAGTGTCATGTCTCGAGAAATGGTGCTCTGGTTCAGGACGTCGTCCATGGGGACGTCGATGGTTTTGGTTGCCGGCGGGCTCCCGGTGGATCCCGTGCAGCCCAACACCGCCGATGAAACGAGCATGGCGACCATCACCAGACCCATGGTCTTCATAAGAACCACCCCTCTAATTCCGGCTCGGAGCCTAGTCCGTTGCGCGGGATGGGGCGCGCCAACGCGGCCGCCCGCCCACGTACGGCAGGATGGGCTGGTGTTTGGGCTTGTCATTGTCGTTGTGCTCGTCTCCACCGTCATCGTGGGAACGGTCTTGGGACGGCGCTATCGCGTGGGTCCCCCAGTCCTGCTTATTGTGCTCGGCGCCCTGCTGGGTCTGATCCCTGCGTTCGGTGGTGTTCGGATCAACGGGGAGATGGTGCTGCTGCTATTCCTGCCGGCGATCCTCTATTGGGAAAGCATGAACACCAGCTTTCGCGAGATCCGCGCGAACCTACGCGTCATCGTGTTTCTCAGCATCGCCCTAGTGATTGCCACCGCGGTTGCGGTGTCGTGGACAGCGCGAGCGCTCGGTATGGAGTCGCACGCAGCGGCGGTGCTCGGCGCCGTGCTCTCCCCCACCGACGCCGCTGCCGTGGCCGGTCTGGCCAAGCGGTTGCCACGCCGGACCCTCACCGTGCTGCGCGCTGAGAGCATCATCAACGACGGGACCGCGCTGGTCTTGTTCATCGTGACTGTCCACGTCGCGGTTGGTGGGGCCGCGATCGGACCCATTGATTTGGTCGTCCGATTTATTGGCTCCTATCTGGGCGGTATCGCCGCCGGGCTACTAGTCGGCGGACTGGTAACCCTGCTGCGTCGTGGAATCGACGCCCCGCTCGAGGAAGGAGCCTTGAGCGTGCTGACGCCGTTCGCGGCGTTCTTGTTGGCCCAATCGATCCACTGCAGCGGTGTGGTCGCGGTCATGGTGTCGGCGCTAGTGCTCGCTTATTCGGGACCGGTCGTGATCCGGGCACGTTCCCGGCTGCAGGCATATGCATTCTGGGATATTGCAACGTTCCTGATTAACGGCTCGTTGTGGGTGTTTGTCGGAGTCCAGATCCCGGGCGCGCTGCGCGGAATATCCAACGTCGGGGGTGGGCTGCACCACGCCGCGTTTATTACTCTTGCCATCACCGGCGTCATCATCGTGTCTCGAATTTTCTGGGAAGAATTCACCACCGTGCTGATTCGTGTCATCGACCGCCGCGAGGTGCAGCGCACCCGTCGAGTCGGCTGGCGTCAGCGCATCGTTACCGCCTGGGCAGGATTCCGCGGTGCGGTGTCACTGGCCGCCGCGCTGGCCGTCCCGTTGACCACGCTCAGCGGCGCGCCATTCCCAGACCGCAACCTGATCATTTTTGTCGTGACGATGGTCATTCTGGTGACCGTGCTCATCCAAGGGAGCACGCTGCCCGCCGTCGTTCGCTGGGCCCGGATGCCCGAAGATGTTGCCCACGCTGACGAATTGCAATTGGCCCGCAGTGTTGGCACTCAAACCGCTCTCGATGCCTTGCCGGCGGTGGCCAGCGAACTTGGGGTCGGCCCGAAGCTACTGAGCCGCCTACAGAAGGAGTACGAAGAACACGCCGCAGTGGTCAGCGCCAACGACGACGATTCGGCGACAAACGATCTGGTTAAACGAAGCGATCTGGTGCGGCGGGTACGTCTTGGCGTGATCGAGCACCAGCGCCGGGCGGTCACTGACCTTCGAAACCAGAACCTCATCGACGACATCGTGCTGCGCGAGTTGCAGGCCGAGCTGGATCTCGCGGAGGTGCAACTTCTCGACGCTGCCGATACCGACTAACCGCACGGCATGTCGGTCCCCGACCGTACAGTCGGGCCCATGTTGCAGACAGTGGCGATTCGCGGATACCGCTCGCTGCGCGAGGTAGTCCTGCCGCTGGGTCAGCTGTCGATCGTCACCGGGGCCAACGGCGCAGGAAAGTCGTCTCTGTACCGCGCCCTGCGGCTACTGGCAGGGTGCGGCCGCGGCGAGGTGATCGGCTCCCTCGCTCGTGAGGGCGGGCTGCAGTCTGCGCTGTGGGCCGGGCCCGAGGACCTGGGCGCCGCCCGACGCACCGGGAAGGCTGAGGGCAGCCTACGCACTCGGCCCGTATCACTCGAACTAGGCTTCGCTGCAAGTGATTTCGGCTATCTGGTAGACCTAGGCATCCCGCAATCAGCCGGGCATAACTCGGCCTTCTCCCGCGATCCAGAGATTAAACGGGAAGCGGTGTTTGCTGGCCCGGTACTGCGGACCAGCACCACGCTGGTCCGCCGGACCCGGGACTTTGCCGAGGCCAGCGCGGACTCCGGCCGCGGTTTCACCGAGCTGTGCCGGTCGTTGCCGTCGTACCGCAGCGTGCTAGCAGAGTATGCCCACCCGCACGCACTTCCCGAACTGGCAGCCGTGCGTGAGCGGCTACGCGGATGGCGGTTCTACGACGGCTTCCGCGTTGACGCGACGGCACCCGCGCGGCACCCGCAGGTGGGGACCCGCACCCCAGTGCTTGCCGACGACGGCAGTGATGTGGCCGCCGCGCTGCAGACGATTATCGAGACGGGGTTCGATGATCTAAGTCGCGCCGTCGCGGACGCCTTCGCTGGAGCCACGGTCTCGGTCGCGGTCCACGACGGGCTGTTCGACCTTCAGCTGCGGCAGCGCGGCATGCTGCGCCCGCTGCGTGCGGCCGAGTTATCCGACGGCACATTACGATTCCTGCTGTGGGCCGCCGCACTGTTGAGCCCGCGAGCGCCATCGCTCATGGTGCTCAACGAACCGGAAACCTCGCTGCACCCCAACTTGGTGCGTCCGCTTGCAGGGCTGATCCGCACCGCGGCCGCACGGACTCAAGTTGTGGTGGTCACCCACTCCCGGTCGCTGCTGGAGTTCCTCGACACCGTGCCCGTGGCGGAGGCCGGCCCGCCCGGTACCGACGCTGGCGACCAAGCAGTCGAGATCGAGCTGTACAAGGAGTGGGGTGAGACCCGTATCAGCGGGCAGGGCTTGCTGACGACACCGCGATGGGACTGGGGTAAACGCTGAATAGCACAGAAATTTCCCAACAGGCAATTTTACCCGTCGTGTAATATTCTGCGGTATGTTGGCTGTCATGACGGATCAGCTACCCGGACTGCGGGAACGCAAGAAAGCCGACACCAGGCGCGCACTCAGCGACGCCGCGTTGGATCTGACGCTGCAACGCGGGCTGGACAACGTGACCCGCGACGATATCGCCAACCTAGCGGGAGTGTCGCTGCGCACGTTCAATAACTACTTCGCCGGGAAATACGAAGCGCTGGCCTACCGGCAAACCGAGCGCATGCGTCGCAGCCTCGCGGTGCTGCGGCAGCGTCCGGCCGACGAGCCGCTGTGGACGGCGATCACCTACGCCGTGCTGGAACCCTTGGAGGCGGATTTCGGCGATGGACCGGGTTCTAAGAGCCGGGTGCCGAGCCGCCGGGAGCTCGCCGAGGTCCGAAAGCTGGTAGGCAACCCTCAGGTCCGTAATGCGGTGCCGCAGCAGCTGTTCGACGAGTGGCTCGAGGTGATCGCGCAACGTACCGGCACCGACCCGAACGTCGACATGTACCCCCGACTGGTCGCAGCAGTGATACGCGCCGTTGGCGACGCAGCAATGGATATCTACGTACGTGCGGATCCGCCGGTGGCGCTCGCCGCGCTGTTCCGCTCGGGCTTCGCCGCCGTCAGCGCGGGTCTACCTGCACCCCAACGCACAAAGGCTCACCATGGCTGACGAATATGTCCCCGAATCCGCTCAAGTCGTCATCTCCGGCGCTGGGCCTAACGGTCTGATGCTGGCCTGCGAGCTCGCCCTGTCAGGCATCAGACCCGTCGTGCTCGATAAACTGCCCGGCCCTAGCTCCGAGCCGAAGGCTAACGGCCTTGTCGGACAAGTCGTTCGGATACTGGATATGCGTGGCCTGTATCAGGCATGCACCGGCGACGACGATCCGCCGCAACCCTGCTACGGATGGAGATTCGCGGCCATGCCGCTGAACTTCCTGGGCCTGCCCGACAATCCGATGTACGCGATGCACATGCCGCAACCCCGACTTGTCCGGCTGCTGGAGAAGCGGGCGCGCGATCTCGGGGTGGACCTACGCTGGGGCCACGAACTCATCGGACTGCGCCCAGCGTCGGAATCCGTTGCGCTGACCGTGTCCTCGGCGGAGCGCGACTACGCCATGGCCGCTGGGTACCTAGTCGGCGCCGACGGCGGACGCAGCCTGGTCCGTAAAACGCTGGGTATCGAATTCCCTGGTAGCACCGCGCCCACCGTTGGCCGGCTAGCTCACGTACATATCCCCGACCACCTGCGCCGCCCCGACGGCAGCGTCCACATTCCAGGATTCGGCCAGCTTCCCGTCGGACACAGCCGGTTCGACCGCGGCGGAATGATCTACGCCGAGTTCGAACCTGGCCGGCCGCTACTCGGCACCCTTGAATTCGGGCTTTCCATCGACGAAGAACCGATGACCCTGGCCGAACTGCGCGACAGCGCGAGCCGCGTGCTCGGCACCGATATCCCCCTGGAGGAACCGAAAGGACCAGGGCCACATGCTCTTCGTCGAATCAACGGGCAGAACACCCGCCACGCTGAGCGCTATCGCGACGGTCGGGTCCTGCTGCTCGGCGACGCCGCCCACGTGCACAGTCCGATGGGTGGTCCCGGCCTGAACCTGGGCCTGCAGGACACCATCAACCTCGGCTGGAAGCTGGCAGCCCAGATCAAGGGCTGGGCACCGGTCGGATTGCTCGACACCTATCAATCCGAACGTCACCCGGTGGGACAGCGCGTGATGATGCACTCGCTGGCCCAGACCGCACTCATGGCGCCGGGACCCGAGATCGCTGCGTTGCGCCTGTTATTGGGCGAGCTCTTCACCATTCCCGACGTCACCAAGCATATGGCGGCGCTGCTGGCCGGTTCTGATGTCGCCTACGACGTGGGTGATGGCCATCCGCTGTCTGGTCGGCTGGTGCCTGACCTGACTATGCAGGACGGCCGGCGTGTCGACGAACTGTTGCGCTACGCACGCCCGGTGCTGCTCGACCTTGCCGCCGGCGGGATCGCGGATGTGGCGTGCGGGTGGGCCGATCGTGTTGACACCGTCGGCGCCGCAATCGCCGATCCACCAGCCGCAGCGATGCTCATCCGACCTGACGGCTATATCGCCTGGGCAGCAAACACATTCGGTGACGCAGAGAAGTCAAGCCTGCGCTCGGCGTTAGAACGCTGGTTCGGGTACGAGTGAATCGGCGTCGACCGATCATCGGAATTCATGAACTGTTCAGGTACGCGTCGGTTCCACATCGTTGATGGCACACAAGTGCCGGTTGTTCTCGCGGTATGCGTGTCGCTCAGGTCGCCAACTTCTATGGCCCTCGCTCGGGCGGTGCTACCTGGACCGGTAAAGACGCTGCTGGAAGGCTCACACTCAGGTCACCCGACCGCCGCAGCTGCGCGCGCCGCCGCGCTGAGATATTCACCTGGCAACGGGCGGCAGCGGGCATTGTTGCAACGTTGGGAGCCAGCCCGCGCAATGGTTCCCAGCACACCGCGTAGCGCTCGGCCCGAGCCAAGGCAGCAGCGCGGTATTCGTCACTGTCGCCGAGGCTTTCCCGTCACTCGATAGGCTCGTTGCTGTCCGCAGAAACGACAAGGAGATGATCCGGTGCACACACGCGACCAGGTGCTGATCAACGCGGCAGAGCTGGCCGGCCTCATCGAAGCTGGCGAGCCGGTAACCCTACTGGACGTGCGTTGGCGGCTCGATGAGCCTGACGGGCGTACGGCCTACCTGCAGGGTCACCTACCCGGCGCGGTGTATGTGTCCCTCGAGGAGGAACTCAGCGACCACACGATCGCCGGCCGTGGCCGTCACCCACTGCCGTCCGGGCGCAGCCTAGAGGCCGCCGCCCGACGCTGGGGTATCCGACAGGACGTGTTGGTCGTGGTGTATGACGACTGGAATCGAGCCGGTTCGGCCCGAGCGTGGTGGGTGTTGACCGCGGCCGGGCTGGCCAAGGTACGCATCCTGGATGGGGGCCTGTCTGCGTGGCAGTCAGGCGGAGGGTGCGTCGAGACCGGCCCGGTCATCCCGCAGCTCGGGAATGTGACTGTGCTGCATGACAATCTGTATGCCGGAGGTCGACCTACATTGACGGCGCAGCAATCCGGCGCCGGGAGCGTGACGCTGCTCGATGCGCGCGCACCGGAACGCTTCCGCGGGGAGGTTGAGCCGGTCGACTTGGTCGCCGGTCACATCCCCGGTGCGAAGAACGTTCCCAGCGGTTCTGTTTTGGCGGCCGACGGCACATTCCTCAGCGATGCTGCGCTCACCCAATTGCTGTCCGACCACGGTGTCGATCGCAGCGCCCCCGTCGGTGCGTACTGCGGTTCTGGTGTCAGCGCGACTGTCACAGTCGCCGCACTTGCGGCGATCGGTTGCGCGGCGGCACTATTTCCCGGTTCATGGTCTGAGTGGAGTTCGGATCCGACCCGCGCCGTTGGCCGTGGTCCCGAATAGCCTCTGCAACATCGGATGTTCCGTTATTTAATTGCGGCTAGACAACTTTGGGACGCCCCTCGTAACGGGACTCAAGCCGCGCCTTAGAATCACACAACATCGTGAGTACGCTCTGGAGGAGCCCTATGACACAAGAACGGCAATGGCACGGCCAAGTACACATCGCCTTCCGGAATGCCTTGGCTGTCACCGTATTAGTGCTCACCGTTGCCGCGTGCACGTCGACGGCGCCGACGAAGCCCGGCGCGACGACGCCCGCTTCGGGATCAGTAGCCCCAGGCGGAAACGGAGCGCTCGCGGGGGTGACCGTGCCGGATGCATACACCCCGTTAACCGTGCAGCCGATCAGTCGGCCGACGTTTCCTTTCCCGGGCAGCGACAGCAAGTATCACCTGGCCTTTGACGTGCAGATCACCAACGCGACCGCAGTAGCCGCCAACCTCACCGGCGTAGACGTGGTCGATGCCTACGACCCGTCCAAGGTGCTCGCCACGTTCTCCGGCAAGCAATTGGTGGACCCCACCTGTAACTACGGCGACTGCAACCGATTGCGACTGCTAACGCAAGAGCCCGCCGGCGACTTTTCCATCCCACCGCAATCATCGCGAGCGCTGCTGCTGGATTTTGCGCTGGACACGTTGGCGCAGTTTCCGAAGGCCGTGATGTTGCGGCTGCATGGCATGGGCGTAACAAACCCGGGCGCGTCCGCACAACCGAGCCCGATCGATACCCTGGGCGCCCCGTTCAACATCTCGGCCGGCACACCGCGGGTAATCAGCCCGCCGCTGCGCGGCACCAACTGGGTGGCGCTCAACGGGTGCTGCGATCCGGGCTGGCCGCACCGCGACGCGATACTTCCGGTCAATATGAAGCTCAACAACAGCCAACGTTTCGCGATCGACTGGAAACGCGCCGACGACCAGGGCGAGTTCTATACCGGTGACAAAACAACGAACGAGAGCTATGTCGACTACGGGTCGCCGGTGTATGCGGTGGCTGACGGCACCGTAACCTCGACGATGGACACCATCGACGCAAACGTGCCCGGCATTTTGCCGGCATCCGATCCCGTCCTGGCCGCGAAGCTGACCGTGGAAAATATTGACGGCAACCACATCATCATGGACATCGGTGATGGCGTGTACGCCATGTACGCCCACTTCATTAAGGGTTCACTGTTAGTGAAACCGGGGGACAAGGTTAAGAAGGGGCAACAGATCGCGAGTCTGGGCAACACCGGTAATTCCAATGCGCCGCATCTGCATTTCCAGCTCATGAACGGTCCGTCGCTCGTTGAGGCCGATGCCCTCCCCTACGTGCTCGACAGCTTCGGATACCAAGGCCAGGTCGCCGCGACATCAATCTGGAACGCCGACAACTACCTCAGCGGCACCTATTTCGGTCCAGACCGGCCGCCGACAGCGCAACCGCGTACCAACCAACTGCCCCTGCTGCTAGCGATTGTCAACTTCCCGCAGAATTAGCAGAGACGTCGTTAACCATCACCCACCGCCGGAGGCCGTGATCCGGGTCAAGGCAGTCGCGTCGAGTATCGACCCGGCGTCCGGCGCGAGTAGTTCATGTTGTCTTACCGCGACCACCTCTGCGATGCTGGCACCTTGAGCATCTTTACGGAGTGGCAAAGTGGCGGCACGGAATTTCGCTGGCGATCGTCAAATGCCGCCAACGATGGACAGGAAGTCACGGTGTTCACCCGGCGCTGCGGCACACCGGGGGCACCGGCACTGGTGTTGGTGCACGGCTTCCCGACGTCGAGCATCGACTATTTCGCATTGACGCGCGAACTGCGCTCAGAGTTCGATATCTTCCTACTTGACTTTCCGGGCTACGGACTGTCCGGAAAACCACCGGCGCCCTATGTCTATTCGCTCTACGACGACGCTCGTCTACTCGTCCACGCGATCACTCAGGTATGGAAGCTAAGCGAATACCGAATGCTCACCCACGACCGTGGCAGCAGTGTCGGCATCATCGCGCTGGGCAGGTTGGCGACCGAAGATCCGCCGGCGCTACCCGTTGATGTCATCGTGACGAATGCCAACATTTATCTTCCGCTGGCCAACCTCACAGCGTTCCAAACCGCGCTTCTCGACCCCACAACGGCGCGCGCCACGGCGGCGGCAACCACGCCGGAGGCCCTGGCCTCAGGTCTAGGAATGACCACCTTCATGCCGCGCCGCACCCTGGACGACCCCGAGATTGCCGCGTTGGCACAGTGCTTTGCCCACAACGACGGAATTCGGGTGCTGCCAGACACCATTCAATATCTGCATGAGCGGGCTTCAGGTGAAACCGGTTGGCTTGAAACGCTTTCCAAAACCTCCGTCAACACCACTCTGGTATGGGGCTTACACGACAACGTCGCGCCGCTACGCGTCGCCGACCATGTATGGCAGAGGTATCTGAAAGGCAAGGCCGGTCGAAGCCGCTACTGGGTGGTGCCGACCGCCGATCACTATCTGCAGTGCGACGCCCCTGAGCAATTGGCCCAGATCGTTCGTCTGACTGCCGCAGGCGAGGACATCGGGCTGCAAACACTCGGGAACCAACCCGACGGCGCAGTATTGGTGGATCAAAGCCCGCCATCGGACTAGCTCGTGCGGGGCCGCAGGATGAACTGTCCTGTGTCGAGCGCCTGCTCGACACGTTCTGCGGTGACGGCTAGGTCGAGGGTTGCGGTGTCGCGCGCGGTGCATGCCGTCCACGATCACCCGGTGGCCGCCGGCAGCGGCGCGTGCCGGCGCGGTAATCACAATCGCGTTCTGCGGTGTGCCTGCGGTAGGTACGGCGGTATGCCTCCACAGCAGATGAAGCTCCAAAAGTCGTCCGCGGCCCCCGGCGGCCCAGTGAGCACAATTGACTAAATACTTGGTTACTAGACGCGTCGACGTCATTGTCCAAATCATCGCTGCGATCGAGGTCGGTTTGCCACAGGCAGGGAGCCAAACGCCGGCCGGGGCAACAAGGGTTGCCGACTCGTCTAATCTGCCGGAGTGACTTCTAATCCGCTCGAACAGCTAACGGTGGAGCAACTGCGATGCCGCACCAGTATGAAGTGGCGCGCACATCCCGAAGACGTCTTGCCGTTGTGGGTCGCCGAAATGGATGTGCGGCTCGCGCCGACGGTGGCCGAAGCCGTCCATCGCGCCGTCGACAACGGCGATACCGGTTATCCCTACGGAACCGCGTTCGCCGAGGCGGTCAGTGAATTCGCTTCGCAGCGTTGGCAATGGCACGACCTGGACGTCAGCCGCACGGCAGTCGTTCCCGACGTCATGCTTGGTGTCGTTGAGATGCTACGTCTGGTCACTGATCGCGGTGACTGCGTCATCGTCAACCCGCCGGTGTATCCGCCGTTCTACGCCTTCGTGACACATGATGGCCGTCGGGTGGTCGAAGCACCGCTCGGCCGCGACGGCCGGCTTGACTTAGCCGCGTTGCAGGACGCGTTTTCGCGTGCCCGACGTTCGGGCGGTCCCAGCGGGAAAGTCGCATACCTGTTATGTAATCCGCACAACCCGACCGGGTCGGTGCACACCGTCGCCGAATTGAGCGGGGTTGCCGACCTGGCCCGCCGGTTCGATGTTCGGGTGGTATCGGACGAGATTCATGCTCCGCTGGTCTTGTCCGGCGCGCGATTCACCCCGTATCTGAGCATCCCCGGCGCAGAAAACGCGTTGGCCCTGATGTCGGCCACCAAGGCGTGGAACCTGTGCGGGTTGAAGGCGGCCATTGCCATCGCCGGTCGGGAGGCGGCCGCCGACCTTCGCCGGATGCCCGAAGAAGTCAGCCACGGCCCCAGCCATCTGGGCGCCATCGCGCATACCGCAGCATTCCGCACCGGCGGCAGCTGGCTGGACGCGTTGTTGCAGGGTCTGGAAGCGAACCGAGCGTTGCTCGGTGATCTGGTCACCGAGCATCTACCCGCAGTGAGATATCAACGACCGCAGGGCACGTATCTGGCGTGGCTGGATTGCCGACATCTCGGTTTCGACGAGCAGGTCGCCGACGGGCTTGCGGCAGTTTCCGATCTGTCTGGACCGGCCCGCTGGTTCCTCGAGCACTCGCGCGTCGCCCTCACTTCCGGGCATGCCTTCGGAACAGGCGGAGTCGGACACGTGCGCGTGAACTTTGCGACCTCCCAAGCAGTTCTCGTCGAGGCTCTGTCGCGAATGGGTCAAGCGCTCGTCAATTTCGGGTAGCAGTCGCAAGGATGCCCAGCGAGAACGGCTCCGGCCCCTGGAAGCTGCCAAATTTCGTTATCATCCCGACCGGTCGGAACTGGCTCCATCGTCGCAGCGGACGTGAACTGCGTGAGCTGCGAACAACTTCGCCACTATACGTATACCGGCCCGGTGAGGTCGCCGTTGGCGGATCTGGATGACGCCGACATCTGTCCCTGGTGTATCTCGGATGGCACCGCGGCAAGTCGATTCCGCGCCGAATTCATCGACGTTAGCTGGAATGTGCCCGACGACATACCAGCGACGACGAAGTTCGAAGTGGCGCACCGAACGCCGGGGTACCTGGCCTGGCAGGATTCGCAGTGGCTGCATCACTGCGCCGACGCCGCTGCTTTCCTAGGCCTGGTTGGTTACCCGGAGCTACCTTTTCAGGTGCCTGGTCTGCGGGCGTCCACCTCGCCTACTGGGACGCCAACTGACATCCGCCCGCAGTCGACGGTTCGCTGGAATCACCTTCTGGGACAGCCTGTTTCAGCTGAACGAAGTTTCTGGTACGCCGCGGCCCAAGTTACGGAAGCCGGCCCCGGGTTTCTTTATACCCATCATGTAGGGTAACGAATTCAACTCGAAACTCAGCTTCACCCCCAACCGGCCGAGAAAGCTGCGCTCGGACGGCGGTGGCGGCACCCCGGACGTGGCGAGATCAATGTAATGTGTCGCCGTTTGACCAATGCCTTCGAAGTCGTGAATCAGCGGCTTGGCAAGCTGGCGCACCGACTCGTCGAGGCGCCGGGCCACGACGTCGGTCATCAGCACGTATTCGGGCACCGGCACCTCGTTCTTCAGCATTCGATGCACGAGGATGACGTCGACTCCGGCGAGCTCCATGTTTCGCTTCACCTTTTGTTCGGCCACTTCGCCTTCGTGGGCAACGAATTTGAGCGACAGGTTGTCCAGCTGCGCGCAGCTAGCGCACTTGCAGGCAATGTCCTTTTTGAGCCGCTCCCGTCGTACCAGAAACGATTGGCGCATTATCGACAGGCGATCGCACACCAGCACTTTGACGTTACCGTCCGGCGCCCAGAAGAACGCGGCGTCGCCCTCCAGCTTCGCCAGCTTCAGGCCTTTACCCGCGTCGATGACCGCCTCGAGCAGCGCCGCCACCGTCTGTTGCGCATGGGTAAGATGCATCCGGTTCCAATGCATGTACCGCGTGTACCCGCCGATATCAGCGATAAGCAGAACCGCGTACCGTATGGCCATCAACTCGGCAGTGTAGCGGCCCACCGGCCGCTACCCCAATGACATCGGGAGGAGCTGATCATGGATGTCCTGAGAACCCCAGACTGCCGATTCGAGAACCTAGAGGACTACCCGTTCGCAGCAAACTATGTCGACGTCGCAGCAAGCGACACCAAACCGCTGCGAATGCACTACCTCGACGAGGGTCCCGCCGACGGCCCACCGATCGTGCTGCTGCACGGCGAGCCCACCTGGAGCTACCTGTACCGCAAAATGATTCCGCCGCTCGCGGATGGCGGGAACCGGGTGCTCGCGCCCGACCTGATCGGCTTCGGCCGCTCCGACAAGCCCACCCGGATCGCGGACTACAGCTACCTGCGCCACGTCGAGTGGGTGACGTCGTGGTTTGAGCACCTCAAGTTAGACGATGTCACGTTATTCGTCCAGGACTGGGGCTCGCTGATCGGTCTGCGGATCGCCGCCGAGCAGAGTGACCGGATTGCGCGGCTCGTGGTAGCAAACGGTTTCCTACCTACTGCGCAACGCCGCGTTCCACCCGCCTTCTACGTGTGGCGGGCTTTTGCCCGCTACTCCCCGGTGCTGCCCGCCGGCCGCCTCGTGGCCGTCGGCACCGTCCGCAGGGTGCGAGCCAAGGTGCGGGCCGGCTACGACGCGCCCTTCCCCGACAAGACGTATCAAGCTGGGGCCCGTGCGTTCCCCCTGTTGGTCCCGACCTCACCCGACGACCCGGCGATTCCGGCCAATCGGTCCGCTTGGGACGCCCTGGGCCGGTGGCAGAAGCCCTGTCTGGCCATCTTCGGATATCGCGACCCGATTCTCGGACGAGCGGACGGTCCTCTGATCGCACACATCCCCGGCGCCGCGGGCCAACCTCACGCGCGGATCAATGCCAGTCACTTCATCCAGGAGGACAGCGGACCAGAACTGGCCGAACGCATTCTGTCTTGGCAGCGGGCGTGAGCTAACCTAGCCTTTCGGTGTGGAGTCAACCAATGCGTTGGTGTTGCGACCATGTCGAGGAGCAGCCGAGTGGCCCGCACTTGTGCGTATTTGGCGCAGCGCCGTGGAAGCGACGCATGAATTCTTATCTTCCGAGGACATCGACTACTACGAAACACGTTTGGCCGGTGAGTACCTCGGATTGGTTGAGTTGACAGTAGCCGCTGTCGACGGCACGCCAGTCGGGTTTTCCGGGGTGGCGGACCAGAAGTTGGAAATGCTGTTTATCGACCAGCAGCATCGTGGTCACGGCGTTGGATCCGCTCTGCTGCATGCCGCGATGACCAAGACTCCAGGTCTACTGGTCGACGTGAACGAACAGAATCCGCAAGCTGTCGGGTTCTATCACCACCGGGGCTTCATCACGCTGGGACGTTCAGAGACCGATTCAGACGGCCGGCAGTTTCCGATCCTGCACCTGGGGCTCGCCCAGCCGTAGCGACGGCCGACGAATAATCATTTGGCGCAACCAACGGGACTCCGCGACGATGCATGTCGTGAAATGGCGTCCCGAAGGTGGTCCAATCCAAGGCGCTGGCCGTCAGGGCTGCCGAGTGGCTGCGACGGCTGCCAGACCTGGTCGCGAGCTGCTCGCCGCCGACCAGTTGGCCCCCGGCTAAACCCTTGCTCCCAATCCCGCAGAACACTACGACGCGATCATGTCGATCACCGCATTGCATCTCTTACCCCTTGACGTATGCGACCCGAGTATCGACGTCGGCCAAAGTGTCCGCAATTACTGGAACTGCTTGCGCCCATGCGTGTTCGGTGGCCTTCCAGGCGTCGCCCGCTAGATCGTCACCTCGGCCAGTTCGTGGTCGGAAAACTCAAGAACTAGGTCATGGTCGCGGCCAGGAAGGACATCGACCACCGCGTGCAGCGAGCCGTCCTCACCGAGCTTGGCATCATGGGCTTCTGTCCACCGGAACCGACACGGGCCAGACCGCCCGACCCAGCGCAGGTCCCCATCGACGTCGACGGAAGAAAGATGCGACATCGCGTAGTTACCGAACTCGCCCAGGATGTCGAGCGTGATCCGCATCCGCAGGTGCCCGTCGATGGCGTGGATGCGGCGCAGCAAGACGGCCGTGTGCGGATCAGCGGGTTGGGCCAGCACCACGCGGCACTCGATGATCCCGTCGCTGGTGACCCAGCGCGAACGCCAGATCAACGATCGTTGCTCATAGGGTCCGCCCCAAACGAACCGTTGCGCCTCGGGCGCGACGACGTATAAGCCGGCCCCGCCAAGCAACGAGTTGAACACCGCACCGCTGTGCCAGCGCAGCAGGCACATCCAGCAATAGTCACCGCGCGGACCGACGACAACTCCGCGTTCTCCGTCGGTGTACGGCATATTGCCGAAATACTTGGGGAGGAACGCGTTCGTCCAGCGGTCGCCCTTTGTGCATCAGTCTGAATCGCTTCAGGCAGGCTGGATTACGTCGCGCACGAGGCATTCACAGACCAGTCGACGCCGCACCCATGCGAGTCTCGATTGGTCCGGTCAACCGCTGGGTACTCGATCCGTCATGGATCAGTCCCAAGTACCACTGCTCGACGCGCTGGTCAACTACCACCGCAGCAACCGTTACGGCTTCACACCGCCAGGTCACCGCCAAGGCGCTGGCGTCGACGAACGCGTCCTTGCCGCGTTAGGCAAGGACGCGTTTCGCAACGACGTGCTCGCCACCGCCGGACTCGACGATCGGTTGGCCCGCGGGAAATTTCTGGCGCGGGCAGAGGCATTGATGGCCAACGCCGTCGGCGCGGAGACGGCCTTCTTCTCCACCTGCGGTAGCTCGCTGTCGGTGCGGGCCGCGATGATGGCTGTGGCTGGTGCGGCAGGCGGCGGACTTCTCGTCGCCCGTGACAGCCACAAGTCGATCGTCGCCGGCTTGATCTTCTCCGGAGTTCAGCCAAGGTGGATTCCCCCTCGATGGGATAGCACGCTGCACTTCTCCCATCCCCCCTCGCCCGACCAAGTGCAGGAGGCGTGGGAGCGGCACCCTGACGCGGCCGGGGCCCTCATTGTCAGCCCCAGCCCGTATGGCACCTGTGCCGACATCTCACGCATCGCCGACGTCTGCCACCGCCGCGGCAAGCCGCTGATCGTCGATGAGGCTTGGGGGGCACACCTTCCGTTCCACGAAGACTTACCAACGTGGGCGATGGATGCCGGAGCAGATGTGTGCGTGGTCAGCGTGCATAAGGTGGGCGCAGGGTTTGAGCAGGGGTCCGTGTTTCACCAACAGGGTGACTTGGTGGACCCCCAATGGTTGTCGTCATGCGCCGATCTGCTGATGACAACCAGCCCGAATGTGATGGTCTATGCCGCCCTTGATGGTTGGCGACGCCAGATGGTTGAGCACGGTCACGAGCTGCTCAGTGCCGAACTTGAGCTGGCCAGCGAGCTACGGTCCCGCCTCGCCGAAATCGCGGACCTGCGGGTCCTGGAGGACGAGTTACTGGGCACAGAAGCGTCCTGCGACCTGGACACAACGCAGGTCTTGATGGACGTCTCCGCGACCGGAACATCGGGATACCAAGCCGTGGATTGGCTGCGCGAAAACCGCCAACTCGACCTCGGCCTAAGCGATCACCGTCGCATTCTGGCGACGATGTCGTTCGCTGACAACAAGCACACCGCCGATCGACTCGTAGCAGCGATGACCCAATGGCGCACAGCGGCAAGGGACTTCCGGCGCCCGCAACCAATACAGTTGCCCTCGCCAACGGAATTGCAACTTGATACCGTCTGTCTGCCTCGTGACGCGTTCTTCGGACCGACCGAAATGGTGCCTGCATCAAGAGCCGCCGGACGCATCGCAGCAGAACAGATCACCCCTTATCCACCAGGCATACCCATGGTCGTCCCGGGCGAGCGGCTCAACGACGCCGTCGTCGACTACCTGCGGTCGGGCGCAGAGGCGGGCATGAACCTGCCAGATCCCGCCGATCCCACTGCGCAGCAATTCCGTGTGGTTGCTTAACCGGAACCATAAAGTGCCGCGTACGAAGGGTTCATGGCGCCGGCCGGTCGCACGTGGGCTTAGACCTCGCCGCCTTCGCCGCGTTACGCAGACTGGTGTTGGTGGATCGCAAGTCGGTATTAGCCTGTGACAATGCTGCGTTGTCGTCTTCGAGGTCAAGAATACGGGCGATACCGGCCAGGTTGATGCCGGCATCTACCAGCGCGCTAATGCGCTGCAACCGAGCCAAATCGTCGGCGCTATAGCGCCGGGTTCCGCCGTCACTTCGAGCCGGTCTGAGTAGCCCGTAACGTTCGTAGAGCCGCAGCGACTGCACCGGGATGCCAGAAAGTTCTGCGGCGACGGAGATGCCATATACGCCATGATCGGGTGCCGGCGAACCCATGGTATCACTGCGACCAGCCATCAAACATTCCTCCGCTACCTACACAGAAAACTTGTCTATCACACTTGCATTGAAATATTGATGGTGCTATATCAAATCTATGCCATCATACACAGATAATAGATGGCTTATCCCAGTAGATTGGAGTGTGAGGTGACCACCATGCTGATGCGTACTGACCCATTTCGCGAACTGGATCGCTTCGCCCAGCAAGTGCTAGGAACGTCTGCCCGTCCGGCAGTAATGCCCATGGACGCCTGGCGTGAGGGCGAAGAATTTGTCGTCGAGTTCGACCTTCCTGGCATTAACGCCGATTCGCTGGACATCGACATCGAACGCAACGTAGTCACCGTGCGGGCCGAGCGCCCAGGAGTCGACCCCGATCGGGAAATGCTTGCTGCCGAGCGGCCACGCGGCGTATTCAATCGTCAGCTACTGCTCGGCGAGAACCTTGACACCGACCGGATCGCGGCTTCCTACGAAGAAGGCGTCCTGAGACTGTCGATACCAGTAGCCGAAAGGGCTAAGCCGCGCAAGATCTCCGTCGATCGCGGCGGCGACGGACACCAGGCCATCAACAACACCGAACACGAAGTCATAGACGCCTAATCGAAGACGCCTAATCGACTGTGGCTTGCGCAGCAAATTAAGCAGGCCGCGGCGGTCAGCAGCCCACCTTAACAAATAGAAGGATCGACACGCTGGGCTGCTGGCCGCCGATGTGCCAGCGTTCGCAACCCGCACGGCTAGAGGGGCTTGGACAGATCGGCACTGCGATGTCGGTTGACGACCGCGTCATAATGGTTACACCGGCGTTCCCTCAACTAGATACTTCGGCAGCCGTCCTTGGCGTTGAGTAGCCAGCACTGTTTGTCCCGATGGCGCTATCGAGCGGGTATCCGGGGCGATAGGTGTTCGTCTGACGGTGCGCTGATGTGATGGTCAGTCTCCGCAGCGACGTGGACCCGAGGAGTCAAGGTCGACGATGAATTGGAAGCTCAACGGCCAGTCGGCCGATGTCGAACAGGCCCTCGCTGGCGACGCACCGCAACAGGTGGGGTGGTTCCGCTTCTACTTCACCGATCAACGGTGGGAATGGTCCGAACAGGTGCAGCAGATGCACGGATACGAGCCCGGCAGTGTCGTCCCTACTACCGAACTGGTTCTCGCTCACAAGCACCCCGACGACCGCGGTCAGGTAGCGGCCACCATTAACGAAATCCTAAACACACATAAGGCGTTCAGCACCCGCCACCGGATCGTCGACACCCGCGGAAATGTGCACCACGTCGTCGTGATTGGTGATCAGCTCTTCGACGACCAAGGGGCAGCGATCGGAACGCATGGTTTCTACATCGATGTTTCGACCCTGCCTGAACAAGTGCACGAGGACATCGTCACAGCGCGGCTAGCCAAGATCACCGAAAACCGCGCCAGCATCGAGCAGACCAAGGGCATGTTGATGCTGATCTATGGCATAACCGACGACGCAGCGTTCAACCTGCTCAAATGGCTGTCTCAGGAAGCCAACGTCAAGCTGCGGCTGTTGGCCGAACAGATCTGTAAAGATTTCCGCGGCGCCGGACCCGCTTTCAGCGCCCAATCAGAGTTCGACCAACTACTGCTGACAGCGTATCTTCGCGTCCCTCGCGGAGACAACCCGGCTATACCCAAGAAGCATGACGAGCGCGCACCACGGCCCGTTCACAGTGGAACGGATGCCCAACGATCAGACGCGCCCGTCAACGGATAGGGCTTGTAGCCCCGCGTCGTCCTTGTTGCAGGTGCGGAATTGTTCGTGCCATCGGGACAGGCTACGCCTCCCCGCAGCACGTCCCATTAGGTCACCGTACTTCTTGTAGCACAGGCTGCCACGAGTACTTCGCACTGAGTTGTCTATATATAGTCTGCGACTCGAGCGCGATCCTGTCCCAGGTGAAGCGGGATAGTGCGCGGCTCCGACCCGCAGCGCCCATGCTCTCGCGAAAAAACCGTTGTGTGCAAAGTCTTTTCAACGCAATGGCTAATTCAATGGGATTGCCCGCTGACAGCACTAGCCCAGTTACGCCGTGCACGACGGCGTCGACCAGGACACCGACGGGCAGCGCGACCACTGCTACTCCACTGGCCATGGCTTGTAACACCGTTGTCGCGCGCGGCGGCTGCCGCGGTGTGCATAAAACCACGTCGGTGGATCGCAGCAACATCGGCAGCTCGTCACCCGCGACCGTGCCTACGAAACGGACCCGGTCGGCTACTCCAAGCTCGGCAGCAAGGCGTGTGAGTTCGGCCCGCGCCCGGTCGTGTCTGTGGTCAGTAGCGGCAGTTTCCGCGATCACAAGCTCGGTGCCTGGAACCCCGCGGATCACTCGAATTGCGATGTCGAACCCGTTGCACGACAGTGGGTTCGATGCTAAGCAGAGAACGCGATGACGGTCGCTCTGGGCCAGCGCCGGACCGACCGGTGTGTACCGCTGGATGTCGACACCGCCCGGCAAAACCGACAATCGCGTCCGACTATGACGTAACCTGGCCAGCACGTCGACGTCCGCGGCGCTCTCTGTGGTCACCCAAGTCGCATTACGCGCCAATAGCGGCTCGATGCGTTCACGTTCGGTCTGTCGAACCAGGCCGTCGAAGGAGCGCAACTGCGATGTGGCGGCCAGACCCCAGAAGGTTTGGATCGTCGGGATGCGTTGCCGCCGCGCGGCCAGTTGAGCCGCCAAGCCGCCGAGCCAACCGTGCGCGTGCACGACGTCAGGTCGCTCCACCAGCCACAAGCCCGCGAGGGAGGCGGCCCAGTCCCCGACAAACGGCAAGACGTCGCGGGCAGGCATCCCCACATTAGGACCGACACACGTCGAGACGACTTGATAGCCGTGGGTGGCGCTTGCACCGTGGCAACTTCCCTGACCGTGGCGACGTCCCTGCCTGACATAGGAGATAATGTCATGCCCTTGTGCCGCCAGCGCGCTGCACAGCGAGCCGGTTTCCTCACCGACAAGGTCATCGCCGCTGACGAACGCAATTCTCACTGTGGCTCCCTTCGAACCTGGTGAACTCCTTTCACACAGGCACGCGAAAGATATTCCGCGACAGGATCCGGGTACCCGATTTGGTGCCAGCCAAACCGTGAAGCATCGGCCTTTCCAGCAGGCCACACAGGGCAATCCAGAGCGCGCGTTCTCGACGTCATCGTTGCGTGCGGCCAGCAGAGCGGTCAAGAGGTGCGCGACTCTGCTTCCACGTTTCGGCTGGATGAACGATGGTACCCCCAAGTGACCGAAAGTCTGGCACCGCCGTAGTGAATCGGAGGGATAAACAAACATGCAGGCCGACCCCACCGTGACGGGAAGTAGCGAGATCTGGAGCCGTCGCGGGTCCGCCGCGATATCGGCAATCTGACCACCCAGCAAGGCGTCCGGGTTGATCACACTGATGATTCGTTGGCAGTCGGTGATCGAGGGCCAACTCTGCTGGAGGACTTTCACGCCCGTGAGAAGATCACCCACTTCGATCACGAACGCATTCCAGAACGCGTGGTTCATGCGCGCGGAGCCGGCGGCTACGGCTTCTTCGAACCGTATGACGATTGGCCGGCCGAGTACACGGCGGCGAGATTTCTGACCACCCCGGGTACCCAGACGCCGGTGTTTGTGCGGTTCTCCACGGTGGCTGGATCGCGCGGTTCGGCCGATACCGTCCGCGATGTACGCGGTTTCGCCACCAAGTTCTACACCGAACGGGGCAACTACGACCTGGTGGGCAACAATTTCCCAGGCCGACGCAGACGTGTTCCGCCATTACACCCAGCGGGTCGACGGGCGCACGCTGAGACAGCGGACCAAGTCCTTCCAGAATCACTACAGTCAGGCGCGGATGTTCTGGAAGAGCATGTCGGCGATCGAAGCCAACCATATCGTCGCCGCGTTCGCGTTTGAACTCGGCAAGGTCGAGGTATCCGAGATCCGTTCTGCTGTGGTGGCACAACTCGCTCGCGTCGACCACGAGCTGGCAACAACCCAGGTGGCAGCAAAACTGGGGCTGCCCGAGCCGCCCGAAGAGTCGGTCGACGACACCACCCCCGCATCACCGGCGTTATCCCAAATCGCTGATACCGGGGACGCCATCGTGTCCCGCAAGGTCGCGCTGCTGGCCGCGCATGGTGTGGATGTCGTCGGGGTGCAGCGCTTTACCGAGCTGATTCGGCAGCATGGGGCGGTGGTGGAAGTTCTGGCCCCCATTGGCGGCGGCGCTCTGAGTGGCCGATCGAGCGGTGAGTTACCTGTGGATCGGGCGTTCACGACGGCGGCGTCGGTACTCTACGACGCGGTCCTGGTGGCATGCGGACCGCAGTCGGTAGACACGCTTGCCGACGATGGCTATGCCGTGCACTTCGTGATCGAGGCCTACAAGCACCTGAAGCCGATCGGCGCGTTCGGCGCGGGCATCGACCTGCTTCGCACGGCACGGATCGAGAGCCGCCTCGCCGACGATCCCGAAGTTGTCAGCGACGAAGCCATCATCACCACTACTGCCGCCGCAGACAACTTGCCCGAGGTGTTTGTTGACGAGTTTGCGGCCGCGCTCGCGCAACACCGCTGCTGGCAGCGAAGTACAGATCTGGTACCGGCCTAGCGATTCACTGAACGTGTTTGACGGTTGTTAGGAGGGGGCAACCCTCGAAGGGGTGTCCGATCACGCATGGGAGGTTGACTATCGTGCCGAATCCGTCGATCAAGGATGAGCGCCTCTACCAGGATTTACGTAAGGAAGGCAATTCTAAAGAAAAAGCGGCGCGGATTTCCAACGCAGCTGCCGCCCAGGGTAAGTCTGCAGTCGGGAGCAAGGGCGGCACGTCCGGTTCCTATACCGACTGGACGGTGCCACAACTGAAGAAACGCGCGAAAGATCTTGGTATATCTGGATATTCAAGACTAACGAAAGACAAGTTGATCGCCAAATTGCGCAACCACTGAGCATCAGCGGGTGAGGCCTAGACGGTCAGCTAACACCAAGAACGCGACCGCATAGTCGTTGCTGGCCGTCTCTGCTCTGATGCGAGCCCAGTCCAACCGTTCGCGGATGGCCCGCACGGCAGGCAGCAATTTCGCAAAATCGCAGTGATGTTCGCCCAGGGCGCGCAGCTTCTGGATCAGCACGAAGGTCGGCGGCAGCACCGGCATCGTGATTGCTAGCACTTCGCGCCGTTCGGCGCAGTCCAGAGTGCGCGCATCCACGGGAACTCCGTTGATGCGGTGCAGGACGTCGACGACCGTATCGCCGCTGCGAGCCTTAAATAACCAGTCTTCCGGCGGGTGTTCGACAAAGAATCCCGCATCACTGAGCGCGGCGCGCGCGGTCGCAACCTCGGATTCGGCGACCACCAGATCCACATCGTGGCTGGGTTCGGGTGCGCCGTAAGCCCACAACGCATAGCTGCCGGCCAATGCGAAACGCGGCCCGTTCTCCTTGAGCGCCGCTGCAGCGCCACGCAACGCCTCCCGCAATTGTGCGCGTGAGACCGTTGCATTTGCCCGTGTCTCGGTGGTTGCCATGCTAGATAAGTCATACCCCACCACTAGGGCCGACAACCCGGCCGGCTGGATGGTGTTTGCCGTCTGTTTAAGTGGCGGCGGAATGGGCAATCGCCAATTGTGTCAGCGCCTGTACTGCGCTTCTATCACCGGGCCGCCAACGTCATCCCGGCCTACAATGCGCAAGCGAATCTGCCGACATGCCTGCGCGCAGTGCTGACCGCCGCTGTGTGCGTGCCGATCCCGGTCACGATCGTGGTGGTCCTGGACACCAGCGACGCCCACAGCCGAGTTGATCCGGGTTGGCTGCTACGTCAGCTCGAGCTGGACAAGGACATGGTCCTGGGTGTGGTGCGCGTCGCCGACTGTCACCAGCATTCCGTCGGTGTTGCCGACCGCTATGTGCAGACCTACGAAGCCGGCGACGACAACCACCATCAACACCTTCACGGCGCGAATATGGGCTTCAGTGCCCGAGCGTACTGGCAGGTTGGCGGCTTTCGGACGCTGACTTCCGGCGAGGACGTCGATTTGGTTGCCCGTTTTGAGGCCGCCGGTTATGGCATTCACCGAGACACCGACCCGGGCCCCTCATGGATGCCCGCACCGCCTTAGCCAATTGGAGAAGTCAGCGAGAGGTTCCTCATGGCGGCGGGCCTAGTGCGGCACTGGCTGGAGTCGGCGCGATTGGAGTTGCCGTTGCCCGCGTCGGGTCGTACCGCCGAACGCCGGCAGCGGCTTGCGCTGCTAGCCGAAGCCCATCTCGTGGCAGCCCGGATCGCCGAGGCGCACGTTGATGCCGTCAGCCCATGAAGGGGTACCCGGAGTCTGTTAGATGACAGCACCCGTGCGCGTGGCGACCTTCAACATCCTGCACGGCCGCACCATCGGCGACGGGGTGGATCCCGCGCGGCTACGGGACTGCGTGCATCGCCTTGATCCTGACGTGCTCGCGCTGCAAGAGGTCGACCTTGAGCAACCGCGTTCCGATCGAGCCGATCTGACTGCGACGGCGGCCGAAGCCATGGGAGCCGTCGAGCACCGGTTCGTTGCGGCGATCGCCGGCACCCTAGGAGCGACTTGGATGGCCGCCACCGGCCGTGAGCAACCCGGGACCGCTGCGTACGGGATCGCGCTGCTGTCCCGTTTTCCGGTCACCAGCTGGCAGGTAGTGCGGTTGCCGCGGATTCCGGTGCGCTTCCCCATGTATTTGCCGGGAGCCAACCGGATAATGGTCGTCAATGAAGAACCCCGAGCGGCGGTCATCGCGCAGCTGCGAACCCCGTTGGGCGCGCTCACCGTAGCCAATACCCACTTATCCTTCGTGCCCGGCTGGAATCGGCGCCAGCTGCGACGACTAGTTCACGACCTGCGCGGCTTTCCGGGTCCACGGCTGCTGACCGGCGACCTCAACATGACCCCCAGGGCGGTAGGCCGCTGGTCAGGCATGCGGGAGCTGGCGGTGGCAGCCACGTTTCCCGCGCAGGCGCCCGACCGCCAGCTCGATCACATCCTCACTGATGACCGCTGTCTGCGCGGCGTCGCGGCGGCCGCTGAGCTGATGCCGATTTCGGATCACCGGCCGCTCGTGGTCACCCTGAACCACGTGTAAGCCATTCGGGGCCAGCCAGTTTGGCGTTTGTCATCTTCGTCAGACGGGTAGCACCCCACCATCTCAGCCGCCACTCGGCCTCGGCGCGGAATTGCGTTGGCCAGAAAACGGCCGCTGCAACCTGGCTGATATACGTACACCGCCGGGTCCGCAAGAAGGAAACATCCTCCGCACGACATGCATTCCGACCGCCCTCCACCTCCGCCGAGCAGCTAGGAAATCGCCTGCGCGTACCTCGATGGGTCCGGCCCATAACCGGGCCGGACCCATCTCCTGAACGAACTATTGGTGTTGCCGCTGACGCTCTTCAGCAGCTTTTGCGCCGCCGCGCGCCGACTCGGCTTCGGCTTCCTTCTTGCCCGCGTCACGCTGAGCATGAGCCTTATCTTGTTGCGCCTTGCCTTCCCGGGCAAGATCGTCGTGGCCGGTCACCGTTCCACCGACCTCTTTGGCCTTGCCCTTGATACCCTCGACGACGCCTTTAACGGCTTCTTCTGGCCCGCTCTTGTGATCCCCCATGTGTCGATCCTCCCTCTCGGTGTTTTGAGCTTGCGCTCGTCGGTCGCGAATTCGTCTGGGTACGTCGCCCCATTGCCGATCGGCTCATCCGCACCTATCGGTTTCCCATGGGGCGGTCCGCCAAACGCTCCCAGTAGACGTTCAAGGCTTCCGTAGTCGAGGCATCGGTGATCGGGCGACGCCGTCTCGCGTCAACGGAATCCGTTTAAACGGAGTTTTCCCGGGTAGCCGATCTACCCGACAACTACAGCAAAACGGGGTGACGTCACGACCAGTATCGCTGTAATCGGGGCCACCGGCACCATCGGATCCAGGGTCATTGCCAGGCTGAGGGGCCGCGATGTCACGGTGGTCCAGATTGCCCGCACCTACGGAATCGATGTGATCACTGGGACCGGTTTATCGCAGGCCCTAGAAGGCGTTGACATCGCAATCGACGTATCCGCCCCCATGCCGGCCGATGATTACCTAGCCATCACCGACACACTCACCGCAGCTTCGCGCAATATCGTGGGCGCCTGCGCCTCGCAAGGAGTCCAGCGGCTGGTGGTGTTGACGATTGCTGGCGCTGATAAGGCGGTGTTTGACAGCTTTCCGTACTACGTAGCTAAGCGGGCGGCCGAGGACGTTGTGCTCAGCAGCCCGGTACCGGCGACAATCGTGAAGTCCACGCACTGCCACGAGTTCGCCACCAACCGCGCAGTAGTGACCTGCAACGAGCACCAAGTCGTCGTCCAAGATTGGCTCATCCAACCAATAGCTGCCGACTCGGTCGCTGATGTTCTCGTCGAGGCGGCTCTCGGTCAAACGCACACGCCCCGTACCATCACCGGTCCGCACGGTATCCGATTACCTCTGTTCACGGCGAAGCTACTTGCTTTGCAAGGCGACTACCGTCGCGTGCGCGCGGTACCGCCAGACCTCGAGGAGCTGGCCACCGGAGCGCTGCTCGCTCCTGATCACGCGGTTGTCATCGGTCCCGACGTCGAAACCTGGCTTCACGCGCCGGCGCCAACTGGCACGCCGAGCAGTACATCAGCCGGAGGCGGCTTTTGGACAACCCGGGCGACGAAGCACGCAAGATCTTTCACACCGTTGACGCCTCGAAATTGAAAGGACGCTCATGGCCGAATACGTGCTACCCGAGTTGGACTATTACTATGGAGCGCTTGAGCCGCACATTTCGAGACAGATCAACGAGATTCACCACGGAAGACACCACGCCACCTACGTTAAGGACGCCAAGGTGCGTTGGCCAAGCTCGCCGAAGCCCGCGAAAAAGGCGACCACAGCGCCACTTTCCTCAATGAGAAGGACCTGGCGTTCAATCTCGGCGGCCACGTGAACCATTCCATCTGGTGGCAGAATCTTTCGCCGGACGGCGGAATGCCGCTTGGGATCATCCCGCTGCTGCAAGTTGATATGTGGGAACATGCGTACTACTTGCAGTACGCCAACGTTAAGGCCGACTACGTCAAAGCGTTCTGGAATGTGGTCAACTGAGCCGACGTCAGCAGTCGGTTTGCTGCGGCCACGGACCAAACCAATTATGTGATTCTCCTGCGTGCCTAGGGCGCAACGACACAACGTCTTACACGCGCAGCGGTAGCAGCGAGCGTCGTTGCTCAGGTTGTCCGGTGTCTTTCCAGTGAGTAACGGCCAAGATTGCGGGTACTCGAAGAGCTGTGGGATCTGTCAAGGCGGCTAGGGCGAGTCAGACTGTCGTCGTCACCGGCGCCAGTGGCGGAATCGGGCGGGCAACAGCTATCGCATTCGGCGCGCGCGGCGCGCAGGTCGGTCTGGTTGCCCGAGGCGAGAAAGGACTGAACGCCGCGGCCCAGGACGTCGAAGCCGCCGGTGGAAAAGCATGCGTGATACCCACCGATGTGGCCGAACCGGAGCCGTGCAGGGCCGCCGCGGAGGAGGCCGAACGAGCGTTCGGACCGATTGACGTGTGGGTGAATGCGGCTTTCACGTCGGTGTTTTCCCGATTTTGCGAAATCACGCCCGCGGAGTATCGGCGGGTCACCGAGGTGACCTACCTTGGCTATGTCTATGCCACCATGGCCGCGCTGCAGCGGATGAAAACTCGAAACGCCGGCACCGTAGTGCAGGTCGGTTCGGCACTTGCCTACCGGGGCATCCCGCTCCAAACCGCTTATTGCGGTGCCAAGCATGCGATTCAGGGCTTTCATGAGGCGCTGCGATGCGAGTTGCTGCACGACCACAGCAACGTTCACGTCACGATGATCCAGATGCCGGCGGTCAACACCCCACAGTTCTCCTGGGTATTGTCGCGGCTACCCCACCAAGCCCAACCGGTTCCGCCGATCTACCAGCCGGAAGTCGCTGCGCGGGCGGTGCTCTACGCCGCGAATCATCCTCGGCGACGCGAATATTGGGTGGGTGGAAGCACGGCGGGAACGTTGGCGGCCAATGCGATAGCACCCGGCCTGCTGGATCGCTACCTAGCCCGCACCGGCTTTGACTCACAGCAAACCGAGCAGGTGCGCCCGCCCGAACAGCCAGCCAACATCTGGGAACCCGCTGACGACAGCGACGGTCACGATTACGGCCCGCACGGTGTTTTCGATGACCGGTCTACCGGACGCAGTGGGCAGCTGTGGGCCTCCCACCATCACGGACTTCTCGGCGGCGCGGCAACCGCTGCCCTTGCCGTTGCTGCCGGGGTGGCTGCGGGATGGTCACGTCGATGGCACTAGTGACGGTTGTGGACTCAGCATGAAAGCTGTTCTGCTAGGAGGGATTAATGTCCAAGCAAGATGTCGCTGATTACCTGCTGCAGCGGTTACGGGCGTGGAATGTTGAGCACGTATTCGCGTTTCCCGGCGACGGCATCAAAGGGATCCTCGCCGCATGGGGCCGCGCGGACAACCACCCGACGTTCATTCAAGCGCGCCATGAGGAGATGAGCGCGTTCGAAGCGGTCGGCTATGCCAAGTTCAGTGGCCGGGTCGGGGTATGCATGGCCACGTCGGGTCCTGGCGCGATCCATCTGCTCAACGGCCTCTACGACGCCAAACTCGACCACGTTCCGGTGGTGGCCATTGTCGGGCAGACTAACCGCAGCGCCATGGGCGGCTCCTACCAGCAAGAGGTCGACCTGCTAAGTCTGTACAAAGATGTCGCCAGCGACTACGTCCAAATGGTCACTGTTCCAGAACAATTACCCAACGTACTGGATCGCGCCTTCCGCGTTGCGTTGGCTCAGCGCTGCCCGACGGCCTTGATCATTCCCGCCGATGTGCAAGAACTGCCATATTCGGCACCTACCCACGCATTCAAGATGGTGCCCTCCAGCCTCGGCATCGACTGGCCCGCGATCGCCCCCGACGACACGGCCATCGCCCGGGCAGCCGACGTGCTCAACGAGGGCAACCGGGTAGCCATGTTAGTAGGAACTGGTGCCCGCGACGCACGCGAGGAGCTCATCGAAGTCGCCGACTTACTCGGCGCCGGAGCGGCCAAGGCGTTGTTGGGCAAGGACGTGCTATCCGATGAACTTCCCTGGGTCACAGGATCTATCGGACTACTGGGAACCCGGCCCAGCTACGAGTTGATGCGTGACTGCGACACGCTACTCACCGTGGGATCCAGCTTCCCCTACACCCAGTTCATGCCCAAGTTCGGACAATGCCGCGCGGTACAGATCGACATCGACGGTCGATTCATCGGCATGCGCTACCCTTACGAGATCAACCTGGTGGCCGACGCGAAGGCCGCACTGCGCGCCTTGATTCCGTATCTGAACCGCAAAACCGACCGAGCGTGGCGGAAGAGCATCGAGGCCAATGTCTCCCGCTGGTGGGAAACCATGCACAAGGAGGCGATGGTCAGCGCCCACCCGATCAACCCGCTGCGGCTGTTCTCCGAACTCTCCCCCCAGCTACCCGACAACGCCATTGTCACAGCTGATTCCGGGTCAGCAGCCAATTGGTATGCGCGCAATCTACGATTCGGCGGCAGCGTTCGAGGTTCGCTGTCAGGCAATCTCGCAACCATGGGCCCTGGGGTTCCGTACGGGATTGGCGCCAAATTCGCTCACCCGCAACGGCCGGTCATCGTGTTCGCCGGCGACGGCGCCATGCAGATGAACGGGATGGCCGAGCTGATCACGATCAAACGGTACTGGCGAGATTGGGATGATCCGCGCCTGGTCGTAGCGGTCCTACACAATAACGACCTCAACCAGGTCACCTGGGAAATGCGCGCCATGGCGGGTGCACCGAAATTCGTGGAATCCCAGGCACTCCCCGACATTGACTACGCTAGCTTTGCAGCCAGCCTGGGACTTAACGCGATGGCCATCAAAGACCCAGAAGAGCTCTCCACTGCTTGGCGCGACGCACTGTTGGCGGACCGCCCAACGGTATTGGACGTCTACACCGACCCCGACATGCCCCCCATCCCGCCGCATGCCACCTGGGACCAATTCAAGGCCACCAGCGCCGCGGTACTCGCCGGCGATAAGGACCGGGTGGGGTTCGTCAAGGAAGGACTCAGGACCAAAGCGCAGGAGTTCCTGCCCCACAAGAAAAGTTGACGGGTGATCTAAGGCCATGCCCCAACCCGCATCGCTGACCGACACCTAGCCGGTTACCGGTCTGACCGCCACGGCATACACCATCCCGACCGATGCACCCGAGGCCGACGGCACACTAAGCTGGGATGCCACGACAATGGTTGTTGCGCAGGCTTATTGCGGCGACGAAGTCGGAACTGGCTGGACCTACGGTAGTCCGGCGTGCGTTTCCGTCATCCATGGAGTGTTGGCCGACCACGTGATCGGCCGCAGCGCCTTAGACGTCGCCGGGGCATCCGACGCTATGGTCAAGGCGCTCCGTAATGTCGGACGGCAAGGGATCGGCGGGCAAGCGCTTTCGGCCGTCGACGTCGCGCTGTGGGATCTCAAGGCTCGGTTATTGGTGCTGCCACTGCACCGGCTGATCGGCTCGGTGCGCGACGCGGTTGCAGTATACGGTAGCGGCGGGTTCACCTGCTATAACACACAACAGCTGTCTGCTCAGCTCCATGATTGGACCGATCGGTTGCAGATTCCTCGGGTGAAAATCAAGATCGGCGAATCCTGGGGCACCGGCCCTGACCGCGATTTGGCTCGGATGTCTCAGACCCGAGGCGCGATCGGCGACACCGTTAAATTCTATGTCGACGCCAACGGCGCGTACGGACGCAAGCAAGCCATCCGGATCATGGCCGCCGCAGCCGATCTAGACGTGCGTTGGTTCGAGGAGCCGGTCTCCTCTGATGACCTCGACGGGTTGCACGCCGTTCGTGACGCAGTGACCGCCGACGTGGCTGCCGGCGAGTATGGATATGACCTCACCTACTTCCGCCGGATGTGTCAGGCCGGCGCGGTGGACTGCCTGCAGGCCGACGCGTCACGCTGCGGGGGATCACCGAATGGCTGCGGGTTGCCGCGGTGGCCGGCTGCTACGGACTGGATATCTCGGCGCATTGCGCACCGAACCTGCACCTACACGTGGGCGCTGCCACTGCCAACCTACGGCACCTGGAGTGGTTCCACGACCACGCCCGCATCGAGCTGATGGCGTTCGACGGCACGACGCAACCCATCGGCGGACTGCTTCGCCCCAACTCGGACGCACCGGGTCATGGGCTGATGCTTCGCAACCGTGATATCGAAAAATACCGAGACGATTGAGATTTCGACGGAGAATTCACATGATCACGACTCGGTCAAACCGAACGCCAACGTTATTTGAAGCGGCAGCCGCCGATTTGCGTGAATACGTTGACGGTGAGATCCGATTCGGCCCTGGCTCACGTGCGACCTATGCCACTGATGCCTCCAACTATCGGCAGGTGCCCATCGGCGTTGTGTTGCCACGCACCCCTGAGGCAGCCGCCAAGGCGGTCCGGGTGTGCAACCAGCACGACCTGCCGTTGCTATCTCGTGGCGGCGGCACCAGTCTGGCCGGGCAGTGCTGCAATGCTGCAGTCGTGATCGACTGGAGCAAATACTGCACCCGGGTCTGCTCCGTCGACACCGAAGCCGGTGTCGCCGTGGTAGAACCCGGTATCAAGCTCGATCAGCTCAACGAGCAGCTGCAGGAGTCGGGCTGGATGGTGGGTCCTAAACCGTCTACCCACGTCAGCTGCACGATCGGCGGCATGATCGGCAACAACTCCTGCGGTTCGAGCGCCCAGGCGTATGGCAAGACGGTTGATTCGGTGCGACGCCTTGAAGTGCTCACCTACGACGGGGTGCGGATGTGGGTGGACCAGACCGACGACGACGAGTTCATCGCCATCCTGAACGAAAACGGTAGGCGGGCCGAGATCTATCGCGGCCTCAAGGCCATCGCCGACAGCTACTCCGACGATATCCGGTCCAGCTATCCGCACATCCCGAGGCGGGTTTCGGGCTACAACCTTGATTCGTTGTTGTCGGAGAACGGCTTTAACATCGCCAAGGCCCTGGTCGGCTCCGAGAGCACCTTGGTGACGGTGCTGCACGCGGAACTGGCCCTGGTGCGCCGGCCGGCCGCGACCACGCTCGCGGTCTTGGGCTTCGACGACATCGCGGCGGCCGCGGACGTGGTGCCAGCCGTACTCGAACACAATCCGTCGGCGTTAGAGGGCCTAGATCACCGCCTGGTCGAGCTAGAGCACTCGCAACGGCTGGCCGAAAAGGCCCTGCGTCAGTTGCCGGATGGCAATGCCTGGCTGATGATACAGCTCGACGGTGACAGCCAAGACGAGGCGGACCGCAAAGCCAAGTCGGTGATCAGCGCTCTACAGAAACGGGTGCACACCGACGCCACTGTGCTCGATGACCCCACCCGGAAGAAGGAAGTCTGGAGTGCCCGCGAAGCGGGCCTCGGCGCCACCGCCTATCCACCCAACGAGCCCGAAACGCATGAGGGATGGGAGGATGCCGCCGTACCGCCGGACCGACTCGGGGACTATCTGCGGGATTTCCGCCGGCTGCTGACCGTTTCGGCTATAAAAGTGCGTCGCTGTATGGACATTTCGGTCAGGGTTGCGTGCACACCCGCATTCCGTTCGTGCTGCGGACCGCGGAGGGCGCTGCTAAATACCGCGCGTTCGTCGAAGATTCGGCTCGGCTGGTGGTGGAGTATGGCGGCTCGCTATCCGGCGAACACGGCGACGGCCAGTCCCGAGCCGAGCTGCTGCCGATCATGTTCGGCGAACGCGTGGTGGGCGCATTCGAGCGGACCAAGGCGCTGTTCGACCCGCATAACCGGATGAATCCTGGCAAGATCATGCACCCCAATCGGCTCGATGACAACCTGCGCCTCGGAGTGGACTACCGTCCCGCCGAACCCGCTACCGAGTTTTCCTACACCGACGACGACCACCGCTTTTCGCGCGCGGCGGCGCGCTGTGTGGGTGTTGGGAAGTGCCGCGGGCACGAGTCGGGTGTGATGTGCCCGAGCTACCGCGCCACTGGTGAGGAAGAGCACTCCACCCGTGGGCGAGCGCGGCTGCTGTTCGAAATGGTGCGAGGCGATGTCATTACTGACGGATGGCGCTCCCCCGAAGTCCACGACGCGCTGGATCTCTGCCTGGCCTGCAAGGGCTGTCGCAGCGACTGCCCGGTTGACGTAGATATGGCGACCTACAAGGCCGAGTTCCTCTTCCATCACTATCGACGCCGGCTGCGGCCACTGGCGCACTATTCGATGGGGTGGATCCCGCTGTGGGCAGGCCGCGCTACGCCGTCGCGAGGGCGGGTGCTGCTGTGGCCGGATACCTTCGTGAATAATTTCGAACCCAAGGTGGGTCAGGCCGCTGTCGCGGTGCTGGAATCGGCCGGGTTCGACGTCGAAGTCCCACCCCGCACTGTGTGCTGCGGGTTGACGTGGATCTCCACCGGTCAGCTCCGCACCGCGAAACGCGTGCTGTGCCGCACTCTCGCGAACCTGAGTCCGGCGCTGCGAACAGGCACACCGGTGGTGGTGCTGGAGCCCAGCTGTGCCGCGGTGTTTCGATCCGATCTGCCCGAACTGCTCTACGGCGACGAGGATGCACACCGGTTGGCAAGCCAGACATACACTCTCGGTGAGCTTTTGGCACGCAACGCCCCCGACTGGGAGCCACCGCGCATCACCGCGGACGCGGTCGTGCAGCAGCACTGTCATCAACATGCAGTACTGGGATACACCCACGAGCGGCAGCTGCTCTCCGACGCCGGGGTGGACGCCGAGATACTCGACGCCGGATGTTGTGGCTTAGCAGGAAATTTCGGCTTTGAAAAGGGTCACTACGATGTGTCGGTCGCATGTGCCGAAGACAAATTGATGCCGGCGCTGCGCAGCGCTGATCCCGATAGCCTGGTGCTGGCCGACGGGTTTAGTTGCCGCACCCAGATGCGTGAACTCGCTACCGACCGCCGGCCCATGCACGTCGCGCAGGTCCTTGCTGCCGCCCTATCGGCCCGCAACCTGAGTAGTTCTGCGTCCTGACGGCACGGCACCGGCGACGCGCAGGTCGTCGACAAACAGCTTGTAAGCTTCGTCGTGGCGATCGCTGCGATCGCGCAACACCGCCGACGGGTGAACGGTCGCTAGCACGATCGGCTCGGGTGCTAACTGCAGATCGATCGCCGAAGGTAGCTGGGTGAGCTGACCACGTTGGGCAGATATCCGAAATGCCGTGCCCAGCAGCGCTTGTGCGGCCGTCGCGCCGAGACACACGATCACCTGCGGCCGCACCGCCTCGATCTCGGCGATGAGCCAGGGCCGGCAGGCGACAATTTCGGTACGGCTCGGTTTCTGGTGGATACGTCGTTTGCCGTGCTTGCGGGTGAACTTGAAGTGTTTGACGGCATTAGTCCGATATGTCAGTGCGGGATCAATGCCAACCTCATCGAGTGCCCGGGTCAACAGTCGACCCGCGGGGCCGACAAACGGCATACCGGCTCGGTCCTCCTGATTCCCCGGCTGCTCCCCCACCAACATGATCGGCGCCCCGGACCGTCCGTGACCGAATACTGTTTGGGTGGCCGCCTCAAACAGTGCGCAGCCCTGACACCGGCCCGCCGCGGTTTGCAATGAATCAAGCGCGCGATCGTCAGGCAAGTAACGTGCGGCACCAGCTGTAGGCGTTGCGTCCATGATGAAACTGGCTCAAACGGCGATCTCGGGCACAACCTCCGATTCCCAGAAGTCGAAGAAGCGGCCCTGTCCCGACCCGATCTGCTGAATGTATACCTCGTCGAAACCAGCGTCGGAAAATGCGCGGATCCGGTCTAGGTACGGTTTGAGGTCCGGACCGCAAGGCACCGCTTCTTCCACAGCGGAGGCGGGAACAAGACTAGATGCTTGCTCGAAATGCGCCGGAGTTGGCAGGATCTGGGCAAGCTCGCCGGGTAGCTGTTCATTTGGCCACAGGCGGTGGGCGGTGCTGATAGCTTCTCCGGCTGTCGGGGCATAGCACACTTTAAAGCCGGCTTGGGTGGGTTTGCCCACGCCGCCAGCGTCACGGAATTCGGACACCAGCTCGCGCGACGGCATCGTGCTTTGATAGCCGTCGCCGATCCGACCGGCCAGCCGAGCAGAACGGGGGCCGAACCCGGAAATGTAGATGGGCGGAGACCTCGCCGGCAACGTATAGATCCGGGCATTATCCACCGTGAAATACGGGCCGCGATGGCTGATCTGCTTGCCGGTGAACAAGCTCCGGATCACATCTACCGCTTCTTTCAGCATCTCGCGCCTGGTGGCCGAGGGCGGCCAATGCGCGCCGGTGATGTGCTCGTTTAGCGCCTCCCCCGTACCCAGGCCCAGCACGAATCGCCCGTCGAGTTGGACCGCGCAGGTCGCGGCTGCCTGTGCGACAACGGCGGGGTGCATCCGCACGATCGGACAGGTGACCGCGGTGGTGATGGGGAGCGAACACGCTTGGGACAGCGCCCCGATGACCGACCAGACAAAGGGACTATGGCCTTGCTCGCCGTTCCACGGATGGAAATGGTCTGAGATCCACAGCCGTTCGAAGCCGGCTGACTCGGCGCGCACCGCCTGGCGCACCAACTCATCTGGAGGGAATTCCTCGCAGGACAGGAAGTAACCCAGTGACGTCATGCCCTGGGCATACCCCTGTCTGGGCGCGCGAAACGCCGGGCTAGCCCTTGCTTGTGATGGCGTCGCGAGCCCGATCCATCATTGCCGCGAACGGGCCGGCGAGCAGGTTAGCAACCTGGGATTCGATACCTGCATGCGGCCTGGTCGGCGCGATCGCCTCGGCGAGCGCGGCGGCGCGGCCCATTCGCTCGAGCTCATCGTCGCTCAATTCCTCTCCCAGCTTCGCAAACTCTTCAGTCTCCTCGTGTTCAGCGTGATCGATGACAGCGTCGTAGAGTTCGGCGAGTTGGCTGGTGAAGGCTTCGCTGTCGGCGTCGAGCTTCTCCAACTCGGTCAGCACCTTCTTCGCTTCGTTTTCTTCCGCTAGCCGAGCACCAACTAGCGCCGCCCCGTTGGGGATCTTGCGCTTGGCCCGCGGGTGAACGATTTCTTCCTCAGCAGTTTCGTGCACGGCAAGCAATCGCCGAAGCTCGACGAAGGCCTTTTCCCGGTCTTTGCCGGACGACGACAGGGTCGCGGCGAAGAGTGATTTGATCTGTTCGTGCTGGCTGACAAGGAAGTCAACCACGTCGGTGTGTGACTTAAGAGCGGCCTGAGCCATGATGTCCTCCCGGATATTCCAGATAGTCGTAACAACAGCGCGCCGGGCTGAGGCGCGCTCCAAGCTGGCTACCCGCCCCATCCACATGCCAAACGTTGAGTGCGGCTCTCGTTGGCCCACGTCGTGCGGACAGGTGTAGCCGTCCTCAGGTGGGGTATTGCTTTGGGATGGCTCGTGGGGCGCTGCTGCGGCGCCTGAGGATGGCCGGCGCTGCGATGGTATCAAGCTGTGCTGCCCTAGGAGCATCGCCGGAAAGCACGCTCGAGCTGATGGTGTGGCCGGTCACGAGAGAGCAACACGCTGTATGCCGTCGCCGGTCCGCGAGCCCGGCACTGATGACACCGGGATCTCGCCGCAACCGATCCCGACACCAGACCATCGCGGTGCAATCGGCGCGCCGTTCGGGTATGGCGGTACCGGGCCGCACGATCCACCAGAGGAGAGATCAATGAGCGCTGTACAAAAAGACACTCGCGCAGAGATCGACATCGCTGATGACGTTGAAATGCTCAGCGAACAGGCGAAGGCGCTCAAGGAGCTTGGCGTGCAAGACGAACAAGACCCGGTTAGCGAAGGCCAACGTTACGACTTCAGCATCAGGTGGGGCACGGCACTGGCCGGACGGCTGCGGCGACTAGTGCACTACAGCTCGCTGGGCCTGCTTAGCGACGCGGATGAACGCAGATTCCATGCGCTGTGCGACGAGCTACGCGCGCTATCGGATCTGATCGATCGATTCGAGCTGCCGCACCCGATCTTCACCGCCGTCCCGCCTGCAACCGCCAAGCACTTCCGTCGCGGCCAACGCAGCCGTCCCTAAGAAAATCCTTCTTGGGCAAAATGATTCCGGTCCGCGGCTTTGCACACCCTGGGGTGCGGCATGTCAACGCGACCAGGTACGAATCGTGGTCCTCATCAAGAAACAAGAATCCAAGGAACAGGGCGTGACCGACGTCGAAGTCGTTTTCCCCGCAGCACTCGCATTGACCGTGCGTTGCCGCGACCTGCTCGAGCACTCGTTGGCGTGAAGCCGGATCTAAGACGATCAGCTCGGGACGCACCATCGTGTCATCGTCCATCTCAGATCTCCACGTCCTTTGCGTAATGGATGTTGTCTTCTCGCCAACCGCCCAACCCATAGCCGATGCCGCGATAGTCGTCGATAAACTCGATCTGGTTGATCCATTTGGCCATCTTGAAGCCCACTTGAGTCTCCACCCGTAAGCGCAGTGGCGCACCGTGCTTGATGGGCAACGGTTTTCCGTTCATCTCATACGCCAAGATGGTTTGCGGTTTGTAGACGAGCTCGAGATCCAGCACCTCGTAGAACTGCCCGGTTCCCTGCGCACTGGGTTCGTCACGGCCACTGTCCTGCATGGTCAGGAAGCACACGAAGCGCGCCTGCGGCAAGGGCCGCACTAGATCGGCGAGCTGAGCCATCGGGAGCCCCGTCCACTCGCCGATGCTCGACCAGCCCTGGACACAGTTGTGCAGAACCCGTTGTGTCTCTGGTTCGGCCAGCGCACGCAGTGCGGCGAGGTCCAACGTCAGCGGCCGCTCTACCAGGCCGCCGACCCGCAGCCGCCAGTCGACGAAATTGTGTACCGCCATCACCTTGTAGACGATCGAACACGGCGGTTTGCCGTTGACGCGGTGGTCGGACGACAGCATCCGTTTCGGATAGTTCTGTCGCGAATCCAGTGGCCGCAGCAGGATGCGCTGAACGGGATTGACCACCGCGCAGAGTATGCGACGAACCTGGACCGGCCGGCGAAGACTCCACACCGTCGCCGCGATGTGGACGGCGACAATCGCGCCGATGATCAGCAATGTACACAACGTCGCCCAAGTCAGATTGCGGACGGAGCCGAAGATCATCGAAGCATTGAGCCGACCCCAGCCCCAGCAGAAGACCATCAACAAGTGGATCGCGATAAAGACCAGGAACACCACGAACCCGAGGAAATGCAAACTGCGCGCGCATTGGCGCCCACCCCACATCCGCACGAACCACGGGAACCGAGCCTCGATCGCCGGGGACTGCGCCGCGCCGGTGAGGATCTGCAATGGCGCGAGCAGGAAAACAACACCCGCATAGGTCAGCTTCTGGATGGCGTCGAACGGTTCATTAGGCACCAGCGGGGGCAGATTGAATGTCATGTAAGTGACGATGTCGTTCCAGGCCTCGGGAAAGATCGACCACGAATTGGGCCAGTACCGCTGCCACTGGCCGGTAGCGAACAGCAAAACGTAGTAGGAAAGCCCCACCAAAATCCATCCGATCACCGAGATGAAGTGCCAGTGACGGCCCATACCGAGTTTCTTGTGGCCGGGCAGGGCGACCAGTGAGCTGAAATCCTCCTCTTCATCGAGGGTGTCGTAAAGCTTGTCGGTCGGCATTTTCTTGTTGGTGAAGCGCGCCCATTCGGTGCCTGGCTTGCTGTCGTCGTGCCAATACAGCTTGGGATGGGTGGAAAGGATCTCGATTCCGCTGCGCAGCAACAACGTCAAAAACAGAACGTTGAGCCAGTGGTCGACCCGCAGCCACACCGGGTAATCAAGCACTGTCTGGGTCATCTGCGGCGCCCCGCTCAGTCCTCCCAGTGTTGCCGTTGCGGATAGGCGACATTGATGCCCAGCAGCACCGACGCATGCAGTGCGGCGAAGGCACCGGCCAAGGCGAGCGCAACTGTGGCCGGCGCGAAGTCCCACCGCCCCGTCATCGCCGTGAGACCGGGCAGACTGACGACCCGAGTGACGGTATCAACGATGAGAACAACGACCGAGATCAGACTGCCGAAATACCAACCGGACTGTGCCACACGTAGTTTCCGGCCAAAGCCGATACTTCCCCCAGCCAGTACGCAACTGGCGATCATCACATATGCGTAGACCATGAAGTACCAGGTCACCGTCGGCTGGTTGGTCAAGATATAGAGATGTGTCGCGGCAATGCCCACAAGCAGCGCTGCACCCAGTCCCGCAACTGCCCGGGGGAGGTCAAAAGCAACGTATCCGCCGAGGCGAAGCACCCGGTTAAGCCGACCCCGGTGCCACTTTTTTGGCCGCATCTCGACGAGAAGGCCCATCGCCAGCGGGTACCCGGAATTGCTCGGCGACAAACTGGGTCGGCGTGATCAACACGACAATGCACCAAAGCACGCCACGAATTTAGCTTCGGATTAGATACCGACAAAGATGTAGCACTTATGTCCCCGGCTGGGCTGGCGTATCCGTCAGGCTGGCTCACGGGAGATGATTGCGATGTTGACCTCCGAACAAGATCCACGTTGAATCTGTTCAGAATGACCCCTGACGCTGATGGCACCTGAACCTTTTCTGACTTACGGGCCGGGCGGTGTTCGCATTGTTTCTGATCGCCTGGGCGACCCACAATCGCCTGCCGTGGTGTTCCTGCACGGTGGCGGGCAGACCCGCAACTCGTGGGGCCGGGCCGCCGCCGCCGTCGCCGAGCGTGGCTGGCAGGCGATCACCGTCGACTTGCGCGGCCACGGGGAATCGGACTGGTCGACTGAAGGCGATTACCGCGTGGTCAGCTTCGCCGCTGACATCCAAGAGGTGCTGCGTACTTTGCCGCCGCAACCGGTGCTGGTCGGTGCTTCCTTGGGCGGGTTCACCGCGATGCTTCTCGCGGGTGAGCTCGCGCCCGGCATCGCCAGCGCGGTCGTCCTCGTGGACATCGTGCCCAACATGGACCCATCAGGGGCGAGCCGGGTGCACGCATTCATGGTTGACCGGGTGACATCGGGGTTCGAATCCCTTGATGAGGTCGCGGACATGATCGCCGAATACAACCCGCAACGACCCCGTCCCACCGACCTTGATGGGCTGCGCACGAACCTGCGCCGCCGTGGTGATCGCTGGTACTGGCACTGGGATCCGAAATTCATCAGCGACACCTCGTCGCTTCCGCCAATTGAGGTGACCGACGCCGATCGCCTCTACACGGCTGTCGACGCGATCCTGCGCAACGACGTGCCCATGCTTTTGGTGCGCGGTCAGATGAGCGACCTGGTCAGTCAGGAGCGTGCTGACCAATTCCTTTCGCGCTTTCCGCAGGTCGAGTTCGTCGATGTTGGCGGCGCAGGCCACATGGTTGCCGGCGACCGCAACGACGTTTTCGCCGAGGCTGTTTTGGACTTCCTCGCCCGGCATGCCAACACCAGATGAATCACCCGGCTTGGGTGGACTTGCCGGTCTTGACGGGCGTATCCGCATTTTCGGCAGTCCGGCCGCGCGCCGCCAACGTGCCGGCGATCGATGTGCCGGCGATCGTCAGCAAAGCGCCGAACATCAACGCCGATGGCTCGCCCGGGCTCAAGACGTGTTCTTCGGTGCCGATGGTGGCCGCCGCTACCGCCACGCCGAGCTGCGTGGCGGACATCACCGCCAGTGTCAACGGCTGGCCGAATAACCTTGCCGTGCAATGCGCTAGTACACCACCAAGCCCCAGGCCTACGCCCAGCAGAATTAATTTCGGGTGCGAACCCAGCTCGCGCACTTGCAGCGAGGCGCCGAGCCAGACGAAGAACAGCGGGCTGAAGAACCCTTCGGTGATGCCGAACAACTGACGCGCCAACCGCCGCGGTTCGCCGACCATCGCGATCACCAAACCCAGCACGAAGCCCGCCAACATGATTGACACGTCGGTGCTGACGGCCAGTGCCGAAAGCCCGAACAGCACAAGCAGGTTGATCCGCAATTCCAGGGCAAACCGCTGCTTCTCGGAATAATCGTGCATGCGCTGACGCCAGCCCCTGCGGTCGCCCGCGCGCAGCAGCGCAAAGATCACTACCGCGCAGCCGGTGATCACCAACCCACCCAGCGCGGCGGTTAGCGCCCGACGGAAGTCGATCGCCAAGGGCAGCAACACAATACACGCGGCGTTCGCAATAGCGATTTGCGCCGTCACGGAGAGCACTTGCGGTCCATGTAACCGCAACGCATCGATCATCGGCAATGTCATCGCCGCCGACGACGAGGCGATGAGCACCGCGTATAGCGCCGCGTGGCAGGTGCCGAACTCCGCCGCCAGCCCGACACCGAGCGCCGACGCGACGGCACCGACCAGAACCGCGCGCGCCAACGCCATGGGCACTGCCGAACGTACCTTGGGGTCGCGGACCGGGACATGGGTGCCCACGACGAACATCACCAGTGCGAAGCCGATGTTTGCGAACAACTGAAAAGTTGGGTTGGCGTCATCGACGACGCCGAAACCCGTCTTGCCGAGCACCAACCCTGCGATCAGCTCACCGACGATCGCCGGAATCCGCAGGCGCGGCAGCGACGCCAGCAGCGGACCGGCCAGGCCCACGGCAGTTAGCAGCGCCAGCGTGTCGAAGCCGAACCCGTACACGTCACCAAGTCAACTTTCCCTAGAGCGCCGTGCGTGCCAGGGTGCCCGCCGCGATGTTGTTCAGATGGCCGATGGCCACCTCAACCGAACTCTGTCCGGGTACCGCCGGAAAACTCTGGTAACTAATGTGCGGCAAAGTAGGCGGATTGGTGCCGTAGAAGGCAATCGCGAGGTCAATCGCCTCGATGAGCGCCGGACCGCCCACAATCGGATCCGTGACCAGAGCCAAGACCTGCTGCGCGAGGCTTCCTTGCCCGGTGAGCCCGGCGATCAGGGCCACGGCGGCGTTGATGCTAATGGCGACTTGGATGGCCGCCTTATAGACAGCGGTGATGTCGGCGCCGGCGACGTCGTTCGGCGTCGTGGTGTAGAGGTCACCGGGATTCGCGAAATCCCACCACGTGTCAACGCCATTCGCGTCCTTGGGGATCTGCGCTGCGGTGAGGTTGATGCTGGCGATACCACGGCCACCCGGGTCGGTGCCGCCCGGGAACGTGTGCCCGGCAAGCCGCCATGGGTTTCCGAAGGTATAGCCACCAATCAGGTTCGGCCGCGCCCACTGCAACGAACCGGTCATAATCTCGGCCAACACGCGCGACGCGGCTTCGGCACCCTGGCTATACCCACCGAGCACGAACGTCTGCTGGGGATGGGCGTTGATCCAAGCCGTGGCGTTGGTGACGGCAATCTCGACGGACTGAGCGTAGCTCGGTGACAACGGCGCGCCGGGCGGTATCGGCCCAAACGTCCAGGGCGCCTGCACCGGTACCTCGAAGACAAAGTCGGGATTAGCGGCATTGACCACATCGGACGGGTAGCCGGTGCCGGGTGATGCCCAAGTACCGGCAAAGGTGAGCACCGCATGCCGCACCAGCCTCACGCCGGAGATGTGGGCAGCGATATCGCTGAAAGTAGTCATTTTGCCGTCGTCGGTAACCCGTTGGCTTTGCGCCACTGAATAGCAAACTCCATCAGTTCGATGAGCACGTCGCCGCTGTCGCGGGTGATTCCGTCGCTGAACGTATGCACCCATGCGATCTGTTCAGCAACGGTGACCTGTTGTTCGAAGGCGTCGTAGGTGCCTTGGTATGGCTGCCCGTTGTGAGTAGAGTTCCATGGCCCGCGGGCTGGGTCGTTGACGATATCGCCAATGTTGCGTGGGTGGCGTGCCAGCACTTGGCGCCACGGTTCGGGGGCGCCATTGATGGCGACGCCGGAGATGTCGGCCTGTAGGGAATCTGCGTCGGGCACGGTATTCCTCCTTGCGGTCGGGTGATAATGCCGTGTGCAGCGGCGAAGTCGTTGGAGACCTTGTCAGTCTGTGGGTTTCGTTGACTGAGCCCCCTCAGCTCCGTCGTCGTGGCCTGCCATGGCAGGGCCTGAGACCACTTTATGTGCCCTTGCAGCCCAACGATGTTGCACACGCCCAACGGAGTGCGGGCGATCCGGACAGTCCTCTAGCACTCGCAGGCCAGGCCGTCACCATCGCGGTCTTGCTTAGGACAGTAGGCCGGGTCACCCTCTGGAATGTTGCACCTGCTGTGCGCCTTCGCGTCGGTGCAGTTCTTATACACACAACTGTTGTTGCTGACTGGCGTGCAGTTCGTGTCGGGCGGGTCCGCAACCGCCATGGGGGCCGTACTGGTGACACTTCCCCAGATAGTTGTCGCGATGAGGGTTGCTCGGAGAATCATGTGGCCCAACCTCCTTGTTGGATGACACAGCACGACTCATAGGCAGCGTAAACACCTGACGGTTTATCCACACCGGAAATTGTGGAAATTTGCCAGCTCAGCCGCTTCGCCCCTCGGTTGAGCCGTGTTGCAGTCACGCCGTTGTTAAATGGCCGCTTTGACTGCCGAAGTCAGGCATTTCTAAGGGGTGCGGGCGGGGCTCGAACCCGCGACCAACGGATTACCAACAGCAACTTCGCGTTCAAACGTGATGTTTATCGTCTGCTCCTGTGCCACAACAGTATTCGCCGCCAATCGGCAACGATGGGAACCTGATCATTTCCATCGATTCCGATCACTAGCGGCAATATTCGGTAACTCATCTTGCCGTCTTCATTGATCCCGACGGAGGCGACGTTCACAGTGAGCGGGCCCAACGGTTTCGTTTGACGTCTATCACCGGGTGCTTCGTGTCGCATCAATCTGGAGCAATCTCACCGCGCTGGCTCAAGCACCAGGCCCCAGGGCGTGATGACATTGGTGAGCGGTTCGGGCGGCGGGTCGGTGAGCGGGATCGGGTCTCCCGCCAAGCTCGCGGTGCCGCGCCCCTCGAACAGTGCGACGCATGCGTGGCCGTCCAGGCGAGAGGGAAAGCGGACGGCGCCGGCGCCGTGATCTCATGTAAATCGAGGTGCTGCAGGTCGTGCTCAAGCAGAAAATCGACGTGGCGATGCTCGATCTGTTGGCGGGTGGGCACGTCGGTCAGATCAACCAAGGGACCATCGAGCTGCAGGACCGCGGGCCCGTAGCGCTCGACATGACGGCGCATCGCGTCGAGGTTCGGCCGGAAGTCAGCGAGCACCTCGCGCAGATACGTTTCCGCCAAGTCAGCGCAATACAGCGTGCGGAAGCGACGGTGGAAGTCGTCGAAACGATGACTGAACTGGTATAGCTCGATCGGGGTGAAGCCCAGCGGGTCGGTGTAATAGCCGACGCGCCACAGGATTCGCCCCTCTTCGGGCGTCGCGATCACGACTGGAAACTGGCGACCTGCCGTGCGGCCCGTACCACCATGGCGAACTCTGGGGTGTCGTTCGCCGCACCGAGCACCTCGATCGGCGCGCGGTCATCCAGGCGCGTGTTGGTGCCAAACAGCCACGCCCGCGCCGTCCTGCCGTCGTAGGCATCGACGAGCATCCTGACGACCTTATAGCCCTCACGTAACCGGCGTTCCGTCGCGCCATGCGGCTCCGGGCCTCCCTCCCGCGCGTAGCGCCCGATTTGCTTCGCGTCGGCCAAGCCCGCCATCGCCGCCGCAACGCGCTGGCCAACGGCCTCTTGCAGATACGCCGCGATTTGCCGGATCGAAAGCGTCGCTGCCTCATCATCGAGCCGCTGGGCCGCTGAGACGGTCAAGACCGGCACGTCGCACCTCCATCTCTTCCGACTGGTCCACCCGCGACGTTACCAGGTAAGCACCCTCGAACACACCCCTAAACTACACCGACACCAACAGGCATCGCAGCCGGAGCGCCCGAATCAAGGCCGTTCGCACAGAATGCCCCCCAACCACGCCTGCCACGGGTCACGATTCGACCTCTGGGCGCGGGCATCACTAATGACCGCCAACACGGCCTGATACCTCTGCTCAGCCACGCTCAACTCCCTCATTAAGGGAGTGTCAAGGATCAACCGAAGTAGCTGTCAAGCATCAGCCGAAACAACGTCAACCATCAACCGAAGCCAAAACATCAAGCATCAACCGACGTCATACACCCTCTGACGTGGGGCGGGCGGGGCTCGAACCCGCGACCAACGGATTATGAGTCCGCGGCTCTAACCAACTGAGCTACCGCCCCTAGATTCGACTGGCTGCGGATATAGCTGCTACCGCTGCATCGTTGGCTGCAGAATACCGCAGGGGCCTCGGTCATCGTGTTCAAGGCGTCGGCCACACCCGCTAGATGACCGCGGCAGCTCGCGCACACCGGTGAGCGCAAGCGAAGCGGCGTTGAGCCATCACGGTCGCAGATCAGGTGACGAAGTCCTTTCCGAGATCCCCCGCCGTTCCCATGGTGTGAGAATTTTCCTTACTAATGATGTTGACCCCGAACTTCGGCACGGTCAGGTCAGCGTTCATTGTGGACTTAGATGTCTCGGCGCCTTTGCCCTCGACGTACATCCGGACGTAATCGCCCTGGACCACCTAGGCCAAGATTGACTGGTCACTGGCTTCGACCATGGTGTTCTGCGCATAGGCCTTGCCTGTCATCGTGCGGCTCGGCTGCTGTGTCAGCACGGCGGCGCGGGCCGGAACTTTCCGCCAACAACTGAGACAATCGCGTCGTGCCCACCGAACCCCCACATCCACCACGGGCCGCGCCGAAACCGCCGCGGGTGCACGTCACGTCCGACGACTGGGAGAGGTTCGGCGACGAGGAGCAAGTGCGCGCGGCGTGGGACGAGGGTCGGCTCCGCGACGAGCAGCCGCCGCATCACCGCTAGCCTGCCACGCTGATCCCACCCCAACCGCCGGGGCTGGGCGGATTTTTGGTGACACCACCAAAGGTCGGTTCCATACCGGCCCCGGGACGTGGCGGGGCCGGTATGTCTTGGTTGCCGATTCGACGATGCCTCTACCGCCGAGAATCAAGGTCAGTGTCTCGAATCCCTCGGTCGCCTTGGCAAGCTGGAGCAGTTCGGTGTGGTTCAAGTGTCGCCACTCCCGTTCAACCGGAATGGGCAAATCTTCGGTCCACTTGATCTCTGCAGCCACGTTTCTAGTGACCTTCCCGGTTCGTTGCGCATGCACTGCGCCGACAAGCTGATGGACCTGTGTGATGCGACTCGTCGAAAGCGCGGTGCCGCGCTGTGATCAGTCCACAGCCAAAACCACCTGGCCAAGTCGAGGTTCAATTTCATTGTCCCGTCGAAGCATCGAGCGGCATTGCAAGTTCGGCGCCCCCTGGCAGGATTCGAATCTGCGACCTCTGGGTTATGAGCCCTAGAGGTCGAATGCTCCTGGCATCGACCGGCTTTCTCAGAGTTGGGTGAGGGTCGCGGTGATGTCTTTGGTCAGCAGGGAGAGGGCGAGGTTTGTCGAGTCCTCGGAGTCGAACGGTTCGAAGCCGAATCGCTGCCACCAATTGAATGCACCGGGGTTGAGTGCAGTGACGACGACGGCTCGGCATGCTGCCTTAAGGTTCAGTTCGGCCGCGGTCGCCAGGATGTGCTTCACCATTTGCGTGCCGAGTCCAAGTCCGGTCACGTGCGTGTCGGTGGCTAGTCGACCGACAAGCAGCGCGGGAACTTGCATCGGGGCGCCCTTCGCCAAAGGAGCGGGGCTAGCGGCTCGATCCACCGAAGTCATCGACAAGGTTGCGTAGCAAACAACCCTGTGCCCGCGATCGACGATGCCCCACACTGCTGCGGTGTTGCCGCGTCGGTTCTGGCCCGCGTAGCGGCGCAGCCACTCGTCTAGCGACGGCTCGCCCGAGGCGAACCCCTCGCGCTGATGCTTTTCCGGGTCCAGCAGCGTCGGCCGATAGAACTCCACTCAGTCCAGCCAGCTGAACTTCTGTGCGCGCTGCAACGCAGCCGCCAGCCGCTCGTTCACCCGCGCCGGACGGTTAAGCGCTTCCGTGAACGCAGCCGCCGCGTCGGGCGACAGATGGACGGTCTGTCGTTCGGCTAGCAGGTCGTCAGCAGCCCGGCTAGCGGCCTGCAATACGAATGCCGACACACTCAAGTGCGCCTCGCTGGCAGCCTCCTCCAGCCGACGCTTCGACACCGCATCGACGCGCAGCTGCAGACGGTCATCTTTCATAATGGGCATGTACTCACAATGGCAGTACGCAGGGACTTGGTCAAGCGATGCAATCGGCACTGCTCACCGCGCCCGAGCCGCCTGCGGGCTTATCGGGCTGATGTAGCCGGCGCTCTAGCTACAGCTCGGTGTCTGCGCCATGCCGACATTGTTCGCGCTTCGCTGCTCGACTACGCCTGCGGACGCCAACCGTGATATCCGCGACTCTATGTCGTAGGGCATGATGATCGCGGTCGCACCCCGAATACGGCTGACGGCGCGGGCCATCTTGTCCGCGGTGCGGTCATGAAGCAGCCGGCCCAGTAGCGGCGAATACGTTCGACGTGGCAGCAGCACCGTCACTTTGCTGTCTGGGTGATCGTTGAGCACTTCCGCGACCAACTCATGCGCAGCCCGAACCAGGTGGCGATCCGGGCAGTCGATCACCCGCAGCGGCGTGTCGTGGTCAAAGTACTCCCAGCGTTCCTTGAGCCGCGCGGCATGATCAGCTTCGATCACGAAGTGCACCGCGGTGAGGTCGTCGGCATGCAGACCATTTGCGTAGCGCAGTGCCTCAATCTCGGCGAGATCAACCGAATCCACGAAGACCAGTACCCGAAGACGCGGATGCTTTGCCAGGTCGGGACGTGTGGTGTGGGACATCTCCAGAACGGAGGCCTCGGCGCGGTATTGCCGGTTGAGCCGCACCAAAGCCAACACCAACACGGGAAACACCACGACGATGAGCCACGCACCCTCGGTGAACTTGGCCACCGCGAAGATTCCCACCACGATCGTCGACAACACCCCCGCCGACAAGTTAACCACCAGCTTGTACCGCCAGCCCGGCCCGCGGCGGGTCAAATGGTGCTTGGCCATGCCATAGCCGGCCATCGCGAACCCGGTGAACACGCCGATCGCGAAGAACGGCACCAGCGCATTGACCGAACCGCCGGTGACGACCAGCAGCGCCACAGACAGCACGGTGAGCGTCAGGATGCCGTTGGAAAACACCAGACGATGACCGCGCTTCATCAGCGGGCGCGGCAGAAAACGGTCCTCGGCAACAAAACTGGCTAACGCCGGAAAACCATTGAAACTCGTGTTGCAACCGGTAAACAGGATGGCCGCGGTCGACGCCTGCACCAAAAAGTACAGAATGTTGCCCAGCACACCGTGCCCGAAGACCGCCCGGGCAATCTCGGACAGCATCGACGGATACCCCTCAACATAGGGCGTGGCGTAGGTGACATGCGCCAGCCAAGCCACACCCGCCAGCAACAACCCGAGGACGCAGGCCATCACAGTCAGCACCCGACGCGCGTTAACACCTTCGGGCCGACGAAAACTATTAATCGCGTTGGAAATAGCCTCAACACCGGTCAGCGAAGTTCCCCCGTTGGCGAATGCTCGCAACACCACCAGCACCGTCGCACCCATCACCAGGCCACCACCCTGATGAACCGGCACCGCACCGACAATCTGCTGCGGATCGTATTTCGGTAAACCCCAAACGAATTCACGGACAAGGCCGACCACGATCGTCAGCGTGATCATCATGACGAATGCGTAGGTGATGACTGCGAACGCCCGGCCCGACTGCCGTAACCCACGCAGGTTCGCCAGACACATCAGGACTACCACGGCCACCGTGATTTCCAAGTAATACGGACGCAGCGGAGGGATCGCCGAGACCACCGCCACTGTCCCCGCCGCCGGCTGCACCGCGACAGTGACCACGTAATCGATCAGCAGCGCCGCCGCGGCAATCTGCGACGTCCGAGGACCAAAGTTGTCCCGTGCGACCATGTAGGCGCCGCCAGAGCGGGCGTAGACCATGACGACCTGTCGATACGATGCGGTCACCAACACCAGAATCAGCAGGACGACTCCGGTGATCGGAAGCAACAAAGCGAACGCCGCCATCCCAGCTGCCGGCAGCAACTCGATCATGATCTGTTCCGGGCCGTAGGCGGTCGAGGAGATCGCATCCGGCGAAAGCGCGCCGAGCGCAACGGGGTTCGACAATCGCTCGGAGTCCAACTGATCGGTGGTTAGCGGCTTTCCGAGGAAGATCCGCTTACATCTGTCCGAAAAAGACGGCGGTATTTCGCCAATCGGTGTCGTCACAACGCATCACTTTCTCGGGCTATCTGACGATTGGTGTGTGGGGTCGACGTCGACGCGGAGCCATTGCGGTTTGCGACGTGCTGTCAGCCCGCGCGGGTGACCTCTGCGATCCGCGACTCTATGTCGTAGGGCACGATTTGTGCCGCCGCCCCAGGGATGCGGCTGACGGCGCGGGCGATCTTGTCCGCGGTGCGGTCATGAAGCAACCGACCCACCAGCGGCGAATATGTTCGACGTGGCAGCAGCACCGTCACTTTGCTGTCTGGGTGATCGTTGAGCACTTCCGCGACCAACTCATGCGCAGCCCGAACCAGGTGGCGATCCGGGCAGTCGATCACCCGCAGCGGCGTGTCGTGGTCAAAGTGCTCCCAGCGCTGCTGCAACCGGTCGGCGTGGACGACGTCCAGTAGGAAGTGCACCGCAGTGAGGTCGTCGGCATGCAGCCCGTTTGCGTAGCGCAGTGCCTCAATCTCGGCGAGATCAACCGAATCGACAAAGACGACGACCCGGTGTCGCGGGTAGCGAGCCAAGTCCGGACGTGTGGTGTGGGACATCTCCAGAACGGAGGCCTCGGCGCGGTATTGCCGGTTGAGCCGCACCAAAGCCAACACCAACACGGGAAACACCACGACGATGAGCCACGCACCCTCAGTGAACTTGGCCACCGCGAAGATTCCCACCACGATCGTCGACAACACCCCCGCCGACAAGTTGACCACCAGCTTGTAGCGCCAGCCCGGCCCGCGGCGGGTCAAGTGGTGCTTGGTCATGCCATAGCCGGCCATCGCGAACCCGGTGAACACGCCGATCGCGTAGAACGGCACCAGCGCATTGACCGAACCGCCGGTGACGACCAGCAGCGCCACAGACAGCACGGTGAGCGTCAGGATGCCGTTGGAAAACACCAGACGATGACCGCGCTTCATCAGCGGGCGCGGCAGAAAACGGTCCTCGGCAACAAAGCTGGCTAACGCCGGAAAGCCGTTGAAGCTGGTGTTGCCGCCTGTGTAGAGGATGGCCGCGGTCGACGCCTGCACCAAAAAGTACAGAATGTTGCCCAGCACACCGTGCCCGAAGACCGCCCGGGCAATCTCGGACAGCATCGACGGATACCCCTCAACATAGGGCGTGGCGTAGGTGACATGCGCCAGCCAAGCCACACCCGCCAGCAAAAACGCGAGGATGCAGGCCATCACAGTCAGCACCCGACGCGCGTTAACACCTTCGGGCCGACGGAAACTGTTGACCGTGTTGGAAATAGCCTCAACACCGGTCAGCGACGAGCCACCGTTGGCGAATGCTCGCAACACCACCAGCACCGTCGCACCCATCACCAGGCCACCACCCTGATGAACCGGCACCGCACCGACAATCTGCTGCGGATCGTATTTCGGTAAACCCCAAACGAATTCACGGACAAGTCCGACCACGATCGTCAGCGAGACCATGGCCACAAAGGCGTAAGTCGGCAGCGCAAAAGGCACTCCGGCCTCCCGCAATCCACGCAGGTTCGCCAGGCACATCAGCAACACCACGCCCACCGTGATTTCCAGGTTGTAGGGGCCCAACACCGGTATCGCCGAGACCACCGCGACTGTCCCGGCCGCGCATTGCACCGCGACAGTGACGACGTAGTCGATCAGCAGCGATGCGGCGGCGATCTGCGCCACCCGTGGCCCGAAGTTGTCCCGTGCGACCACATATGACCCACCGGAACGGGTATAGACCATGACGACTTGCCGATAGGACGCGGCCACCAACACCAGAATTAGCAGGATGACACCGGTGATCGGAAGCAACAATGCGAACGCCGCCATCCCAGCTGCCGGCAGCAGCTCAATCATGACCTGTTCAGAGCCGTAGGCGGTCGAGGAGATCGCATCCGGCGAAAGGACACCGAGAGCAACAGAATTCGACAATCGTTCGTGCTGCAGCTGGTCGGTGATCAACGGTTTCCCGAGCAAGCCGCGCTTACACACATCGGAAAAGGACAACCATGTTCTCTGTTTGTCAACCAAAGTCGTTGTCAAGAATCAATTTCCCTTTGCCGGTATGTGGACTTCGACGAGAGCCTATCGCCTTCGTGCGCTTCATCGGTCGACGGAATGGCCAGGAGCAGGATGTTGCCAGCATCTTCCCAACCTCAGTTAATCTCCATGTAACAAAGTCCGGGCCCTGACATCGGGAGCAGTGATGCACGTCACATATAAATCCTTGGCCCGACAAGACGTTTGGCTACCAACCAACTTTAGTACCAACACGGTTGATTTGAATGGCGACATATTGCCAACTCTATTTATGCTGTGACACAGTCTGATTGACTGCATCTCAGCAACATGATCAGGCTATTGCTGTGCAGCACGGGCAATTCTGTTGCTAGTATCAGTCAAGATCTCCGAAGTCCAAGTTCCGAATGAACATCACTGCAAACAAGGTAACTGCCTATGACAACTGTAGAAAAGTGTTGCGATGAAATCGTTTTCGACCTAATTGACGTCGGAAGAGCCTTAGCGGCGTTGTCTAGATCAATGTTCCACGGAGGGGCCGAAGCTTATGCGCCAGCGCGTTATCGTCAGCGGTGACGATGCGCTGGCGACGACGATCATCGAAGAGTTGAAGAGAGCGGGCGCAACCGTCGCCAAACTCCTCGGTCCTGAACTCGCCGGCACCCGGGTCAAAACGGAACTCGCTAGAGCTGGGGTCGCCGAAGCAACCGCCGTGATCTGCGCCGGAGATGACGACGCGACGAATCTCGAAATCGCTTTGCTCGCGAGGAAAGCCAATCCGGACATTCGCGTGGTGGCGCGGTTGGCCAACGAGGTGCTGCGGGAAGCGGTGGCCGACGACGATGGGCCGAGTGCGATCTTTGACGTCGCCGCCCTCGCGGCGTCGGCGGTCGTCGAGGCGTGCCTGGCGCGCACCACACACCCCTTCGAGGCGGCCGGCATTGAATTCATGGTCTTTGGCGCCGAGGCACCGCGCGACGCGACGCTGCGCGAAATCTATCGCGATCTTGCCCCGGTCGCGATTGTTCGCGGCCAGAACACCACCACCCCCGGCAATGTGGTGGCGTGTCCGGGACGGGATGTGCAGGTGCACGCTGGTGACTGGACGGCGATGATCGGCACTACCGACGAAGTGGACCGCTGCGGCGTCAAGGCTCCGCGCCAGGCTAGAACACGTTCGCGCCACTCTCGACTGCGCCGAGCATTGGACGCCGCGCGCACCCTGCCCAGCGAAGTCAATCCCGCGTTCTATCCCGTGATTGCCGCCCTGGGTGCCTTAATACTCGGCTCAACGGCATTGCTGCACTTTGGCTATAAGCACCCCGGGATGTCGTGGGTGGACGCGTTCTACTTCACCAACGAGACGATCACGACGGTCGGTTACGGCGACTTCAGCTTCGCCCAGCAGCCCACGTGGCTACGGATGTACGCTGCCATGTTGATGTTGGGTGGCGTAACCACCACCGCACTGCTTGTCGCTTTTGTCGCCGACGTGCTGTTGTCGCGTCGGTTCGTCTGGTCGAGCGGACGCCCGCGAGCGCGCCACCTGCGCAACCACATCATCGTCGTCGGGCTGAGCGCGCTTGGCATCCGCGTCGTCACTGATCTGACCGCAGCCGGATATGACGTAGCGGTGATCGAGCGCGATATGAACAACCGCTTCCTGTCGACGGCGGACCAACTCGACGTACCGGTGATCTTCGGGGATGCCACGTTACGCCAGACATTGGAAGCGGCCCGCGTCGACCAAGCCCGCGCCGTAGCGGTGCTGACCCGCGACGACATGGTCAACATCGAGACCGGGATCGTGCTTCGTGAAATGCTGGGCCACCAGGTGGAAGCCGCCGCCAACCGACGGGACGGCGTCCCGCTGGTGCTGCGGGTATACGACCACGACCTCGGCTCCGCGGTAGCCCAACGGTTCGGTTTCGAAAACGTTCGTTCTACCGTAGAACTGGCCGCCCCGTGGTTTATCGGCGCCGCGCTGGGGCTGCAGGTGCTGGGGACGTTTTCGGTCGGAAACCGCTCGTTTCTGATCGGCGGAATGCATGTGCAAGCCGGCAGCGAACTCGATGGGCTGCAGATGTTCGAGCTGTCAACGCAAACGCGTGTCATCGCGATTACCCGGGAAGATGCGCCGGTCCAGCTGCACCCGGGCCGCGACGCCCGGCTCAGCGCCGGCGACACCGTTTACCTTGTCGGTCCGTACCGAGAACTGCTCGCCACCCTACGCAAGGGACAGCCTGCCCGGCAGCACCCAATCGACGATGAACGCCCGACGGGAGATCAACAGGTGGACGTCAGGTTTGTTTAGTAATCACGGCATCAGCTGAACACTTGTTGCTGGCGTTACGCATGATGCCAAAGGTCAGTTCGACGGCCTCGGCATCGGACAAACGGGCGCGCACCTCGCCGACATCGTCGGCGACGAGGTGCGCCAGTGTCCAAACTAACGCATCCACATACCGCAGCGCGGCTTTTGCGCGGTCATCGCACAATACTGAGGTCTCGGTGCTGTCACGCACCGCTCGGCAATCGGCTAGTGCGCCTGGCTCACCGACGACATGTGGAAGTCGGGTATCCGTAACGAAGGCATCGCCGCCCGGGTGGCCCAGTCCCCCCATTCCCGCGGTAGGGTCATCTCACTGACACCGGCCTGCGTGGCCCGTCGTAGCAGGTCCAGCGGGCTTTCGTTGAACCGGAAGTTGTTGACCGCCGCAGTCACCTCGCCGTCTTCGATGAGGTACACGCCGTCGCGGGTCAGCCCAGTGAGCAGCAGCGTGGTGGGGTCGACCTCGCGGATGTACCACAGCGTAGTCAGCAGCAGGCCGCGCTCGGTGCCCGCGATCATGTCGGCGAGATCGGTCGACCCACCCGTCATCATCAGGTTTTCGGCGGCGACCGCGACCGGGGCGTTGAACTTGGCAGCCGTGGCCCGCGGATAGGCCAGCGCGTTGATCACCCCGTCGCGGATCCAGTCGACCTGACCGATTTCCATCCCGTTGTCGAACACCGACATCGTCTCTGAAGAATTGCCCACCGCGACAAACGGCATGCATGCCAACCCCGCAGCGAAAGGGTCGGAAAACAACGTCAGTGGCAACTCGGTGAGCCGCTCCCCCACCCGGGTCCCGCCGCCGGGCGCCGACAATGCGGTCCGGCCCTCCTGGGCACCCCGGCCGGCCATCGACCATGCCAGGTAGATCATCATGTCGGCCACCGTCGATGGCGGCATGATCGTCTCGTATCGTCCCGCCGGCAGCTCGACCCTACGCTGCGCCCAGCCCAACCTCATCGACAGCTGCTCGAGCAGCAGATCGGTTGGCACGTCCACGAAATCGGGCGAGCCGACACCCACCCAAGCACTCGCGTCGCCCCGTTTGGCGTTGATCTCAATTGCCCCGGTGGGCTGGGTGTAGCGTCGGCGCAGTCCCGTGGACGACGCCAAAAACGTCGTCGAGACACTATGGTGCGCGTAGC